>JALHIE010000046.1 GCA_022840285.1 Porphyromonadaceae bacterium
AAAAAATTTAATAACAAGTGGATTGTTTAAATATTTTACTAAAAAGTAAAAATTTAACATTTATGCTTTGGAAATTAAAAAATACAGATGATTTTTGTGATAAATTTTTAAAATAAATGGCTTGTGATTAAGGTTTACAAATTTATTAACACAAAAAAATAATTTAAATATAATCAAACAAGTCGTTAATATTTAAAATATGATAAAAATTAGGGTTAATTAATAAAATTTTTCAGCTTCTGCTATTGAATCTATTTTTCCTACATCAACAAGATGAAGATTGTTGGGGATATATCCGAAAATTTTTTCTTTGCTACAGACAAACAGGTAGAAATCAATAATGGAGAATTTATCTGGAAAATCCCGCATATAGCCAAGGATGGAAGGGTGAAGGATGTGGATTCCGGAAAATGCAAGTTTCTTACAGGTGTCGTTGTGGAAATCAGAAAAAGGTGTTTTTATTTCTCCCGACTTTTCATTTATCCATCCGGCTAAATGATTGTTTTTGTCGAAAAGGAGATACCGCGATGTCTTCCGTTCATTAACCACCAGTGTAACCAGGGAATCGCTACTGGCGTGAAAATGATAGAGGTTTTGCAAATCGATATCCGAAAGAATATCCACGTTGTGAATTAAAAACGGCTTTTCATCGTCGAAAAACCAGGCAGCTTTTTTAATGCCGCCTCCGGTATCGAGGAGTGCCCGGGTTTCATCGGAGAACTCGATGCGAATGCCGAAGCGATTGTTATCCTGTATATATTGCCTGATTTGTTCTGCAAAATGATGCACGTTGATGATGATTTCATCAAAGCCCGCTGCTTTCAATTTCTGTATTGTATGCCACAACAACGGTTTCCCTGCTACGGGGACCAATGCTTTGGGCACCGTGTCCGTCAGGGGCTTAAGCCTCGTGCCGAGTCCGGCGGCAAAAATCATTGCTTTCATTGGAAGTTCAGGGTTTTGGGATTTGAGGTTAATACTATCTCTTTCTAAACTCCTGTTCCAGGTTCTGCTCCCGGTGAACGAGAGACACCTTGATTCCAAATTTTTTTGAGATATGTTCAGTCATTTTCTGTGCCGCATAAACCGACCGGTGCTGTCCGCCTGTGCAGCCGAACGAAACCATGAGGCTGGTGAAGTTTCTTTCCAGGTACCGTTTCACGTGGTTGTCGACCAGTGGATAGATGTTGTCCAAAAACAGTTCCATTTCACCGTCCTCCTCCAGAAACTTGATGACCTCTTCGTCCAGTCCCGTGAAATGGCTGAACCATTCGTACTTCCCGGGATTGTTTATCGCACGGCAATCGAACACATACCCTCCGCCGTTTCCCGATACGTCGTTGGGGATTCCTTTTTTGTATGCGAAGCTGAATACCCGGACCTCGAGTTCGCGTTTTTGAGTGTCGGCAAACTGTTTCAGCCCGACCATCTCGTTCAGTATTCCGGTCAGGTAGGGATAGTCGTCGAAACCACTCCTGAGTAGCTCCCGAAGGTTGTTGAGCGCGAACGGAATGCTCTGGATGAAGTGCGGTTTCTTTTCGAAATACCCCCTGAATCCGTAGGCGCCAAGGACCTGCAGCGTGCGGAACAGTACGAACAGCCGGAGCTTTTTTATGAATGCGACTTCGTCAACCTCCCTGTACTTTTTGAGTGAAGTGATGTATGTTTTGATGAGTTCGTACCGCAGGTCATCCGGGAAATTGGCCTTTGCCTGCCACAAAAACGAAGCCACATCGTAGTGCACGGGACCTTTTCTCCCTCCCTGGTAGTCTATGAAGTAAGGGTGGCCGTCAACAAGCATCACGTTGCGCGACTGAAAATCACGGTACAGAAACGTGTCCGACTCATCCTGAAGCAGGTGTTGGGATAGTTTATCGAAATCATTTTCCAGAAGATCTTCCTGGAATTCCATGCCGGTAGTTTTCAGGAAGCTGTATTTGAAATAATTTAAATCCCAATGTACCGAACGGTGATTGAATTCGGCCTGTGGGTAGCACACGCTGAAATCGAGATCGTTGGCCCCCAACACCTGAAAATCGGCCAACAGGGCGATGGTCTTGTGCAACAGCTCCTTTTCTTCCGTACTGAAAACACCTGTCAGCCGTCCGGCTTTCAGGGCATCGAAAAGCACACTGTCTCCCAAATCTTCCTGAAGGTAAAACATTTCGTCGCCGGAAACAGCCAGCACCCGGGGGGTGTTTAGCCGCTGCTTGTGAAAATGCCGCGAGAGTTCGATAAAAGCGTGATTCTCCTCTTTCGATTGTCCATACACACCTATAACCGATACTTCGTCCTGCCTCAACCGGTAATACCTGCGGTTGGATCCTGAAGAGGGCAGAGCCTCCAGAGTGGGATTCGTTTTACCGGCGTACGCCGTGAAGAGGGATATAAGTTGTTGCATAATTTTTTTAGTTATCGTATCCATTCACCAAGAGTGAAATATACATGAAATCAAATGAGTTTGTGGGCATTTTATTCCAGTTCATCCAACCACAACCTCACCGTCGCATCGCTCGGCATACGCCAGTCGCCGCGGGGAGAAAGGTTGACAGAACCTACTTTGGGGCCGTCGGGCATACAGGAGCGCTTGAACTGCTGGGCAAAAAAACGTTTATAGAAAACTTTCAGCCATTTCAGGATCTCTTCCGGGGGATATCGGTTGACAAATGCATGTTGCGCGATAAAACAGATTCGTTTGGGAGGATCTCCGTAACGGAGCATCCGGTGCAGGAAAAAGTCGTGCAGTTCGTATGGGCCGATGAAATGTTCGGTCTTTTGTGCGATTTTCCCCTCTTTGTCGGCCGGCAACAGTTCCGGACTGAAAGGCGTGTCGAGGATATCCAGAAGAATTTTCCGGGGTCGTTCTTCCATCTGTGTGTCGGCAATCCACCGGGTGAGCGACGCTACGAGTGTTTTCGGCACACTGGTATTTACACCGTACATCGACATGTGGTCGCCGTTGTAGGTTGCCCAGCCTAACGCCAGCTCCGAGAGGTTTCCGGTTCCCACCACCAATCCTCCCGTTTTGTTGGCATAATCCATCAGGATCTGTGTACGCTCACGCGCCTGCGCATTCTCGTAGGTCACGTCGTGAAAGTTGATGTCGTGTTCGATATCTTTCAGGTGTTGGGTAACGGCATTTACAATCGGGATTTCCTTTACGGTTACTCCGGCCGATTTCATCAGTTCGAGGGCGTTGTTGTACGTTCTTCCCGTGGTGCCGAATCCGGGCATGGTAATCCCGATGATGTTTTGTCGCGGCAGGTTCAGTAAATCGAAAGTCTTAACGGCAACAAGCAATGCCAGCGTAGAATCCAGTCCGCCCGAAACGCCGATGGTTATTGTTTTCACTCCCGTGTGCAGTAATCTCTTGGCCAATCCCGCCGTTTGGATGTTGAAAACCTCGCTTAAATGTTCATCTTCTTTTTCCGGCGACGGGATAAAAGGATGCGGGTTGAACTCCCTGTCCAATCTTTCCACACAAACCGCTTCCAGCGCACATGCAATCTCCGGAACCGATTTCTCCCGAGGTGGGATAAAGTTGCTGTTTTTTAGCCTGTCGCTTCGCAAAGCCGTGATATCAATATCGGAAACGATCATCTCGTTATCCAGGGAAAAACGTTTCCCTTCAGCAAGGAGCCTGGCGTTTTCAGCAATGGTTGTCGCGCCGGAAAAGACAAGATCGGTAGACGACTCTCCGCATCCGGCTGAAGCATAGACGTATGCGGCATTACAACGCCCCGACTGCTGTAAAACCAGTGATTTCCGGTATGCGTTTTTACCTACCAGCTCGTTGCTGGCGGAAAGGTTGAAAATGATGTCGGCACCCTGCATTGCCAACTTTGAGGAGGGAGGTACGGGCATCCAAAGATCTTCGCAGATCTCTACTCCGAAAGAAGCAAACGGCGTGTGAAAAATCATTCCGTCGAAAGAAACAGGAATGCTTTCTCCGTTGATCTCGGTAAAAAAATCGTTCAGGTCACGGCTTCCTGCGAACCATCGTTTTTCGTAAAACTCGTTGTTGTTGGGAATATATGTTTTGGGGACAAAACCCAGCACCCCCTTGTGCGAAATAACAGCAGCCACATTGTATAAGCTGTTTTTCAGCAGCAACGGAAGCCCCACAATGGCGATGAGCGAAGGCTTCTCTTTCATGAAACCGGTCAGATCGGACAGTGCTTCGACGGCTTTTTGCTGCAGTGCGGTCTGAAAAAACAGATCACCACATGAATACGAGGTTATGCTTAACTCGGGAAAACATATGATTTGTGCGTTCTTATCTTCTGCAGCGTCGATCATTGATTTGATTTCCGAAACATTGTAATCACAATCAGCAACTCTCACCTTTGGCGATGCTGCCGCCACCCTGACAAAACCGTATTCGTTGATATTCATAGTCGTCGCCCGTTTACGTTGGAAATTTCACAAATTTAGCTATTTTTTTGCGAAAAGGAACAAAACCGCTTCAGATTAAGGGGGTGATTTCCAGAATTTCGGGGAGCTTATCCAGCAATTCTTTCATGGAGTGAAAAATCAATTTTGCTCCGGCATCTTCCAGAATTTTATCGTTGAGCGGTCCTGTATTGACTCCAATGGTGAAAATCCCGGCCTTGGTCGCAGCTTCTATTCCCAGGGGGGCATTCTCGATTACCAACGCCTGGTTGGGTATCAGGTTTCCCCCTTTCTGCAATCCCATCAGGAAAGGTTCGGGGTGGGGTTTTCCGATCTTCACATCGAAAGCCGTGACCATTGTCTCAGGGGTGAAAATACCCGGAAAGTCATGGTCCAGCCTGTCCAGCAACGAAGGTTGTCCCGATCCCGTCACCAGAACGGGTCTTAATCCGTTGGATCTTACGAAATCGAGGACTTCCCTGGCTTTGGGGATGGTCTCCCCCGTGTTGTACTTCACGAATAGTTCGCTTTTCCTTTCGTAGATTGCTTGAATTTCTTCTTCCGTTGCATCCCTGCCAAAATTACGCTGAAAAATAATGTGGATGGTTGATGCTCCCGTTCTGCCTTCGTGCAGGTAAAACTCTTCGGAATTGACCTTTAACCCCATTTCTTCCACTGTTTGCTGCCACGATTGTGCGTGAGCAGGCATGGAATTGTAGAGCACGCCGTCCATATCGAACAGGACAGCTTTCAGGTCAAACCCGGTGTGGTTGTTTGCTTTTAAGTACTTTTGAAATTGTTCGTTCATATAATTAAAAAATCGCAAGACCGCCAAAAGCGATCGAGCGATTTATCTGTTTTTGTTGTTTGACGCTTACAGTCTCTCTTTTATCGCCTGTGTTTCCGCTTCGTACCCGGGTTTTTCCAGCAGCGCAAACATGTTTCGCTTGTAGGCTTCTACCCCTGGTTGGTTGAATGGATTTACGTTGAGCATATAGCCGCTTATCCCGCAGGCTTTTTCGAAGAAGTAGATGAGCTGGCCGATGTAATATTCAGATAATTTTGGAATTTCGATGAGGATATTGGGTACACCGCCGTCCACATGAGCGATAAGCGTGCCCAGCTCGGCCATTTTATTTACTTCGTCCACCCGTTTTCCTTTCAGGAAGTTAAGTCCATCGAGGTTGGCCTCATCGTGTGGAATTCTGACGTTTTCTTTGGGTTCCTTTACGGATAAAACCGTTTCGAAGATCGTTCGTTCCCCCTCCTGGATCCATTGCCCCATCGAGTGTAAATCGGTAGTGAAATCCACTGCGGCCGGGAATATGCCTTTGCCTTCCTTGCCTTCACTCTCCCCGTAAAGCTGTTTCCACCATTCGGCGAAGTAGTGCAACTTCGGGTTGTAGTTCGCCAGGATCTCTATTTTCTTTCCTTTCCGGTAAAGTTCGTTGCGGATGGCCGCGTAAATAGCGGGCAGATTGACTTCGTACGAGGTGTTTGCTCCGGTGGCTTCTTCCATCTCCTTGGCGCCTCGAAGGAGTTCGCGGATGTTCATTCCTGCGACGGCGATGGGCAGTAACCCAACGGGGGTAAGTACGGAATAGCGTCCGCCCACATTATCGGGGATGATGAACGTTTTGTAGCCTTCGGTGCCTGCAAGTGTACGCAAGGCACCTTTTGATGCATCGGTAATGGCCACTATCCTTTTGCATGCTTCCTCCTTACCCACTTTCCCGACAAGCAAATCCTTGAGTAGCCTGAATGCGATGGCCGGTTCCGTTGTCGTCCCAGACTTGGATATGTTGATGATTCCGAATTGTCTCTTTTCAAGGTATTCCGTGAGTTCGTGGAGGTAATCTTCCCCGATGTTGTTTCCTGCGTACAGGATGACCGGATCTTTTCTTTCGTGCAGCAGCCAGTCAAAAGAATTGGAAAGTGCATCGATAACTGCCTTGGCTCCCAAGTAGCTTCCACCGATACCCACCACCACTACCACATCGCAGCGGGAGCGAAGCGCCGTTGCGGTATCTTCGATGTCCCGGATGAAATCTTCGGTAACCGATGACGGGAGGTTTACCCAACCCAGAAAATCGTTTCCTGCACGTGTCCCGTCGTGTAGTGCTTTATTGGCCGCAGTTGCATTATCTGCCTGTTTCAGGATTTCTTTTTCGGGTATGAAATCATATACGTGATTGATGACTAGTTTTATTGTATCCATGTTTTATTTTATTAAAAATTTTTGATCAATTCATTGATTGCAGCCTGAGGACGAAGTTTTTCGTAGAGGATTTCGTAAACCGTTTGTGCAATAGGTATCTTCACTTTGAAGTGGTTGTTCATCTCCTGAATACACTTGGCACCGTAATAGCCTTCGGCAATCATTTCCATTTCCAGCTGCGCCGTTTTTACGGAATATCCCTTTCCGATCATCGTACCCAGTGTCCTGTTTCGGCTGAACTGCGAATACCCGGTCACCAGCATATCGCCTAAATAATGCTGTTCGCAAATGCACCTCTCCATAGGAACGATAGCATCGAGAAAGGTTTTCATCTCTTTGGCGCACTGAGTCATCAGCACTGCCTGGAAGTTATCGCCGTATTGCAATCCGGAACAAACCCCCGAAATAATGGCATAAATATTTTTTAGGACGGCAGCCAGTTCAATTCCTACCACATCATCCGATATGGAGGTGTTCATAATACGCGAACGTATGGCTTCGGATAGCATCTTTGCTTTCCCTGTATCGTAGCTGGCAACGGTCAGGAAAGAGAGCCGTTCAAGCGCGACCTCTTCGGCGTGACAGGGACCGGATATGACTCCGATGTTTTCCCTCGGAATCTTAAAATTGCTCATCAGGTATTCGCTTACGACAATGTTGTCGTTCGGAATCATGCCTTTAACGGCAGAGACCACGAATTTTCCCTTTAACGTGCTGCTCATCCACATTTTCCGCATATACTGCTTCACGTAGGGAGAGGGGATGGCAATGATGATGGTGTCAGAGTCCTTGATTGCCTTTTCTATGTTCGAATAGAAAGTGATCTGGGCCAGGTTGAATTTTACGTTTGTCAGGTAGCTGGGGTTGCGGCCGAGTTTGTAAAATCCCTCAATCTGATCGTCGCGACGGATAAACCAATTGATGTGTTTTTCGTTCATCAGCACGATTTTTGCCAGTGCCGTAGCCCACGTGCCACCGCCAAGAATAGCAATTTTTCCGAGTGAACTCATTGTGCGTTAAGTAATTCGTTTTTTTTTGCGTTCTCCACCCACGATTCAACCTCTTTCACCGACGGATTGTTCAACTCCAACTTGAATTTCTTGTTCAACCCGCAAATCTCCTGGTGCAACTTGTTGGGATTTACATCTGCCAGGCTCTTCACTTCGTTGTAGCCCGCTTTCTGTAATACAGCTACCCACGCTTCCGGAATTCCGGTTTCGACATAGTTGGCCGTTGAATCTTTCTTTGTTTTTTTCTCGGGACGCATTTGCGGGAAAAGGAGTACTTCCTGAATGGTGGTTTGTCCGGTGAGCAGCATCGTGAGCCTGTCCATCCCAATCCCCATCCCCGATGTTGGCGGCATCCCATACTCCAGGGCACGCAGGAAATCCTGGTCGATAAACATGGCTTCATCGTCACCCTTTTCCGACAGGCGGAGCTGTTCTTCGAACCGTTCGCGCTGGTCAATCGGGTCGTTCAACTCCGAATAAGCGTTAGCCAGCTCTTTGCCGTTTACCATCAGTTCAAAGCGTTCGGTAAGCTCCGGATTAGACCGGTGGCGCTTGCACAAGGGGGACATTTCGATGGGATAATCGGTGATGAATGTCGGTTGAATGTAATTCCCCTCGCACTTCTCGCCGAAGATTTCATCGATCAATTTTCCTTTACCCATGGACTCGTCCACCTCTATGTTCAGCTTCCTGCAAACTTCGCGCAATTGTTCCTCATCCATTCCGGTGATATCGATTCCGGTATGCTCTTTAATGGCGTCGATCATGGTCACGCGTGGATAGGGAGCTTTAAAATCGATTTCCCTGTCTCCGATGGTTGTCTTTGTTGTTCCCAACACTTTTGTGGCGATCTGTTCCAGCATTTGTTCGGTAAACTCCATCATCCACTTGTAATCCTTGTAGGAAACGTAAATTTCCATTACCGTAAACTCCGGGTTGTGCGTCCGGTCCATCCCCTCGTTGCGGAAGTCTCGCGAAAACTCGTAAACACCTTCAAAGCCACCTACGATCAACCGCTTCAGGTAAAGCTCGTTGGCAATGCGTAAATACAAATCGATATCCAGGGCGTTGTGGTGCGTGATGAAAGGGCGGGCGGCTGCACCGCCGGGAATACTCTGAAGAACGGGAGTATCCACTTCCAGGTAGCCAAATTCATTGATGAACTCACGCATGGCGTTAAAAATACGGGTGCGCTTGATAAAAATGTCTTTTACCTTATCGTTGACCACCAGATCCACATAGCGTTGTCGGTAACGAAGTTCGGGGTCGTTGAACTTGTCATACGCTACACCGTCTTTCATCTTCACCACGGGAAGTGGCTTCAGCGATTTGGCCAACACGGTCAGTGATTCGGCATGCACGGAAATTTCGCCCATCTGGGTGCGGAAAACAAATCCTGTAATGCCGATGAAATCGCCAATATCGAGCAGTTTTTTGAAAACAGTATTGTAAAGTTCCTTGTCTTCTCCGGGACAGATATCGTCACGCGTGATGTAGACCTGGATTCTTCCCTTTGAGTCTTGCAATTCGATGAAAGAAGCTTTTCCCATAATGCGGCGGCTCATGATGCGGCCTGCTATGCTGACCGGGCGTTTCTCTTTATCGTCAAATTCTTCTTTTATATCGGTGGAATAAGCGTCTACTTCGTAAAGCGCTGCGGGGTAGGGTTCAATTCCTAAATTTCTTAATTCGTTTAAACTTTGTCTGCGGATTATCTCCTGTTCACTAAGCTCTGAATGTTCCATTTGATGGCGGTTTTTTCGATAACTAAAGGCATGAAAAAATTGATTTTCAGCTGATTTTCCCTCTCTCGGAAAAGACTTTCAAAGCACACCGCCTGGCACTATAGACAATAGTTGTATCACCTGCTCTTTAGCAACAGGCAACGGGCGTTTTATGTAGAATTATTCCAAATAGAAAAACAGGTACAAATAATTAAAGAAATATTTCTTTAATCAGGAGGAAATACACTACATTTGTAAGGATGAAATGCGTGTTTAGTCAAGTGACTGTTAATCTGTTATAAATCTTAAAGGTTGATTTTTTTAAATAAAAGATGCGGGTATGGAAACATTGACAAACGCTCCGGTTTCGGGGGAGGTACTTGATGAGATCATCGAAAAGCACCGCGGAAAGCCCGGTATGTTGCTTACTACCCTGGAAGAAGCACAAGAAAAAAATCCCCTGAAATATCTTCCGGGTGAAACGTTGGCCGAAATATCGAAAAAACTGAGGGTGCCTTGTACACAAGTCTACAACGTAGCCACGTTTTATTCATTTTTTAATTTGAAACCTCAGGGCAAGCACTCCATTGTTGTTTGCCGCGGTACGGCGTGTCACACGAAAGGTTCAAAAGCCTTGCTGGATGATGTCGGGGCCATCTTGGGTTTCAGGCACGCCTGGGATGATTCCGAATCATCTTTCACTACTCCCGATAACCTGTTTACCGTCAGGACGGTGGCCTGTTTTGGGCAATGCGCGCAATCGCCCGTCGTGGCCATAGACAATGTTATTTACAGTAACGTGAACTCCCGAAAACTGCTGAAAATTCTCAGCAACTACACCCTGCCGCTATGAAACCGTCCGAAATTGAAATTTTAGGCAAGCTGCACAGGGGAAGGATTCTTCCGTCAACTCCCATGATTATGGTTGGAATGGGGACCTGCGGTATCGGTAATGGAGCAGGCACGGTTTATCATCTTTTCCAAAAGTACCTATCGGAGAATACGTTCGATTGTAAACTCAAACAGACCGGTTGCTTCGGCTTCTGTGCTGAAGAACCGGTGGTGATGCTGTACCAGCCGGACAAACCCCTGTTGGTCTATAGCAGGGTAGAGGGAAAGGACGTAAAACGTATCATGGATAACTTGCAGAAAAAGAAGCTGTACAGAAACAAGCTGTTGTGCCGTATCGACGAATGGGATTTCCTGACTTCACAGGTGGAGTTTGGAAAGGGATACGAAGATGTCCCGCACTGGGATGAGGTACCCTTTTTTAAGGGCCAGAAAAAAGTGGTGCTGCGTCATGCCGGCCTCATCGACCCCGAAGAAATTCTTGATTATATCGCTGTGGGAGGATACAACGCCCTGGTAAAAACGATTATGGGTTACGGGCCGGAAGAAGTCGTTGATCAGGTGGTGGCGTCGAGGCTGCGTGGCAGGGGAGGAGCAGGTTTCCCTACGGGAGTAAAATGGTCAATCATGCGGAAGCAGGATACCCGTCAGAAATACATAATCTGTAATGCCGATGAAGGCGACCCGGGCGCGTACATGAACCGCAACGAAATTGAAAGCGATCCGCATATGCTGCTCGAGGGCATGCTGATAGGTGCTTACGCCATGGGAGCGAGCGAAGGCATCGCGTACGTGAGAGCGGAGTATCCGCTTGCCGTGAAACGGCTCCGGACAGCTATCGAGCAAGCCGGACAACTTGGGATCGTGGGAGAAAATATATTGGGTACCGGCTTCAGTTTTAAGATGGATATAGTTGAAGGAGCCGGAGCTTTTGTTTGCGGTGAAGAGACGGCGTTGATTGCTTCCATCGAAGGGAAAGCCGGCCGCCCGCTTCCGCGTCCGCCTTATCCTGCCAGCAAGGGGTTGTACGGGAGACCCACCAACATCAATAACGTGGAAACCTGGTGCAACATACCGGTTATCATCGAAAAAGGTGCCGAATGGTTCACTGCTGTGGGGACAGAAAAAAGCCCCGGAACAAAAGTGTTTTCGCTGGTGGGAAAAGTAAAGAATACAGGGTTGGTAGAACTTCCCCTTGGATCAAAATTGGAGCAGTTTGTGTTCAATGTCGGAGAGGGAACGGGAACTTCCAAACGCGTAAAAGCTGTGCAGACCGGCGGACCTTCCGGTGGATGCATCCCGTTGGAGTTTTTCTCCACCCCGGTGGATTATGAGTCGTTGGCGAGTATCGGCGCGATCATGGGTTCGGGAGGAATGGTGGTGATGGACCAGGACAACTGCATGGTGGACGTGGCGCGGTATTTCCTGGAGTTCAACGCCGGAGAATCGTGCGGGAAATGTACGCCCTGCCGTGAGGGGACGGCGCAGGCACTGGCCATTCTCACCCGTATCACGCGGGGGCAAGGGACGTTCGCCGATTTGGCCGTCCTGGAGTTGCTCAGCCGTGTTATCAAGGACTCGTCGCTTTGTGCTCTCGGGCAAACCGCCCCCAATCCCATTCTGACCACATTAAAATATTTCCGGCACGAGTACGAAGAGCACATCCGGGAGAAACGGTGTCATGCAGGAACGTGCGAATCGCTGTTTATGGCCCTGTGCGAAAACAGCTGTCCGTTACACATGAATATTCCGGGCTACATTGAACTGATTAAGGAAGATCGTGTGGAAGAAGCTTTTGAACTTACGTTGCGCGACAACCCCCTGCCGGGAACGATAGGGAGAATTTGCCACTTCCACTGCCAAATGCGTTGCCGTCGGGAAATGCTGGACCAGCCGGTCTCGCAAGGCGAGATCCACCGGTACCTGGCAGACACCCTGTATCAGCTCGGAAAAGAGAACGGAATCTACGATAAACTGGTAAAAGAGAAGCTTTCGTCTACCGGAAAAAGGGTTGCTGTGGTGGGCGCCGGGCCCGCAGGGCTTACGGCAGCTTTTTACCTGGTCCGCCTCGGCCATGATATCACCGTTTACGAGGCCTTGTCCGAAGCCGGAGGAGTAGCGCGTTTCGGTATACCGCACTACCGTCTGCCAAAGCATGTCCTGAGGAAAGAAATCCGGTTGATAAAAAAACTGGGCGTGAAATTCAAGTTCAACCAGCGGTTGGGTGACAATCTTTCCCTGGACGAGTTGAAAAATGAGTTCGACGCCATTTACCTGGCTATAGGTGCGTGGAAAAGTATCGATTTGGAAATTCCGGGAGAAGATGCAACAGGCGTTTTTTCTGGAACTGAAATTCTGAAAGAGATGGCTGTGGGTAAAACACCGAAGGTGGGTCGGCAGGTCGCTGTCGTCGGCGCGGGAAACGTGGCCATCGATACGGCCCGGAGCCTGTTACGACTGGGAAAGGAGGTGATCGTCGTTTACCGGCGGGAAAAAGGAGACATGCCTGCCAACGCTGTCGAAATATCGGAATCGGAAGAAGAGAGAATCAACTATCATTTTCTGGCTTCACCCAGTGAAATATTATCGGATAAATCAGGAAAGGTCAGAGCGTTACGCATCGAGAAGATGATGCGGGGAAGCATCGATTCTTCCGGTAGGAAAAAACCGGTTGCTACTGGAGTGTTCGAGGAAATTCCGTGCGATACGATTGTGCTGGCTGTCGGTGAACGGGTCGACTCCGGGTGTCTGGTCGAAAATAGCCTGGAGCTCACCCGGGATGGACGAATCGTTATTGATCCGTTCACTTTTCAAACATCCGACCCACAAATCTATGCCGGCGGTGATGCGGTAAGCGGTCCCTCTACAGCGGCGGAAGCGATGGGAATGGCGAAGAAGGCAGCTGCGGCGATGGACAGGGCATTGACGGGTGAAAACCGGTTTTATCTGCTATCACGACCGTTCAATTACCGGAACGTTGTGCCTGCAAATCCAAGGCCGGCTCTGAAGAACGTTCCGAGAAGACTTCCGGTAAAAGACCGGGTGAATAACTTCAACGAGATCTCCTTCGGATTTACGGGCGAGCAGGCTCGCAATGAGGTGGAAAGGTGCCTGAGGTGTGACGTGAAGTATTAACCTGAAAAAAAGCAGTATTATGGAAATCAACATCAATAACCGGCCTGTTCATGTAGCTGAAGGAGCTACCGTTTTGGAAGCATGCCGCTCAGCGGGGATCAATGTCCCATCGCTCTGTTACCTGAAAGATGTTTCGCAAAATGCGTCGTGCGGCGTTTGTGTGGTTGAAGTGAAAGGAGCTAAATCGTTGTTGCGATCCTGTATCACTCCGGTTACCGAGGGGATGGAAATTTATACGAACAGCCCGAGAGCCATGCAGGCTAGAAAAATAAATGTCGAGTTGCTGCTGGCCAACCATCCGCAGGATTGCCTGATCTGTGACCGGAACGGAACCTGCGAATTGCAGGAGTTGACCCATGCTTTAGGGATTGGTGCCAGGCAATTCGTTCGCTCCCGGAAAGAACAGCTGAGAAAAGACGAAACATCGCTTTCGCTGGTGCGTGACCCGGAAAAATGCATTTTATGCGGGCGCTGCGTTGCCGTTTGCGACCAGATGCAGGGAGTAAAGGCGATCGATTTTTCGGGACGGGGATTAAAAAGCAAAATTTCCACTTTCCTCGATTCGGGACTGGGGTTTGTGGCCTGTTCAAATTGCGGTCAATGCGCTTTGGTCTGCCCCACGGGAGCCATAACGGAGAAAAGTTCGGTAAGCGAAGTCTGGTCGGCCTTACAAGATCCCGGAAAGATTGTCCTGGTGCAAACCGCGCCAGCCGTTCGTGTCGGAATAGGAGAGGCTATGGGAATGCCTTACGGTAGCCTGGTTACGGGCCAGATGGTTGCCGGATTGCGCCGGCTCGGTTTTTCGAAAGTGTTCGACACCAATTTTGCTGCCGACCTTACCATTATCGAGGAAGGGAATGAGTTGCTTCACCGCATCAGGACGGGCGGTGAATTGCCGATGATCACTTCCTGTTCGCCGGGATGGATCAAGTTTGTGGAAGATTTTTATCCGGGTCTGTTGAAGCACCTCTCCACCTGTAAATCACCGCAGCAGATGTTTGGTGCCGTGGCAAAAACCTATTATGCCGAAAAAACGGGAGTCGATCCGAGAAACATCGTTGTGGTTTCCATCATGCCTTGTACGGCCAAGAAATACGAGGCGAAACGTCCTGAAATGGACGGAGCATTCCATTACTGGAAAGAACAGCTTAGCCTGAAGGATGAGGAACACTTTTTTGACGTGGATTTTTCACTTACCACACGCGAGCTGGCACGTATGTTCAGTGAATCGGGAGTTAACTTTTCCAGTCTCCCGGAAGAACGGTTCGACAGCCCGCTGGGTGAATCAACCGGCGCTGCCGTAATATTTGGTGCTACCGGAGGGGTGATGGAGGCGGCACTCAGGACCGCCTATGAGGTGTATACCGGAAAAACACTGCATGACGTCAATTTTACATCCGTACGGGGTTTTCAGGGAATAAAGGAGGCGGATGTAAATTTAAACGGAACAATCATTAAAGTAGCTGTCGCCCATACACTCAAGAATGCCGGAATTTTGCTGGAACAGATTAAAAACGGCACTTCACCCTACGTGTTCATTGAAGTGATGACCTGTCCGGGAGGATGTCTTGGCGGTGGCGGACAACCTATTCCCACCAATGCTGAAACGCGTGAAAAACGTGCTGCCTCCATTTACTACGAAGACAATCATAAAGCGATACGGAAATCGCATGAAAATCCGGAGATTGCCGCAATCTATGCTGAGTTCTTTAAAAAGCCCTTGGGTAAGATGTCGCATCATTTACTTCACACCCATTATATGGAGAGGATGTATTGAATTTCAGCACAGCAATTTATCACCCGAAAATTTCATTTATTTGAATAAAATGACTTACTTTGTAATAGGATTCAGTAAAATGGTATTAGTTCATTTATCATCAGGTTGTTATATAAACAGCTGTGCTGGTGGATTGTTATTATTGTAAATTTCAATTTAACAAAATAGTCTTTTATTGCCAAAATGGCTGCGTTTTTGATGTTTATTTAAAGCAAAAAGACAGGAGGTTTTAAAGTCTAACCCTATGAATTTATACACGGTGAACGAATTGGTGAAAGGTACCATTTGCCAGGAGTGCGACACGCCACAGGAATTTATTTATGCTTTTGCGTCGGATCTGATGAGTGATGTATTGCGCTTCAACATGGAAAAGACGATTCTCATTACCGGTTTATCTACGGTTCAGACGTTGCGGACAGCTGAGATGTCGAATATCGAATGTATTGTATTTGCCCGCGGCAAAAAAGTTACCGATGAGATGATAACCCTTGCCGTTGAAAATAACATTTCGCTTATAACAACACCCCTTACCCTTTTTGAAGTCTCGGGCAGGTTATACAGCAGCGGGATTATGCCCATTTTTTGATATGCAGTTTGAGTACGAAATAGAGGGTGGAGATTTCAGTTCAGCCGGAAAAGCGAGCTCGGATATAAAAAAAATACTCAAGCAACTGAATATCGATCCCCAGATTGTCCGTAAGATTGCCGTTGCATTGTACGAGGCTGAAGTAAATGTAGTGGCGCATGCCTACAAGGGAGTAATGAGAGTAGATCTGGACGCTCAACGAATAAAAATTTTGCTGGAAGACGAAGGCCCCGGCATTGAAAACATTGAAAGGGCCATGCAGGAAGGTTTTTCCACGGCATCGGAGGAGGTCCGTCAAATGGGGTTTGGTGCCGGAATGGGATTGCCCAACATAAAACGGAATACCGATGAAATGTACCTTACATCGCTTCCAGGTAAGGGTACTACGTTAGAGATGACAGTGAAGTTTTGAAATAGATACCAGACAACAAGGCAATCTGCAATCTGAAGTCAATGAAAAATATGAAAGACCGGGATTACACACACGCTATTCGGATCGATACCGACAAATGTATCGGATGTTCACACTGTATGCAGGTTTGTCCTACACAGGCCATCCGCATCGTCGAGGGGCATGCCGGCATTATGCCTGAGCGGTGTGTGGATTGCGGTGAGTGTTATCGTGTTTGTCCCGTACGGGCAATTTACGTTAAAGATGACGGTTTGTCGGTTATGAAACACGATGCTTACCGCGTTGCGCTGGTTCCCTCGGTTTTTATCGGCCAGTTCCCCTCGGAACACTCGGCTTCCGAAATCATGGAGGCGGTCAGGCAGCTCGGCTTCGACGAGGTGCTGGAGGTGGAGCAGGCAGTGGACTTCATGAAGAAAGAATACGCAAGGCTTGCCGTTGAAGTGGAGAATGTTGCCCGGCCGGTCATCAGTTCGTTTTGTCCTGCGATTGTCAGGCTTATTCAGGTCCATTACCCATCGCTTACCGGTCAGATCCTGCAGATAAAAGCACCCCACGACATAGCCGCACTGTATGTGCGCAAGTCGAAAAAAAAAGCCGGAATCGATCCTCGGAATATTTTCATCTGCTACGTAACGCCGTGCGCTGCGAAGATTGTCGCAGCAAGAGCGCCGGTCGGTGAAAAAGTTTCTGCAATTGACGGAGCCATAGATATGAAAGAGGTGTATAACCTGGTTTCGAAAACGTTGATGGAAAAAAAAGAGACCCGGCTATCGAAACAGTTTGCCAACATGAGTCCCGACTCCGTGAACTGGTCTCTGTCAGGAACCGAAAAGCAATACTTCCGGGGCCGTGCCTTGGCCATTGACGGAATGGATAACGCCATGGAGTTTTTGGACAGGCTGGAGTCGGGTCGGGTTACCGGTGTCGATTTTCTTGAAATGCGCGCTTGCGATCAGGGTTGTGCCGGAGGAATCCTTTGTCCCGGGAACCGTTTCCTGACGGTTGAGCGATTGGAGCAGCGGGAGAAAAAACTGGCCCACTTGACGAAAGTGAATAAATCGGGCAAGAACGACCTGATGGATTATGCCGAAGAGTTGCATCAAGTGTCAACGACTGACCCGGTTTATCCGCGTGACGGGCTACTGCTTGATGAAGACATGGAAATAGCACTTCAGAAGATGGACCGCATCAAGAAACTGAACTCCTATCTTCCGGGATTCGATTGCGGTGCCTGCGGCGCGCCCTCCTGCCGCAGCCTGGCGGAAGATATTGTGAAGGAAAAAGCAACTATTTCGCACTGCGTTTTTGTGCAGCGTGTGATGGAGAAAAATTATAACCTGAGTCCCGATCAGGCTTTTCACGTTATCGAAAAGATTTGGGGCAGGGATCGACTTCAAAAATATCAACATCAGAATGGAAAAACCGACTCTTGAAAATCTGACGGAAGACCTGGGGTTCGCATGTTTGTCCGGCAAAACGTGGTTGAGCAGAACTCCCCAATCGGCCTATGTTTCCGATTTGTTGAGCGATGTGATGGGAAAAGCCCGGAACGGAATGATTTGGGTTACTTCCCAGGTCCACAAAAACATAGTAGCAGTAGCTTCGCTCAAGGAGTTGAGTGCTATTGTCATCGTGAACGAGCGCCCGATAGAAAAAGAACTACTGGAGCAGGCGGAGAGGGAAGAGGTTGTGGTGCTGGCATCCAACTTGCCGGCCTTTGAAACGGTCGGGAAACTGTACAATTATTTAGACGGCAGATGTTAGGCCGTAGCGCTGACAGAGGCCAGATCGTCATGCCCCTTTTCAAGGCCGACCTGCACATTCACACATGCCTCTCTCCCTGTGGAGACTTGGAGATGAGCCCCCGGAACATTGTGCGGACTGCCCGGGATAAAGGGTTGGATATCATCGCTGTAACCGATCATAATTCCACCCGGAACGTGAGGCCCTGTGTCGAAATAGGGAGAGAGCTCGGTCTGTTTGTTGTTCCCGGATGCGAAGTAAATACGCAAGAAGAGGTGCATTGCCTGTGCTACTTTCCCGATCTGAAAGCACTGGACAGATTCCAGCAGTACCTGGACGAGAAAATCCCGGACATCAAGAACGATCCTGGGCTTTTCGGTTTTCAGGTAGCCGTGGATGTGAACGATGTGATTCTCTATGAAGAAGTAAAGTCGCTCTATACAGGGATTCGGGACGACTTGGAAAGTGTACAGCAAAAAGTGCATTCACTGGGCGGTATTTTCGTGCCGGCGCATATTGACCGGATGAAAAACGGCATTTACGGTCAGCTGGGATTCATTCCTTTTGATTTAAGTTACGACGCACTGGAGGTTTCGAAAAGAACTGATCCCGAAGTTTTTCTGAGGCAGCATCCCGAGCTTGCAACGAAGAAAATCCTGCGAAGTTCAGATGCCCATTTTCTGAGCCATATTGCCAGCATGCATACCGATTTTTATATGGATGAACTGAATTGGGAAAGTTTTAAGATGGCGTTTTATGGTTGACCTGGCCATGCATATGATGGATATCGCCCAGAACGCTGTTCGGGCAAACGCGACAAAGATCGACATCGGATTTCTGGAAAACAATCGGGATGCTACACTTACCTTTTCGATAAGAGACAACGGTTCGGGGATGACTCCCGAAACGGTAGAGAAGCTGGAGGATCCGTTCTTTACCACGCGAACTACCCGAAGGGTAGGCTTGGGAGTACCGTTCCTGAAAATGTCGAGCGAGCAGACAGGCGGTTTTTTGAAAGTGGCATCGAGCCCGGGAGTTGGGACCACGATTGAAGCGGTTTACAGAACCGATAATCCCGATTGCCTCCCGTTGGGTGATCTGGCCGGATACCTGGTGTTGCTGTTGATAGCCAATCCCGGAATCCGGTTCAGCTTCAGGTATAAGCTGGACGAAAATGATTTCTCAATCGATACAGGAGAATGGGCAGAACAGGGAGTCACGGAATTTTCGAAAAACGAAATGGCACCGGCTGTAAAAGAATATATCCAGGAAAACCTGAAAGAGTTATACCTGAACAGAAGCGTGAAGAGCTACTTATGTTGAACAGATTAATTTAAACTTACTATTATGGCAGGAATTAAAACATTGGCTGACCTGAAACGCAAACAGGAAGAAGTCAAAACTCAGATCGACCTCAGAGACAAGGCCGAAAATCCCGATTCGCAAGTGCAGGTAAAGGTGGCGATGGCCACTTGCGGCATTGCATCGGGGGCAAAAAACGTGATGGATTTCTTTGTGCGCGAATTGCCCAAGCGCGGCATCGGTGCTGTTGTGACGCAAACCGGATGTATGGGTTATTGCTTCGCGGAACCTACCGTAGAAATCACTATCCCCGGAAAAGACCCGATCGTGTTCGGCTATGTCGATCCCCGGAAAGCGGATGAGATCATCGAACACTACATTAAGCAAGGGGAGCTGGTGGACGGCATTATACCGCAAAACTACAACACGATTACCAATACACATTAACGAAAAATAGTTGTTTATGAGTCAGTACAAAATACATATGCTCGTTTGTGCAGGAACCGGCTGTCAGTCTTCACAAAGCGGACTGATCTACGAGATGCTGCAGGATGAACTGGACCGAAAGGGGTTGAAAGATGATGTACAGGTCATCAAAACCGGATGTTTTGGGTTTTGCGAGAAAGGACCCATCGTGAAAATACTTCCCGATAACACTTTCTATACCCAGGTCAAACCCGAAGATATCCGCGAAATTGTTGATGAGCACATTATCAAGGGACGCAGCGTACATCGGTTGCTCTATTTGGACCCGGAGACCGAAGAACATATTCTGGATTCGAAACACATGGGATTTTACAAAAAACAGCTTCGTATTGCATTGCGGAATTGCGGGACCATTGATCCCGAGAATATTGATGAATCCATTGCCCGCGACGCCTACCAGGCGTTGGGGATGGCCCTGACCGAACTTACCCCGCAGGAGACCATTGAAATCATTAAGAGATCGGGATTGAGGGGACGTGGGGGCGCCGGTTTCCCGACCGGCATAAAATGGGAAATTGCCAGCAAGAACGATGCAGACCAGAAATACGTGGTGTGTAATGCCGATGAAGGCGATCCCGGTGCATTTATGGACCGCTCGATCCTTGAAGGTGATCCGCACAGTATTCTCGAAGCCATGGCTATCTGTGGATACTGCATAGGCGCGACAAAAGGATTGATCTATATCCGGGCGGAATATCCGTTGGCCATCAAGCGCCTGAAGATTGCGATAAAGCAGGCACGTGAATACGGCTTGCTGGGTGAAAATATTTTTGAAACCGGTTTCAGTTTCGATATAAACCTTCGTTACGGTGCAGGTGCGTTTGTTTGCGGCGAGGAAACATCGCTTATTCACTCGATGGAGGGAAAGCGCGGTGAACCTTCCAACAAACCGCCATTCCCGGCCCAAAAAGGGTACCTGGGAAAACCCACCAACGTAAACAACGTGGAGACGCTTGCCAATATACCTGTCATCCTGTTAAAAGGGGCAGAATGGTTCTCTTCCATCGGAACCGAAAAGTCGAAAGGAACAAAAGTGTTTGCCCTTGCCGGAAAAATCAATAACGTCGGACTGATTGAAGTGCCAATGGGAATTACGCTCCGTGAAATTATTTATGAAATTGGCGGTGGCATCAAGGGAGGTAAAAAATTCAAGGCCGTACAGACAGGGGGTCCATCAGGCGGTTGCTTAACGGAAAAACACCTGGATACGCCCATCGATTACGAAAGCCTTACGGCTGCCGGTTCCATGATGGGGTCGGGTGGCATGATCGTGCTCGACGAAGAGGATTGCATGGTTTCCGTTGCGAAATTTTACCTCGACTTTATCGTGGAAGAGTCGTGCGGGAAGTGCGCACCCTGCCGTATCGGAAACAAGCGATTGTACGAAACGCTGGAACGGATCTGTGACGGAAAAGGAACCGGAGAAGATTTGGAAAAACTCCATAACCTTTCCAACGTAATTAAAGATACATCGTTATGCGGACTGGGACAAACGTCCCCCAATCCGGTACTGTCGACGCTAAACAATTTTAACGAAGAGTACAAAGAGCACGTATTCGATAAAAAATGCCGGTCTGGCAAATGCAAGAACCTGCTTTATTATGTTATTGATGATGAAAACTGTGTGGGCTGTATGGCTTGCGTGCGGGTTTGTCCCGTTAACGCCATCACCGGAGCCAAGAAACAGACCCATTTTATTCATCAGGATAAATGCATCAAGTGCGGCGCCTGCATGGAAAAATGCCAGTTCGATGCGATCAGCCTGAAATCGGATTATGATAGATCTCGGCCGTCGGATATCAAACAACAGGCTCAATCCGTTTGAAGCCTGTTACCTAAAAAAGAAAGACTATGGGAAAAATAATACTCACAATAGACAACAAAAGAATAGAGGTAGAACCGGGGACCACCATTTTAAAAGCTGCCCGGCAAGCAGGTATCGAAATTCCGACACTGTGCCATTTTGAGATGTGCGACATGGGTATAGAAAACAAGCCCGGCGGATGCCGCATTTGCGTGGTGGAGGTGGAAGGACGCAGGAACCTGGCTCCATCGTGTGTGACCGAGGTACAGAACGGTATGGTCATAAACACACACAACATCCGTGTGCTTAACGCGCGAAAAACGGTGTTGAAGCTGATCATTTCAGACCATCCTTTCGATTGTCTCGTATGCGCAAAATCGGGACAATGCGAACTGCAACACCTGGCTACACAGTTTGGTATAAGAAGCCTGCCCTATGGCGGTGAACAATCGCATTACAGGAAAGATACCTCTCCTTCCATCATTCGCGATGTGGATAAATGTATTTTGTGCCGCCGCTGCGAAATGGTTTGTAACGAGGTGCAAACCGTAGGCGCCCTTTCGGCGGTCAACCGCGGATTTATGGCGGTGGTGGCGCCTGCTTTCGAGATGAACCTCGAAAAGTCGCCCTGTACCTATTGCGGACAGTGTGTTTCGGTTTGTCCTACGGGAGCGCTTACCGAAGTAGACCACAGCAACGAGGTGCTCCGTGCATTATCGAATCCGAAGAAAACGGTGGTGGTGCAAACCGCTCCGGCGGTCCGGGCAGCGCTGGGCGAAGAATTCGGCCTGGAGCCGGGAACGCTGGTCACAGGAAAGCTGGTAGCAGCTCTCCGCCGGCTTGGTTTCGATTACGTTTTCGATACCGACTTCAGCGCCGACCTTACCATCATGGAGGAGGGGACGGAATTGCTGAACCGCCTCAAAGGTCATTTGGCCGGGGATCCCAACGTGCGGATCCCGTTGCTGACATCCTGCTGCCCGGGTTGGGTAAACTTCTTCGAACATAACTTTCCCGACCTGCTGGATGTACCTTCAACGGCAAAATCACCACAACAAATGTTTGGTGCGATTGCCAAATCCTATTTTGCCGAAAAGATAGGCGTGAACCGTGAGGACCTGATCGTGGTTTCCATTATGCCTTGCCTGGCCAAGAAATACGAATGCCAGCGTGATGAGTTCAAGGTGGACGGTAATCCTGATGTGGACTACTCCATTTCCACGCGTGAACTGGCTGCTTTCATCAAGCAAGCAAACATCGACTTCCTGGGGTTGCCCGATGAGGAATACGACGATCCTCTTGGTGAATCGTCGGGCGCCGGCGTTATTTTCGGAAACACCGGAGGTGTTATTGAGGCTGCCTGCCGTACGGCTTACGAACTCTACACGGGAAAGACCCTCGATAGAGTGGAGTTCAGTGAATTGCGTGGCATGGAAGGTATTCGTTCCGCAACGGTGGATTTCGACGGGTTGAAACTAAACATAGGCATCGCTCACGGCCTGGGAAATGCACGCAAGCTGCTGGACGAGGTCCGTGCCGGAAAATCGCAGTATCATGCCATTGAAATCATGGCTTGCCCCGGGGGGTGCATCAGTGGAGGAGGCCAACCCTATACTCACCTGAAAGAAGAAATACTGGTGAAACGTACCGCAGCCCTGTACACGGAAGATGAACGCAAGGCCATCCGTAAGTCGCACGAAAACCCATCGATCATCAAGCTCTATGAAGAGTATCTCGGTGAGCCGGGAAGTCATCGCGCCCACAGCCTGCTCCATACGGAATATTTTCCGAAGAGCAATGAAGTAACCATTTCGTTGAATAATCATTAAAGAAAGAATATGAGCCAGAAAACAGATATAGCACCGGCAGTGTTCCGATATATGCCCGAAGAGAGAGAAGCGTTGCGGGTGAAAGTAAATCTGCCGCAGGAGAAGATAGACATCATTAACCGGATCTGTGAATCGTTCGGTAATGATCCCGGCGAACTGATCAATGTGTTGCACGAAGCACAGCACGAATTCGGGTACTTGCCTGCGGAAGTTCAGGATGTTATTGCCCACAACCTGAAAGTTTCGGTAGCACATGTGTATGGTGTGGTTACTTTCTACACCTACTTCACCATGATTCCCAAGGGTGAGTTCCCCATCTCCATTTGTACGGGAACGGCGTGCTACGTGCGGGGTGCAGAAAAGGTGCTGGAAGAATTCAAGAAAGAACTGCGTTGTGTGGGCGCGTGCGGGCTAGCACCCGTAGTGCTGGTTGGCGAACGGGTTTACGGACGCGTTTCGCCCGATGGCGTAAAGAACATATTGGATGAGTACAGGAAGTAAGGAGAGGTGGATGGCGAACTTTTTCCGAAGCTAAAGAGAGACAATGTGTGTATTTCACGCATATTTTGATTAATTTTGCAGGATAAACTGCTAAAAATTAATTCAACAATAGATGAAACGAGACACACAGATTTTCGAAATTATCGAACAGGAAAAATTGCGTCAGCTAAAGGGAATAGAGCTTATCGCGTCGGAGAACTTCGTAAGCGAGCAGGTGATGCAGGCAATGGGATCCGTCCTCACGAACAAGTACGCCGAAGGTTATCCGGGGAGGCGTTATTACGGCGGTTGCGAAGTGGTGGATTTAGGTGAGCAATTGGCTATCGACCGCCTGAAGAAATTGTTTAATGCCGAGTGGGCCAATGTACAACCGCACTCGGGCGCGCAAGCAAATGCAGCTGTATTTCTGGCTTGCCTGAAAGCGGGAGACAAGTTTCTCGGACTCAATCTTTCGCATGGCGGACACCTTTCTCACGGTTCACCGGTGAACTTTTCCGGTTTGATGTTTCAGGCACTGGAGTACAATGTCCGCGAGGACAACCAGCAAGTGGATTACGATCAATTGGAATCGGTTGCCCGCACCGAGCGTCCAAAACTGATCATCGCCGGAGCATCGGCCTATTCACGCGAATGGGATTATGCACGCATCCGCAAAATCGCCGATGAAATCGGGGCCCTGTTCATGGTGGATATGGCGCATCCTGCCGGACTGATCGCCGCCGGCTTGCTGGACAACCCGCTTGAATTTGCCCATATAGTAACCTCCACGACTCACAAAACACTTCGCGGCCCGCGCGGAGGCATTATTTTGATGGGACAGGATTTCGAGAACCCGTGGGGGTTGAAAACGCCGAAAGGAGAAGTGAAGATGATGTCGGCACTGCTGGATTCTGCTGTTTTTCCGGGAATGCAGGGAGGCCCGCTGGAACACGTTATTGCTTCCAAGGCGGTATCGTTCGGTGAAGCGCTGGATCCCGGGTTCAAAACCTATCAGGCACAGGTGAAAAAGAACGCTGCCGTTATGGCCCAGGCATTTGCGGATAAAGGTTACAAAGTGGTGTCGGGGGGTACGGACAACCACATTGTTTTGGTGGATCTGCGGACGAAGTTCCCTGCGCTGACCGGAAAAGTAGCCGAGAAAGTGCTTGTGGAAGCCGATATCACGACCAACAAAAACATGGTTCCGTTCGATAGCCGTAGCCCGTTCCAGACATCCGGATTGCGTTTTGGAACACCGGCAATCACGACCCGTGGAGCGAAAGAGTCGCTGATGGGTGATATTGTGGAAATGATCGACACGGTGCTTGCTGACGTGGAAAACGACAAGACTATAGCATCGGTTCGTGAAAAGGTGAATGCTACCATGAAGCAATTCCCGTTGTTCGCGTGGTAGAATTGCAATAGATGATCCTTCAGACCGACATAAAATTTGTTCCGGGTGTGGGCCCCAAACGGGCAGGGATCTTAAATAAGGAACTCGACGTTTTTACGCTGGGCGATTTGTTGCGCTACTATCCTTACCGGTATATCGACCGGAGCCGGATGTATTACGTGCACGAAATCGACGGCAGTATGCCGTATATTCAACTCAAAGGAAAAATAACGGCTTTCGAAACGTTCGGCGAAGGACGGAAGAGACGGCTCGTGGCGCATTTTACCGACAGTACGGGCTTTATCGATCTGGTGTGGTTTCAGGGTATCCGGTTTGTAGAAAGCAAGTACAAGGTCAATCAGGAGTATATCGTTTTCGGCAAACCCACGCTTTTCAACAACCGTTGGAACATAGCCCACCCCGATATTGATCCCTATTTGAGCGAAGCCGACCGTGAATTCGAAAGCCGTTCAGAAAATCATCGAAAATGCGTTTGGAATGATAAACGGACGGCTTCCGGAATCACTTTCTGCCGATGTGGTGAAAACGGCTAACCTGATTCCGTTTCACGATGCCGTCGAAAACATTCATTTCCCCAGGAATCCCGTACTGCTTCGTGACGCTGAATTCCGGTTGAAATTTGAGGAGTTGTTTTTTATTCAGCTCAACATTGTCCGGTATGCTGCCGACCGGAAAGCCAAACTCAACGGCTTCGTTTTTAAAAGGGTGGGAAAGTACCTGAATTCGTTTTACGGGAAACACCTGCCGTTTGAGTTGACCAACGCGCAAAAACGTGTAATCAAAGAGATCCGCAAGGATACGGCGTCGGGCAAACAGATGAACCGCCTTTTGCAAGGTGATGTGGGTAGCGGGAAAACGCTGGTGGCGGTCATGTGCATGTTGATTGCGTTGGACAACGGCTTTCAGTCTTGCCTGATGGCTCCTACGGAAATCCTGGCGGCACAGCATCTCGAGACTTTCCGCGGGCTGCTGTCGGACATGAACGTGAATGTGGCGTTGCTGACGGGCTCGACCCGGAAAAAAGAACGTGCGGACATCCATGCCGGATTGTTGTCGGGAGACATACACATCCTTATCGGCACCCACGCCCTTATTGAAGATGTGGTGCAATTTAACAACCTGGGATTTGTGGTTATCGACGAACAACATCGTTTTGGCATCCCCCGCACGCTCGCCATGACGGTCTACGGCGATCTGGATGTCTCCGTGATCGATGAATTGCCGCCCGGAAGGAAACCGGTGCAGACACTGCACCGGTACGACAAGAAGCGGGGAGCGCTTTATCAGTTTATCCGCGAACAGGTAGAAGCCGGGAGGCAGGCTTATATCGTCTATCCCCTGATCGAAGAGAGCGAGACACTGGACCTGAAAAACTTGGAAGAGGGGTTTATCCATATCCGGGAAGCTTTTCCCGAATTTACCGTCTGCAAAATGCACGGACGCATGAAGCCTGCCGAGAAAGAGGAGGTGATGCAGCGGTTTGTGGCAAACGAAGCACAGATCATGGTTTCTACCACCGTTATCGAGGTGGGGGTCAACGTGCCCAACGCATCGGTAATGGTTGTCGAGAGCGCCCAACGTTTCGGCTTGTCGCAGTTACACCAGTTGCGGGGCAGGGTAGGGCGCGGTGCCGACCAGTCGTACTGTGTGTTGATCACGCCTTACGAGCTCTCAGCCGATACCCGGAAGCGGATGGAGATCATGACCGAGAGTAACGACGGATTCGTTATCGCCGAAGCCGATTTGAAACTGCGTGGTCCGGGCGACCTGGAAGGCACGCAGCAAAGCGGCATCCCTTTTAACCTTAAGATTGCTGATCTGGTACGGGATAACGCTATTCTGTTCCGCACCCGCGAGATTGCAGAAAGCATCATCTCCCAGGACCCTAAGCTGTCCCAACCGGAACATTTGGTGTTGAAACAACAGCTCAGCCGCTTGAGCGGAAACCGCTACGACTGGGGGAGGATCAGCTGAGTTGCCTCAGGCATTATTGCCGTTCGACTTTGGCCCACAGGTTATTGTTGGAGAATTCCAGGGCCCGTCTTAAATCATTCTCAGCTTCCTTGTCTTGTTTTAGCCCTTTATGCCCTAACCCCCGGATTGTATAATTGATGGAAAGTTGCATGTTTTCTGCTTCACTTCTGCCAAAAATTGTACCAACTTCAGATTTGTTGATATTTTCTATTCGTTGGTTCGCATCGGAAATCATAGATTCGAACGTCTTTTTTGCACTTATTTCATTGCCTAATTCTAGAAAACCAAGTCCTTTATAATAATCCATAATATTCACTCTGTTTGAAGAAACCGAGGTCGCTTTACTAAAGTATTTTTTTGCCTCATCAGTCTTATTTAGTCCCTTGTAAGCCTGAGCAATGTAGTAATTAACCTGCATGTCTCTATTTCCGAGCTTTGCACTGCCTGCTTCTTCTTCCTGGATCTGAGATTTCAAAAAATATTCCAGTGCTTTGTCATATTCTTTGTTTTTAAAATGAGCAAGTCCAGTCATGAGTTGCGCATTAATGATCAAATCCCTGACATTCGAAGAGCCCTCCCGATAAGAAAACTGTACCCCCTCGAGCAGCCGTACAGCGTGTTGGGGTCTGTCTGCCAACGTTAAGACATCAATCATTTTGATAAATGCATCGTCTCTTTTCTTAACAACCTCCTCGCTCCCCTCAAATAGTTTTAAGCGTGTTTCTATCGGCGTATTGTTTTGGACGTATAACGCATCCAGCTCCGAATAGTACATCGGTTCATTCCTGTTAAGGTTAACCGCTTTCTCATAATGGGAGATGGCTTTCTGTTTATCGTTGTAATAATGGTGGTATCCCCAACCTAAGTTTCGAAAGACGATGGATAAATCGGGTGCCAGTTCCGAAGCCTGTTTCCAATAGTTCATCGCCAGCTCGGGTTGTTTCTCGTAAAAGATATTTCCCAAATAATAAAAGGCTTTTCCATCATTGGGATTGTATTCCAGCGCTTTTTGCAATACTTCAGCAGATTCCATCCTGTAAGGAAAGATATAATCCACGGAATGCTCCGATGCTTTATTGAAATAACTTTTGGCTTTTGTACTGTTTCCCTGCTCGTCCTGAATATAACCGAGAAAGTAGTCAAAAAATGGATTTTCACCCTCAAATCTTAAAAGTACATCTTCGGCTTCATCCAACAGACCATCGTTTATGTAGCTTACCGCCAGTTCTAAATAATTGTCATCGAATTGCCTCATCTCTTTCTCAAGAGATGCTAGTATTTCATTTGCTTTTGAAGGGCTTCCTTGCTTTTGAAAGGCTAAATAATGTTCATTTCTAATCCTGAAGTCGAGCGGATCAGTTGCCAATACGGATTGAATTGTCAGATAAGCATCGTCCGATTTCCCCAGTTTTCTCTGCAACGCGGCTTTCAACGCTATGGCTCTGTTGTTTCTGTTGTTCGTACTCAATGATTGTTGAACTTCCGCTAACGCTTTCTGATAATCTCCTTTCATTGTCGACAATTGAGCCAATTGAAAATAGGCTGGTGAATGGTATGCGTAATCCCATGCAGCCCTGTAAAGGGTATCTCTCGCTTCGTCATATAATCCCAATGCCCGCAATGTCAACCCTTGAAGATAGATCGCTTCACAGTTCGCAGGACGGGTATAATCTTTAGTCAACCTCCCGATGGCTTTGCTGAAATATTTTCTTGCACGGTGATAGTCACCGTTTTTCAGATAAATATTTCCCACGGCAGTATTCGAACGTATGTCTCCCGGATCGCGATTTAAAGCTTCCAGGTACCAATCCATCGGATTGTGTTGAGGAGCATAGAACTGTTCTATGCGTTGACCGGTAAGAAACAATTCTTCAACCGTGTTTAATTCCTTTGGATTGGCATAGCCTCTCCAGGGTTCGGGCAGTTTTTTTACTTCATCGAGTTTAACAGGTCGATAGCTAATCAGTTCGTTGTTGTTTGCATCGGTTAGTTCAGTATAAAGGTTTTCCAGATCATAGGGTTCATCCAACGGAATAGTTTCCGAAAATGGTCTGTCGGGAGAGATGACAATTTCCTTTTCAAACACGACCTCGTCTCTGTTTTTTAATATGACGTTAGCTCTTTCAACTTTTTGAGTGGAATAATAGCCCAAATAAACATTGTTGTTATCCGCTCTTTCGAGGTTTACAGCACCGTTCAAGTTGGCATTTTTAAATCCCTTTATGCCCTTAATCGGATACCAATATTGTTCCCATTCCTTTACTTCATTTGGTCTGATCCAACTGTAATCGGGCTGATTGTCGGAGTATGCTCCAACCATGATCTCCACATAGGGTCCGTCATTTTCAGTCAGCACCCCCTCAGTGGCCTGTCCTCTGGGTCCTGAACCCCATTCCCACAACTTGGCACCTTTCACAATGTTATGGTCTCCAACATGGACTGTGCCGGCATCTTTCCCATGATCGTATCCTCCCATGAAATCTTCTTTCAGGTCATGCACAAAGAAAGAATTCGATTCTTTCACATTTTTCCACCAACTGATATCTACTCCATCTGTGAAGTCCGCCCCTCTGAAAACCTCCCTCGCAACGGGCCATCTGGCGAAATCCGTTTTTGAATGATAGGTGACAACTCGAGCGCTTGGCGGAAATATGGTTTGATACTCTTTGCTGGCATGAGCGGCAACGTTGGCCCAATACAAAAAAGTGTGGGTAAGTGGTGTAGCGTTGTGAATCCTCCCTTGCGCTTTGAAATACGATTTGTCCGGAAACAACGTAATACCAATGGCTCCATCTCATGCCGTGACGAGGCTCATGTTCGCCGACCCATACTGTTTTGCTACCGTCTCCGTTGTCTACCGTCGTATAATTTACCGGTAAGAATGTCGATGCCCTGTGATGATGAAAAACGCACCACTCAATCCCGCCTGACACCCAGGCTCCTGTCATACCTATGTTTGACGGTTTAACAACACTGTTTTTATAAACGAAGTTGTAGTTATTTGATTTGTCGGTAGCATAATAAAGTTTTCCTCCGATTTCGGGCAGTATACCCAGTTCAATAAATTCGTTACCGAGAATAACGAAATTCCAGGGCTTTTCCACCCTTTTGTGCGTATATTGATCATTGAGTTTGAGGGGATAATAATGTCTTGAAGCCCCCTGGTATGCTTCATTCCTGAAGAAAATCGGGGTTTTTTCGGGTGTTGCCACCGGATAGGTGGGCAATAATATTGTCTTCTCTTCAATGGACACTTTCGTTTGTGGATGTACAGGAAAGAATATGCACAGAAAACAAACAAACAATACGACTGTTTTTAATCTCATGACCGGGAATTTTTGCTGAAGCTTATTGGTTTTTTGCTTGTTGAGTTGTTGGTAAAACATTACCGGAGTGGATGTCGAATATTCTCTCGTGGGTTTTTATTGCTCCATCAACCAGTTCGGAATAGGGTAAGTCTGTGACATCTAAAAAACCGATGTTATAGTTTTCACCATCAAATCTCCCGGTTGAAGGTTGATCGAGCCATTGGAACCAGTGGGTACCTACTACCGATGGATGAGCTGCTGCATTTTCCACGTAATAACCATAGGCTATACCTCTTTCTTTTTGGTTGATTGTTTGTGCTAACCCGGGGGCGAGTCCTTTTCCCGGAGTTCCAAAATGAAATTCGCCGATCATTATCGGTAGATCGGTGAGTCTATCGATTTTTTCAAATACCCTTTCAGAAATTCGATACGAGTATACATTGAGGCTGTAGATATCAAATCCAACGTTGGCTGATGCCGCAATAATCTCATCGGGCGGATTTCCTCCAAACCTCAATCCCAAATTCAAATGGTTGGGGTCGTATTTTTCGATAGCCTGGTTAATAATTTGAATGAACTTGGAATACGTATCGTAAACAAATGCTTTTCTCCTGATGGGAGAATCTTCTTCTTTCAAGAAATTCTTTAATGCAGTTTGTAAAGGCGTTGCTTCACCGTTAAGAATCACCTCCACTAATTCATTTTCTCTGCCTGGCCACGGAGGCTCATTTCCTACGAAATAACCAATGAGGTATGGATCATTTTTCAACGGCTCGCATTGAGCTTTGGCCGACGAGTCAACCAGGCGGATGTACCCGGGATCGTATGGATCCGGCATTCCCATTGTGTTTGCATTAAATCCCCATCCGTAAAGGTTTTTCACATACGCTTTTTTCCGAGATTGACAAAGGGCTTCATCAGACCAGTTTGCGATCGTGTTGAATCCCCATTGATCCATACGCCTGGTTGTCTTTTCTATCCATCTTTCCATCCATCCGTTTTCACCATACCTTCTTGTTAGGTTCCAGGTATAATAAGAATTCTCTTCAGACCGGACTCCGGTACTTTTTATAAGAGGTGGCAGTTCTTCGTAAATATATTCTCTTCCTTTGGTTCGGGAAAAAGATATTCCCGGGTTTATACCTGTGCTTCCAATGGAATAAAACAAATAGCCTTCCGGATCAACCAACCACCACTTTCCATCCATCTTTTCGGTTCGGAAGAAACCTGTACCCCTAACCCTCTCTTTAAGGAAACCTCCGTATTTTGAAAAACCAAATTCACCTTTTGTGTTGTCTTGATCATCTTTTTTCCAGGAAGCTACAAGTTCGTCATCTGATGTGAAGACACCCGGATTTCCAGCTATCCATTGACCGAATTTGTTAACTGCCGGAATCGGGCTTAAAATTGAATCCCGGGCATTCACAGTTAATTGGATGTTCCTGATCTCCAATGAAGGTGAATTCAGCGGTCTGTCCATTTCGAAGCTGATTGAATCAATGTTGTCGATCGCCCCGACCTTTCCGGTAAAATTTATACACATCCCGGGTAAAGCCGTTTTGCCAATTGCGGCCATATCGTGTCCGACAACATTTCTTCTTTGGAAGTGTATAAGGGGTATGGAAGCCCTCACCCATGCATTCTGAAAGGGCAGTACCGTAATTCTTCGTTCTCCGGTTTTATCGTGTAGTACCAAATTAAAACGTTGTGGCGAAGTTGCATATATGTCGAAAGTTAAAAATTCAGAATTTGACCAATCTTTTGGCAGTTTCGCGTTTAATTCATCAATGGCCCACTTGTTCTTTGACGATTTGTCAAAATTCACCGTGATCGGACTGTTTTGTGATTTACAACTTAAGAAGCACGATAGGAATATGCCCAATAATAATGGATGTGTTTTTGATATTTTCATGTGGGGTAAAGTTTTAGAAATTTAATAAGATGGTGGGCTGTCCGGTGTTTCAATGGAAATGTTGTCAAGTTGAATATAGGTATTTCCCTGTAAGACAGGCAACCATTCCTGCTCAGCGGCTTCCGTATTCAACAATACCCTCGTTCCTCGATCGAAAACATTATTCTTTATGAAAAAGTTATATGCTCTATTTTGGCTGTTCCACGATTTAATGTGAGCCGGTGTCTCTTTGTCGGGGCGTTGTTTTCCCCATCCATACCCGGACCTGCGTAACAGGTTATTGGAAAATACGACGTTATCCATGTAACGTTCAGCATCGTTGTCTGCTTTCCCCAGAAAATACTCGATTGAATAAACACAATCCTCTACCAGGTTATTGGAGTACACTACGTTTTTCATCACGATGGAGTTGTTCCCACCTTTCGAAAACTGATGGGTAATGCCCGCATCGTACACCTGATAAATATAACAGTTGTCAACCAGAAAGGAATCGCAGCCACCGTAAACTTCAATCGCATTCCCATAGCGTGTAGGGTGTGAACGGGCGTACAAAGAATCCCCCTGGATAGAGCCCCCAATCCATCCCAGTTCACAATTGGTGACAGTCAGTCCTTTGGTGTAACCGCTGCCTATGCCGTGTGCTCCACAGTATTTGATGCATAAATTATCGATAGTAACCTGGTTTCTGGCGTATACGATATTTGTTTTTACAAGCAGTTCAATCGACTCAAAACGTTTTGAGGGATTACCTTTCGAAGAATAGAGGTAAACACGTTTTTTCACCTTGTAATCGTGAAAAAAATCCAAATCACGTTTTAGGTCCCGGTAGTCGGAAAAAGGTTCTTTCGTTTCTATATGTATGGTCCTCCCCGTTTGGTCGTGTTGTCTCATGACCTTGAAAGCACATGCTTCCCCTTCGTTGAATACCAGCGTACCAATGTCGTCCGGTAGCTCTCGATCGTACATGTAGACGTTCGGTGTTTCGGTTTCACTCCAAACGCCCTCTTTTGCGGCATCGCACGGTGAACCGCATAAGGTAGGTTTAGCCCCTTTGCCGTAAGCCGAGTAGGTCACCCCATCTTTTGTTTTTAAAGTGCCGCGCCATAGGTCACCCCGCCGGAATAATACTGCGTCCCCCTCGATCAGGTCAAGTGTATTGACTTTAGCCAAACTCTTTAACGGTCTTTTGACAGACAATCCATCGTTGGCATCGTTTCCTTTTGATGAGACGTAGTAGGTTGTCCCCGAAATGTGAATATCTGATCGCGTTTTGCGGATCGATTTTTTCATTGCTTCCGCTTTTCGATCGAGTTCCGCGATTACCATCCGGGCAGGTCCTGTTGTACCCTGGGTTGTTGTCTGTTCCTGGGAAGAAAGTCGGAAGAGAGACAACCCGATCCAAAAAATTAGAAAAGGAACCCTTTTTATAAACAGGTGAAACATGTTGTTTCCATACTTTTTATGTTGAATAATTTATTGGAATCTCCGACCGCCAAGCAATTGAAATGCATAAGAGATCCTGAATCTGGTCTGGTTCAGGTTAGAGCCTCTATTATAGATGTTTTGCGTAATGTCTGTTGGGGTATAGTATCTAAATTCCATTTCCAGGGCGCGGTAGTTATAGCCAAAGCCAAAAAGAAAGTGAGAAGAGGAGGAGAAATTTTCTCTGTAACTCTTACTGAAAGCAATGTATGATTCCGATAAAATTGCATACGGTACATATGCTGCTTTTACGAACAGTCGGTTGTTTTTATCCAGGTTCACATGGTATTTAATGCCGACTGGAAATTCTATTGATTTAAGATCAATCGCGTGACCGGTATACGATGGCGGGTTAATTTCGCTGCCGACAGTAACATTATTTGTTTTGTATGCCAGGTAATTGGCCTCGGCAAAAACACTCCATTTATACCTGTTGAAAGGGAAAATATATTCTGTCTCAATTCCAAAACCCACGCTGCTTTCTTTGTCAAAGCAGATCATTGGGCCTGCATCAACTGAATTCCGGATTTCAAACTGGGCACTGTTTAGACTAACTCCTGGTTTGAGTAACAGAATGCCATCTCTTACCTGAATACTTTTGTATGTGGTGTAATTGTCGTTCTTACATTGGTAATAATCTTCAAAATACCTTACCAGATCTTTTTTTGTATAGGAGATTCCATCGGCATTTTTCTTATCATCACATGCCAGGTACATATTTAATTGATCCCTGAAGCTGTTGTCATATAATATTTGTTGGATAAAATTGGGTGTTGGTTCAACTTGATATTTTTTATAAACAAGAGGTACGATGTTGGAGTCCTCCATGCTGAAAAAGAAAAGAGGTGTACCATAGTCGTGGTACGAGTAAAGTGATGCCGATTTTCCTTCAACCAGCACATTGAGGAAAGCATGACCCTCTTCCCATTGACTTAGGGTGTCCTTAATATTTTTTATCCTGTCACGCGACATGTCAATGGATATAAGCGCCCTTATACACTTGAGTTCATCCTCTATACCAAATTCTTCAATTTTTGACAATTCAATCTTTTGTATATTTTTAGAATTGTTTAATTTATATTCAAAAGTCATGGTAGATTCTTCATTGCCAATATTCCTGATAAGGCAAGGGGTTCTTTCGTGCCGGTTATTGATGATATACCCTGCTTTGAATTTAACCTGTGCGGACGATAATAAACATATCGAGAAGAAGAACGAGATAAGTAAATGTTTATTTGCCATTGGATAATAATTTTGGTATTTATTCGAGTTTTAGAAAACAAGCGATCTCCTTTGTCAGCATATTTTCCTGCAAGATCAACGACCCAAATTTACAAAAAATTGCAGATACAACTAAGAAAATCATCAACTATTTTGCTCTATTACAAGTTTTGAATGATTTTTTTACGTTTGTAATTGGGACTAATTATATGTTATAGATATTGTCATAGATCATTACTTCATATCCTTTCAGTGTAATCATTCTATCTTTTAATTTTATTATGAAAGATTTTTTTGTTTTGTTTATAAGTAAAATTTTTTCTGAAGAAGATAGCACCTCAATATCATCCGTAGTTGAAGTTGTTTTATATAATTGTGTGCCAGGTCCAAAATAATTATTAAAGGCACTAACCACATTATATTGTAACGTTGGTTGACCTCCATCTTCTTTTTCTGTGTTAGAAAAAAGCTCTCCAAAATTGACTCCATCCCAAAGCAACGCCAAGCGTATTCCGCTTTTTAAGGAATGGTAGTATGTAGATGCAAAATGGGCAGCTACAAATTCGGGATTATTATTCCTGCCTGGGTAGTATTCGGAAACCCACTGAGACAGATCAACGACATCCTTAAATTTTTTTGTGAGGCTGCCAAAAAAACTACTCCTACTCATCATCCACTCTTCTGAATTACCACCTGGAGGCCATCCCTCCACCCAACCATCATAATTAAAGAACTCGCCACCATTACTATTTTCGACCCAATATTTAATATCTTGTATATGTGAAGAAGTAAGATCAAGCCCTCCTAATGGCATATATGGACCACCTATTTTTGCATTAGGCCGCACTTTTTTTACTGCATCGTATATTAAATTGTACATTTCCGTAAATTGCTTCATATCCCTTTTTTCCACTCCATTGGTCCACGACCTAAAGCCTTTGAGTTCATTCCATACCTGGAAGTACTCTACATAATCATACCGTTCTGCGACCTTACTGCATAGTACTGCAAAATTTTCGAAATGATCGTCGCTAACCCGATCCTCCATATCCCAATCATTCCCGCTACGTTTCATCCAGCCCGGAGCTGTGCAAAATGTAATTACCGGAATTGTACCTTCCATAGATAATATCATATCCATTACATTATCAAGGCTTTGCCATCTGTAAACTCCGATAGCTGGATTTGGGTTATCAGGTCCCCAACCCATGATGTGGGTATTTTGATAACGAACTTTAGCATCCTTTAGCAGTTTCTTCACCCTGTTTACTGCTTGTGGATGACCTGTATACCATCTATTATGAGTATGAGTAAGGCCTATTTCAAAATAACTTATCATCTCCGGTTCATTCAAATTAACCGTTACAATTTCATTCCAAGGATCAGAAGACGGTGGAGGATCATTAGGGGGCTGTTCTTTTGAATCAGAGCAAGTAAACAACAGTAATATAATAATAGCTATTATTATATTCGAAAAAAAAGTTGTAAAATTCAATAAAATATTGATACTCTTCATTTTGATTTAAAATTTAATTAGGTGATCTTATATAACCGAACAGCAACACTTTCGTTGACAACTGGCGTATTCAAAATAAGTTGACGGTTATTGTTTTCTATTAGTTCTTTCTTAATGATCGTTGCATTGATGGTATTTATCCATTCAGCAATCCATTTTCCATTTGGAACATCAACAATTGTAATAACTCCTTCTGGTTGAGGCTCCCAGTTTATATTCATTAAACTATGAAGTAGGGTAAATTTCTGATTTTTGAACCATAATAATATATGACTTTGAGATTGAATACCTCTTACTTCTAATTTTGGGCCATCATTTTCTATAAAATTTCGTAATTCAAAAGATGTGACGAAACTACCACCTCCAGTATTCTCTACCTGGATTTTATGATTTCCTTTGTCAACAGGAATAGAATAATATTGATTATACATAAGTGGGTGATAGCCTTTTTCGTTCAAGGGTTTTAAAGCTTTATTTAAAACTTTCTTGCCATCTACCTTTACAGAAAGTGTAGGGGTAGGGGTGGTGTCTCTTATCTCAGAGACGCATACTACAAACTCTCCTTGTGTTGGATAGTCCATCTGAAATGTCACACTTGAGTTTCTATTCGATTTCGCGGAATTTTCAAGTATTGCATTTAGAGAAGCTTGATGATCAACGTTCCCGTTATGGTCTATTTGGAAAATGTCAGGGATATAATTTTCTCGTCGATAATTCCCAGACCATCCCTCTACAATTACGTCACCAAACATTTCTCCTTTATCCGTTTTATCCTTGTAGTTAAACGACGATATTTTAGCTGGAAGCCATTCATTTTTACTAAACTGGATTCCATCAATAAACATGGATAGAGCTTTTATATAAGTGTAAAAGATATTATGATCTAACCAATTTCCCTCCCACGCCATTCCAGTTGTAGCTCCACCACTTACGACAGGGGCCCAGAGTCCATTATGAACCATTCTCCTTTCAGGATCCATGCTGGCATATCCTCCTACAGAGTTTACAGAATGACCTGTGCCGAACTCCGTAAGTAGGTATGGTTTTCCGTATTTTGATGTATGTTGTTTTGTAATATCCTCTGCAACTCTCGCCATATTTCTAACCATATAAATGTTGGAAGAGATAAGTTCCATCTCTGGCAAAGCATTCATAGCATCTCTTCCATTCAGGCTGCCGTCATTTGTATGTATGATATGTTTGTACGGATCTATACTCCTTAAAAACTTAGCCATTCGCTGGTGCCAAGGGATGGACACTGCAATGTTGGAACCTGGCATTGAACTGTATTCATTCCAAAGGTCCCAAGAAAAAACTGATGTGGAATATCCCCATCGTGCAACCACGTATCGTAAGAATTTTTCAAAGTATTGCTGGGCAATTTCATTGGTCCAATATTCGGCTGGTTGTTCAATAGGACCTCCATTCTTGGAATTATAAGAATGGATAGCCCATTGTTGATTGAATGTCCATTGGTTTGTTAACGTTAGGATATGGTAAATGCCATACTTCTCCCCATCTTCTAATACGCGATCGAGATGCCAAGCACCCTCCATATTATATTTTCCAATACCCCGGTCCGATTGGAGTGGTAAAGGTAGCATTTCACCAAGGTTTAAAGGGCCATTTGTAAGAAAAAGTCTATTGAAATTACCTCCAGAATTGGCAAATCTTTCATAAGTTTTAATATCAGGATAAGTGTTACCCTGCTGTCTACCCTTAGCAATTCCAAAAAATGATGTACCGTCGTCAAATTCAAAATATAAAGGATGAGTCTGCTCTGAAAACCCCGTTTTTTCAAATTGCTGAAAAATGAAGTTTAACCGGACAAATGTGATTGTTTTTATTAATTGAAAGTATGTTTACAAT
>JALHIE010000157.1 GCA_022840285.1 Porphyromonadaceae bacterium
CATTGTCTCGCACCGGACTTTGCTGTACTTCCGAGTGCGCGTTCCGCAGCGACTACAGGCTTGCCTAGGTAGACAGGAATACAGGCGTTCCCTTGGGACTGCCTACCTGCATCAGGCCAAACCCGTAGCCATCGCCCTTGCGGTGCGCATGATGGATGTCTTCCGCCTTGCGGATGTCTACCTCACAGCCACAGCAAAGGGCCAAGTCATGCCGGACCCCACAACACCTGAAGCCATACTCACGAACGAGCGGATACGAGCCATAGCTGACCGCGCGCTAGAAGAAGGGCTTGCGTCTGTTTTTGAACACCGCATCAAGAAATTTCGCGGGGAAGGCGCAACCTACGAATGGATTGAGGCTCAAGAAGAGCATGCTACTGATGCCAAGATGGCGATAGCTTACAATGAGCTTTATCAATACCGCGAACCAGCACTACGCCTACTCAAAGAGCATCATATACATGATATCGACGTGGATGGCATGCCATTCCTGCGCCTATGCAGAGCACTGGCTGCCGTTCAGCATGTGGTGAATGATGCCGCCTCAGACATGTACTTCAGTGGAACACTGGATGAAACACAACAGGCGACTTACGAAAAACTCATAGGCATACCCAAGACACAAGCTGCTCACGTATCTACACCCCTCATCAAGGCAGCCGAGCTAACCGAGGCAGAGCGAACGCCCCTGTCCAAAGCCATCGATACGTATATAGCCGCAGAGAAAAGAAATTGGGTTACATCTACCCTGATGGATAAGACCCAAAGACTCAAACAATTCTCTGACATTTGCCGGGAGATTTGCAACCATGACATTACGATAGCTAAACTTGACAGGCCTACCATACAAGCATTCCGCGAATTACTCCCAAAACTTCCGCCACGAGCTAGTGAATTGGCAAGGCAGGGGAGTAGTTATTCTCAACTTTCCCACATGAAGCATGACAAACTACTTCACCCAACTACTGTCATAAACCATCTGAATGCTATTCGTGCGTTCATACTCTGGTCAGAGACGGAATATGAAATCCGAGGCAAATTCCTTGTGCGCTATCTCGACATAGGGGAACCTCCGCCAAGCGAACGTCGCCCCCCCACTACCGAAGAGCTACAGGCCATCTTTGCTCCTAGCGCATACCTTGAAGCCACACAGGAAAAGCCGGAGTTCTTCTGGTCCCCGCTCATTGCGCTCTACACAGGGGCGCGACTAGAAGAGATTGCACAGCTTACGTCGAACGACATCAAAGAGAAGGACGGGACGCTATTCTTCGACTTCAATGACTTGAGCGATGAAAAACACCTTAAGACAAAAGCCAGCCGCCGAAATGTCCCCATCCACCCTTTCCTTGTCGAACTTGGCCTTGTGGATTTTGCCAAGAGTGCAGATGGAACATCTAGAATATTCTCAAACCTGAATCAAAGCAGCCGTGGACGACTGAGTCACACCATCTCAGACTGGTTTAGAGACTACAGAAGGTCACGCGGTGTCATTGATGGGTCAGTTGTATTCCACTCGTTCCGTCATCTCTTCATCACGATGTCAACCGAACGGGAAGTCAATAGACATCTTCTCAAGAAGGTAGTTGGACATGACGAGAGCCTGAAAGACATCACCGACAGATACACGAAAGACATCTCACTACCGGTCTTGATGGAAAAAGTCGTAGCCATCCACAACTGGCAGGACGAACTACCCCTCAGGGAACTTGCGGCTAGCCCTCATGCAAAGGGTCAACGCAAGTTTACGGTCAAACCCTAGGGTGACCACTACCATCAGGGAACCAGCAAAAAAGCCCGGCATACCATAACGGCATGTCGGGCTTTGTGTATCTTGAGAGGGTAGATGGTTGGGTTTTGAGGGCGTGACACACTAAAAAATCTTAATGTATTCTTTAAATCCCCCCTACCCCCCACAAAGACCCTTTAAGCGTCTTAATGATAGAATCCCCATAATAAATATCCCTAGTTAGGATTCTTTATTATGGTCGCATACCAATGTTCCCTCATAAGGCATCTTCAATGCAGAATGAGATGGTCGCTTCGCTGCACTTCATTGAGTCTTGAAGTTTCCATGAGGCTATAGCCCCCTATAGTTCACCCAAAGATAGTGAATGAGCGGAGAGGTAGTCAGCGGCCCCGCCGCGCCGCCTTTCCAGCCTGCTTAGGGCCCAGGGCGGACACGGGGGTGGAAGACTGGCCTGGAAGCCTTCTTGTCCTAATACCGGTGTCGCAAATCACAACAAGGATTTCAGCGTGTTATCCAG
>JALHIE010000158.1:0-1123 GCA_022840285.1 Porphyromonadaceae bacterium
GCTGCCTTCATACGAGGCGCATCATCATTTGGTCTCTGTGGCCAATATTCGTCAGGAATTCCGTCGACGATAGCTTTCTGGTCGGCATCCAGACTATCATACTCTTTTCCGATAACCTTCTGGCCAGATAGTCCACTCCTGTACTGCACAACTTTATTCTCTCGGACTACGTCCTTGAAAACGGTCTCATATACGCCAGTCGGTACTCCTGCTCCCTTTACGACGATCTGCTCGTCCCATGCTGAATTACTCATATTTTTAATTCTCCATTATTTTCCAATATTATTGTGTTATACTACCCAACACAAACAATAACTACTTTTCTTAGTATAAATACTTTTTGGTATTCACGTATTTATGGTTTTTGGTTGACAATAATCTATGATTTTAAAACCAAATAACATAGTACTTGCCAACATTAACTAACTTATTTTTCCTGTATATAAAGTTTTTGGTTTAAGATCTAGCAACAATTTCCCATTGTTCGGACATCAAGTCTAACTGCGACGGAGTCCAAGGCACCATCACATGCGGATAGTCCGGATGAGAATCCGGCATACATAAATAGATATATGGTACATTCATCTTACTCATTTCATCAGGCATTTGCAAATATAAATACATGCCTTTTCCGTTCCAATGTCCATTTCGAACACAAGCACCTGTCTTAAGTGCTCTTAATGCATCTGCAAAATCCATTTGTATTTCCTCAATTTTTTATTTCGTATAACCAATCACTTACTCAGAAAAGTTAATACTAGTAAGTATTTATAACATTAAACTTAGTTGTATATAAAGGTTTTGGTTAGTGAATATCTTCATCATCTTTTACATAGATATTTTTGTCGCCAGGAAAATCATAGGCTCCTGGATTCATTGGAAAAGTTGCAGGAACTATACCACCTGCTGTTATTAATCGGCAAGTAGCGATCTTGTCAATATTTTCTTTCCGGCACAATTTCCGAACATTGCCAATATCCACCATATCGGTTTCATACTTTCCATCGTGTCTATATACCACAATCCACGTTCCCACAACTTTCTTAACCTCAGCCCAGACATCGCCGGACCAACTAACCAGGTTTACAAAATCACCGGGCCGAATATTCCAGGAACGAACAAT
>JALHIE010000158.1:1133-4564 GCA_022840285.1 Porphyromonadaceae bacterium
TAGTGTCTCCAAAAATTTTGCCCGGTTATAATGTCCGTTACCAATATTCCCAAGCTTCTACACCAATTCTACCCATTAAATCCTTATTAATGATATCGAAAACCTCCCCGTCGTCACTTTCCATTATATCCATAAAAGTTACTCTTTGTTCTTTTGACAACGATTCAATAAATTCCACTATTTTCGTCTTAAGATTTATATGACTTGAACTTTTTTCTGCACAACTTTCACAACAATACTCATATTGATCATACCATTCACCGTTATATCCACAACTAGAGCAATGATGATACTCGCGTCCGCATGATTTACACGTACAATTATTGGTCATGAATCTCCTTGCAGCTATTAATAATATCCAACCACATATTATAATACATATATAAATCCTTTAGTCTATCCGTACAAATTCCATTTTTTGTCCAGCCACCTTCTAGAAATTTATTATCCCAATTAGGGACATGACTATCAAATGCCATATTTACTAACATGTTTTCATGTTCTGGATTTGTCCAACTAACTTCCGGAAATTCCTTAATAAGTTCTATTCTAGCCATAAAATCATATTCATCCGTTTCGTAACAACCTTTCCAAATATCATATAACGAATTCTTTTTGTCGAAAAGAATTTGAACTTTCAACCTATCTAAGATTGTTGTCATAATGCTAGATGAGGGATTCGAACCCACAAAGCTCTACAGCAAAGGCTCTTGAGGCCCTTCGGTTTTCCAATTCCGTAATCTAGCAAACAATTTGTTAATTGATTATTCTTTAGCATAACATTTTCTAAAAGCACTACACTTATGACACGTACATCTAGAAGCAAGTTTCCATGCTAGCTCTTCTATGAAACTTGGAACATATCTGCACTCATATAGTTCGTTCCAGATTAGACACATGATTTCTGTGCAATTCTTCATATTAACAACTCACTTCTAGCTTTTCGGAATCCATGTGATCTTGCCAATTCGGACATTCACATATACGTTCACATGCAGTATTATAACGACATATATTGCCGTGGTCCAAAATACACCGATATATGTGATTCTTGAAGTACCCGAATTTGCACATATACACTACCTCACGATTCAACTACTTGTTTTTTCAACAAACTTTGGTTTCTTCCTCATGCAAACAATAACGATGAACAACTTTCAAAACCCGTTTACTAGAAATACAATCAAAACTATAATCCGCATAATCGGGTTGTTCCTTTATCATTACAAATAATGCATAATCATCTTTCCGATAACCAAAATCCAGTATTGTGCCCTCAATTTCATCGCCATTTGGACAATTAAATAGTATAGCATCCCCTTTTCTTGGCACATAATCAATTATTGGCTGTACGCCTTCAAGCGGAACTTCATATATAAGATTATCGCTTCCTATTTTCAACACAATACATTCATTGAAGTCATTATACATATCACCGTCGTTGTACATAATTCCTCGGATCTTTCCAACAATTCCTGCTGGCGTAAATCCATTAACCGTATGAAATGAATCAGTAACAAGAACTTCCATGCCTAACTTTACATCTTCTACTTTCATTTTATATCACCACACAATTTTGCCTCTTCATCGAAAAAAGAAAAGAAAGCAAATGCTTCCTTCTCCTTTCTCTGATGTGTTTTGGGGCAAATACATAAACGTTGTTTAAGTATATAAACGTTTTGGATGAAAATTAAAAACAGAAAATACTATATTGCTATATATGAAATATTTAGGACGAAATCAGGGCTAATCCCCACTTCTTCAGAGGCGGGATACAGCCCGTACCTACCAAAAAGTATATTAACTAATGGTGACCATACGTATATCTTAAGATGACCAAACAAGAACAATGGGTGAGTGCAAAAGGTGAAGTAAGCCAATGAGAGTGTTTCGATATAGACTCAAGCCAACCAAGGCTCAGGTAACCAAGCTGAATGAGCAGCTAGAGCTTTGCCGATGGGTCTACAACGAAACGCTGGCTATGCGAAAGAATGCATTTGAGCAAGAAGGCAAATCAATAAGCTACTTTGAATCCAAGAGAATGCTTCCAATTTGGAAAGAGTCCAAACCTGAACTAAGATCAGTCCATTCTCAGGTATTGCAGGATGTTGTTCTCAGGGTCAATCTTGCATTCAGTGCATTCTTCAGAAGAGTTCAATCAGGCGAAAAGCCTGGCTATCCTCGTTTTAAGGGAAAGAACAGATACGATAGCATCAGTTATCCTCAAAGTGGTTTTTCCATAGACGGTGGTTTTTCCATAGACGGTGATAAACTCTGGTTATCCAAGATAGGAGATATCAAATTCAAGTTGCATCGACCTATCGAGGGTGATGTTAAGAGACTAACTATCCGAAGATTTCCAACAAAGAAATAGTATGTGTCATTCCTAATTGAAAATGCACCAAATCACATTCTTGAACCCTCTAACGAAATAGTGGGCGTAGATATGGGTATCAAGAATTTCGCAGTGCTTTCCAATGGTGAGTTCATCGAGAATCCTAGATTTCTTCTAGCCGATGAAGAACGGCTTAAGAAGGCTCAAAGCAACCGTGATAAGCTTCCTAAAGGATCACCCCGAAGAAGGAAGGCAAGCAAAGTGGTAAGTCATCTATACGAGAGGGTGACCAACCGAAGAGAAGATTTTGCTCAACAACTGAGTAGGCAATGGATCAACAAATATGGAATAATTGTATTTGAAGATCTTAATATAAACAAGATGGTTCATAATCACAACCTAGCGAAGAGTATCTTGGATGCAAGCTGGAATAAACTGATACAGTACACTTCGTACAAAGCGGAAGATGCTGGTAGGAAAGTGGTATTGGTCAATCCAGCTAATACATCTCAGATGTGCTCAAGCTGTGGTCAAACAGTCAAAAAGGATCTATCTATCAGAATCCACAATTGTCCTTATTGTGGATTATCGATAGACAGGGATCTCAATGCTGCTCTGAACATTGCGAGACTGGGGCTACAGTCTCTGGCATCCGCCTAGATGCCCGCCAATTCATTAGCGGGAGTGGTCACGGCAAAACCAATATACGTAGATTGTTTAATAGAGTAGTATAGTAAATTACTTCTATTACTATACGTTTACGGACCAATTACTTTTACACTATAACTACTATATTACTATATAACCACTATGTACTTACTATATTTACTATATTACTTACTATATTACTAGTATATTACTATATTATATAAGTATATATAATATATAAGTATATAATATATAAGTAATAAGTATATATAAAGATAGCCAAGGCTAAGTAAGTTCGACCAAAAGCTTTATATACTATGACATGCTTTAGTAATGTGCCCACCAAAAGGACAAGGAGGGGTGACAAGACAACTTTTGGTTGTTTTGTCCTTTCTTTGTTTGAGGGTGGAAATGGACACATAATCGCGCAAAATCGCGGTTCTTTTTT
>JALHIE010000158.1:4579-5295 GCA_022840285.1 Porphyromonadaceae bacterium
AATATCTACATCATATTTTGTAGACTTTATGTTACGGTTACAGTTATTGTGCCTGGTCGAATTCTTTGGTCTTCGGTAATGTTTATTATGGAACCGGTTGTAGATATTATGTTACCACCGCCGGAAATCGAACACGAATTAACGGTGTCAATTCCTTCAAACATTCGGTTGGTTTCGTGGTCCATATAGACATATAAGAATACATCCGACCATTCTAAGTCTTCGCCGATATGATACGAGTTCAGGAACGTTTCTATGGAGTTTTCTATGTTGTCTTCGAGATCTGTTTCAGGATATGACGTTTTTGTAATGTTTATGGCAACGTCTACAGAAACGGTTCTTGGCAGCACATAAAGATACGGATATTTACCCATTCCGATTAAGACATCATAGGAATGTGTGTCGCCATACGTAATGTTTGATATGGAGACGGCACGGTCTGTTGGAGCTTCTAAGGTTGCTTCTAGGGTGTCGCCGCGCAACGTATTTATTGGAATTGCTACAATGGAAGTTCGTGTTCTTCCGAGGCTGTCAATGTATTCTATGGTCATTGAGTCACCGGCAATTACATTTTCTAGGGCACGGACCCAAATTTTGCCACCGGAACATTCAGCAATGGAAGTTACAACAACGCCGGACGTTATAGTGGCTCCGAGTATGCCACGAGACGTTATGCCTGCTGCAATATTTTCTTTAAGGGAATCTATTATTTCTTG
>JALHIE010000158.1:5321-5875 GCA_022840285.1 Porphyromonadaceae bacterium
GATTCGCTAACGTCTTCTAGGTCGGTTAGGTGTTCCTCAATAACTTCGAGGGTCGCTTTTCCGGGCACAAGTACGGCATAATAATATCGGGTTCTTAGTTCGTCGTCGGTTTCCTCATCGGTACCATTAGCGAAAGCAGTTGCGTTTTCTACCCGATCAACACCCTCAATACTATATGGAAGTTGTGTTATGAGGTATGGGCTTATGTTGCCTTTTGTGCCTGGTTCTACAGCATGGGCTTCTACAATTACAGAATAGTCGCCGATAGCAATTTCGCCGTAAGCTGTGGTTTCAAAATATATTCGTGACCCGTCTTGCCCGAGAGCAAGGGCTTTCGATCCAATAGGAATCGGTATGGCAGCAGTTGCTGGAGTTCCGCACTTGAAGGTAAGATAGCCTGTTGCTTGAGTTCCGGCTTGACGGCCTGCTGGTAACCGATCCACAACAAGGGCATCCAAGTCGGTGCCAGTTGCAGTAAGTATTGATACGCTTTTTGTGGAGTCATCGATACGCTTGTAGAGTAGGTATGTTTGACCGGCTACAATTCCAGTTAG
>JALHIE010000047.1 GCA_022840285.1 Porphyromonadaceae bacterium
GAAGACTCTTCTTTAACCCTTTTTATGTACATTGCATATTGCCAATTTCTGTACATTCAATCTTGCCGAAAATTGTACATGCGAAGTTACTGATTACAGCAGTTCATTTCATGTATTTGCTGCCGTTTTAATACATAATATTTCAAAATCCTTGTGATAATGAAATGGTTATCGTAGTCTGCGGAAAAGAAAATTAATAGCAAATAAAACGATTAATGCTCCAAACGCTCCGGTCAAAATAGCTCCAACCCATCCTGTGCCCAGATTGACACCTATTGACCCGAGAAGCCAATATCCGACAAAACTGCCGACAATTCCGACCACAATGTTTCCCAATAATCCCAAACCACTGCCTTTGAAGATCACACTTCCGAGCCAGCCCGCTGCTGCACCGATAATAAGAATTGCAAAAATTTCCATTTTATAAGTTTTTAAATCGTTTTTGAATCAGTCTTCGTACCCGCTTTTTATCACGGTAGCTATCATTTTGAATTGTTCGTTGGCATTGAAGCGATGCCGCGAATGAGCAGGGATAATGATGCCATCGCCCAATTTAAGTTTTATTCTTTTAAGGTCAATAGTCAGTTCGGCAGCTCCATCGATAATCTGGATATATGTATCGAAAGGCGAAATTTTTTCTGCCAATTCTTCACCAGCATCAAACGATGTGACCGTTATATTACCCGACAATTTTTTAATAATAGTCTTACTGAGTACAGCATTGGGCATATATTCAATGATTTCTACAACAATATGTGATTTTGATTTTTCTAATTCTGTTTTTTCCATCGTGTGCATAATATTTTTTTATTACTAGAACATAAAGAATCTGATATAACAAAGATAAATGAACAGGATGAAAAGAAGTTACATCACGAACTGAATTTGTTACATAGTTTACTGATTTCTCTCGCATCCGGCCCCTATACCATGTGACTTGTTGCTTCGTAGAATTTCGTACTATCAATCGAACCTTACTGAAATTTCTATAAATTTATTACAACTTGGCTTTATCAATATCGATACCGGTATCCGCAACCCTCTCCTTTGACATCTCTGAATAAAGATCCATTTAAAAGCATTTCTGTCAGGTTATCCGTTGCCGAGCGGATAATCAGCCACTGACCTTTTCCTAAGCAATTCCAGATGCACCTCAAGCGCATTCAACGGTTCAGAAAATATTCGAGAAAATCGCTGTATATAATCTCATCATAAGTCAGACCAGTAATATTGGCAGTAGCCTTGGTTACATCCATAATCTTCCCTTCGCTACAAATGGTTAGTAAAGGATCCGGACTGGCTTCTATCAGGCTACGGGGATATAGTAATGCGAATTGTTTCATTGTAAGGTGAATGTTTTGCTCAGATATCTTCAATCGGAGCACGATGTCTGTTTTTCAGTAATTTGAATTGTGAAGGGGTTAGGCCGGTTATTTTTTTAAACTGATTGGACAGATGCGCTACGCTGCTATATTGAAGCAGGTAGGAAATTTCGGTGAGGTTTAATTCTTCGTATAACAATAGTTCTTTCACCCGTTCTATCTTCTGAAGAATAATATATTGCTGAATAGTAATGCCTTTTACTTCAGAGAATAAATTAGAGAGATAAGTGTAATCATAATGCAATTTCTCGCTGATATAGTCTGAGTAATTAATTTTGGGAAATTCATCGGCATAATGCACCATTTCCACAATTACATTCTTAATTTTCTCAATCAGTATAGACCGTTTATCGTCCATTAATTCTAAACCTGAATTATTCAACGCAATTTTCAGGGCGTCACGCTGACTATCATTCAGATCTTGAAGGATCTCAACTTCTCCTAAATCAACTACAATGAAATGAAGACCGAGCTTTTTAAGCTCCTCTTTCACCACCATTTTGCAGCGAAGGCTAACCATGTATTTGATAAAGATTTTCATATCCTATAAAACCAGAAAACAGCAAACGAAATGAGTAACAGAACCGCAAATGTTCTTTCACCTTTTGTCTTTGAACCGATTTCTATTGATTTAAACACTTCGCGGAGGTTAAAGTTTTTTTTTAACTTTTTAATCCGATATTTATTTCATCTCAATCTCTTTATACCTAAAATGTTACAGAGGAAACTATTTGAATACCATCTGTGAAATATATAACTTTTTCTCAGCAATATGTAAGATTTTTAAATGGGGTTACCCCTACATTTACAAACATGAGATTTGACATAAATTTATTCAATGTTGGTGTTTGTTGCTTCTTGTTTAGTATAAAAGATAACGTGGTGTTCAACGAGCTATCGCAATAAACAAGGCAATTAAAATTACAAAAGATGGAAGGATACAGTAAGTTTAAAAAAGAGATGCAATCGTTAAGTATTTCAAGTGAGAAACACTGTTTGATTCCCGGGATGTACTCTGCGGTGGAAACAGATATGGCATCAAATGGACCGGAGCATTTAAGAGCACTTGGTGAACGAAAGATCAAGACTAAACAACTACTGACTATTAAGAAGATAAGCGAAGGGGTAATTAATAAGCTATACAGCGATGCGATGGACAGTTTAATGATCTTAACCACTAATCAGCTACGGAGCACATTAGTCGTTCTGAAACAGTTCGATTTCTGGCATTTTACCCGAGAGTTGATGAAATTTTACACGATGTTTACAAAAGGGGATGTACGCCACATGCATATAACGGATTTTAAAAGATCAATAAGCTATAACTTTATTTGCACTGTGCCTGACGATGGTGATGTCAATCTCATTTTTCTGCATGACCTGACCGAGGAAGTGATGAACAAAGGTGGAGTTTACAGCAGGTTTGTTGAAGAGATAGAACATATGATAGACGATGCCCCACAGCAAACGCCAAAGAAACTATTTAAGCGACTAAACGAAGATCAAATAAAATACCTCCACAAGAGTCTATCTGAAATGAAACTCATAGGGGATTCCTACAAAGATTTTAGCATACTCTTCGGGCAGGAAATGGGAAATATACAACCCATTACGTGGATAGGTGAAGAGTACGAATTAAGGATATTATTAGTGGCACTGAAGCAAAAGAATGTGACAGATAAAATAATAGTCGAAAATTCAGGGCTATACTTTGTTAATAAAGAAGAAAATGCACTAAAAGGAATCAATAAGCCTAAAAAAGAGTACGAAGATAGACTCAATGTGAAAATACTTATATTGATTCTCGAAAAGCTAGCGATTATAAGCTAAGTAATTGAATCATAAATTAAATCCTCCCTGGCGACCTGGCAGCGGCTTTTTTCACGTACAGCGATGAATATTTGAATCCTATCTGTGAAATATATAACTTTTTCTTTACAATATGTAAGATTATTAAGTTGAGTCACCACTACCTTTACCAACATGAAATTTAATATAGATTCGTTTGATGTTAGCGATCGTTGTTGTTTTGTATAGCATAAAAGATAATGTAATGTTTAACTAATAATGATATTTTTTTAAAAAAACAAGATGAAAAAAACAATTTTTTTTGTACTTCTGGCGATATTCTCGCTGGGTGCAGCACCTACTTTTGCAGCACATGGTGCCTCGAACAACAATGTGGCAACCGAAGCCACATTAACAACCGAAGAAGTGAATGTTCTTAAAGAGCGGGTTATAGAGATTCGCGAAATGGACAAATCTGAACTGACCGCTACGGAGAAAAGTGAACTGAAAAATGAACTGAAAGAGATTAAGGAAACAGTACAGAACGGACCGGCCATTTATATTGGTGGACTTTCATTGTTACTGCTAATTATTCTTTTGGTGGTTTTACTTTAATACAATCTGTTAAATACTTCGATGCATGCGAATGGAAAACAGGGTTCTGTAATGGATACATTACCCTGTTTCCTTTTTGTGTAGCCAGATTATCAATCTGTTTATGCGGGTAATAAAAAAAAATACCTTACTCGGGCAATTGCTGATAGCTTTACTTCTAATTGTCGGGCATTGTCCGATTGCATCCTCGAAAGAATATTTTCAGCAGGAGGTGAATTACAGGATCAGTGTGACGCTCAATGATTCGATTCACGAGCTCAGTGCTTACGAGGAGGTGCAATACACCAACAATTCGCCGGATACACTCCGGGTGTTGTATTTTCATTTGTGGCCCAATGCCTATTCAGATAATGATACTCCATTAGCCAAACAGATATTCTCATTCAGTGGCAAGCAAAAACTGTTTAAAGATCCGGAACTAAGAGGCTTCATCGATTCACTGGAGTTCAGGGTAGATGACCTTCCCGTCAGCTGGGAATTGCTTCCCGACCAACCCGATATCTGTGAAATAAGGCTGAGCAACCCTCTTCTCCCCAGCGGGGAGATCCTGATTACCACACCCTTTCACGTTAAAATACCCAGGGGAGTCACATCACGGCTGGGTCACATCGACCAGACATATCAAATTACACAATGGTTCCCCAAACTGGCGGTATATGACCGGAACGGATGGCATCCCATATCATATCTGGACCAGGGAGAGTACTATTCCGAGTTCGGAGATTTTGATGTAAGGATTACGCTGCCGGAGCACTATACCGTGGCTGCATCGGGAGATCTGCAAGACAGCACAGAACTGGCAAGACTTGACTCACTCGCTGCTGACACCGACTGGAAGAGCATAAGGATGCTGGGGAAAACAAAACATGTCCCTTTGTCCACAACTACAAAAACGTTGCACTACAGGGGAGAAAACATGCATGATTTTGCCTGGTTTGCCGACAAGCAATTCAACGTGATGAAAGAAAAAATCAAGCTTCCCGAATCGGACAAGGAAATAACTACGTGGGTGATGCTTACTGCCCGCCAATCGCGTTTGTGGCAGAAAGCATTGATTTATACCAATCAGGCAATCATGGATTTCTCACGCCTGATAGGTGATTATCCCTACAACAGTTTCACACTGGTTCAGAGTCCATTGAGCGCCGGGATGGGAATGGAATACCCCGGATTAGCCGTAATCGGCCCAACGAAAAATGCCTGGACACTTGAGAACGTAATTACCCATGAGATGGCCCATTCATGGTTCTATGGGGCGCTGGGCTTCAACGAACGCCGTTTTCCCTTTCTGGACGAAGGGCTCTCTAGCAGTTATGAAGACCGACAGATGAAATTGAATCATCCTGATAAGAAGCTCTGGGAGATAATGCTGAAGTCGGAAAAACAGGCGAAATTCCTGCATGCAGACGAGTTGCCCGCAGAAGCGTTGCAGGAGCTGCAGTGGCTTATCCCGGCTCGCAACAACAACGAACAACCGCTCAATCTGCCCTCCACAGACTACAACCGTTTCAATTACGGTCAAATGATTTATACCAAAGCCTCCATGGGGTTTACCTATCTCAGGACTTACTTGGGCGATAGCCTGTTTGATACAGGCATACGTGATTTTTACCGGCAATGGAGGTTCCGGCATCCCGGACCCGATGATCTGCGTGCCGCCTTTGAAAAGCACACGTCGAAAGAGTTAAGCTGGTTTTTTGATGATTTTATCGGCACAACCAAAAGGATTGATTATCAAATAGTAAAAATCAGCAATCAACAACTGCTTGTTAAAAACAGGGGAGAAATGGTTTCGCCCTTGATGATCGCCGGGCTCTCGGATGATAGCATCTGTTTTGAAAAATGGATCGATGGTTTCCCGGGAGAGAGATGGATTGAAATACCGAAGGGTGATTACAGTGAAATAAAGATTGACCCACATCATATAATGCTTGAACGGTTCCGTCTCAACAACAATATCCGCACTTCAGGCCTTTTCCCTAAATCCGATCTGGTACAACCGCAACTACTGGCAGGCATCGAAGATCCTGAGAAAATTCCCCTGATGTACATTCCGCTTGTCAACTGGAACCGCGAGAACGGGTTAATGGCAGGTATGGCGCTTTACAACGGTGTGATCATCCCCAAACCTGTTGAATACCTGGCAATTCCATTTTACTCTTTTAATCAATCAAAGCTAGCGGGGTTCGGGAAAATCTCCTATCATTTCACACCCTACAACAACCTGATCAGAATGGCAACGTTCACGCTGCAGGGGACACAGTTCGGTGCTCCAGGTAACCAGGACTACCGGAAGGTGATGGCAGGGCTGGATATTCACTTCCGGAAAAACAGATCGACCAACTCCTTTCAGCATAGCATCCATGGACGTTTCACGCTGGCATCTGGTCTGAATCAGGTTTTAATCCCGCAACAGGCAAAGATGAACCGGTACATTCAGTTTGGATACAATTTTGAAAAAGACAGCCCGGTCAATCCCTTTCAACTGTTGGCTTCTTTTGAAGCGGGAGCGTCATTCAGCAAAATTGCCCTGGATTTCAATTACAGACAGAGTTACTCCGGAAGAGATAAAGGACTGGACATAAGGTTTTTTGCCGGCACGATGCTGAAAAAGAGTGGTTCAAACAGCTTCCACTCGCTTGCTCCCGCGGGTAGAAGCGGACGGGAGCTATACCTGTATGAGGGTATCTATCCCGATCGTTTTGCTGTCTCCCTCAGTTCATTTTTATCCAGGCAGATCACTCTTTCTGAAGGCGGACTGGTGTCACCGGTAAACCATGCCCTAGGTTACAGCAAGTGGCTTCTTTCTGTTTCCCTCACGAGCAGTCTGCCTGGAATCCTATCCAAAACAGGGATTAAACCGTTCGCCAACGTTCTGTTCAACGATCATAGATTATCAACCCGTTACAATTCGCCACTATTCTTTGAAGCAGGCTTTAAAGCAGGCATATCGAGTGTATTTGAAATCTATCTCCCTTTGCTGGTTAGCAATAACATTCAGTCGGTCACCGGACCGGTGAAAGAGCGGGTACGTTTCGTCATCAATCTGGATATTTCAAAACAAAGCAAAGCGATTATCGAAAATTAAATTTTTAGGGACTTAATTTACGCCGCAGAACTGTTTTGGATAATACACATTTATCATAAGTTATGAACAGACAGAATCTGTTCGAGTTAACAAGCGGTCTACTTTTGGAGTGAAAAAACCACACAAGTAAAATCAGTGGGTTGTCAACTTTTTTTCATTGGAAATCAGTCATTTGAAGTCGCCTTAATTAATATAACCTGCTGAACTTTAGCTCGTTGAACAAATATTCTTTACCTTTTATGAGAAATAAATATTTTATTCAACTAAATATCAGTGAGTTATTGAAATATTTGTTAGATTTATAAAAAAAAACAGTATAATTGTATAAGTATTCTTTAAACAAAATCAATTATCCAACATATATGGCAAAAATCAATGTTTCTGTGGCAAAATTGCGCATCAGGGGAAAACCTAAGATGAAGGAAGAAACCCTAACCTTTTATAACGGTGTATTTATCGACCTGGGAGAACTGGTATTGTTTACCGGAAAAGTGATTAAACAAATGTTCCAACCTCCTTTCGAATTTAGGGAATTCATCAAACACGGGTTCTTACTGGGTAACAAGTCGCTGGCACTGGTAGTGGTCACTGGCTTTATCATGGGACTGGTACTCACCATGCAGATGAATCCTGTTCTTGCTGACTTTGGTGCACAGACGTTGTTACCTGGAGTGATTGCTGTATCCATGGTGCGGGAACTTGGGCCGGTCATAACGGGACTGATTTGTGCGGGAAAGATAAGCTCGGGAATAGCTGCAGAGATTGCTGCAATGACAGTTACCGAACAGATTGATGCGATGGAAGTTTCGGGAACACGTCCCCTGAGTTTTGTGGTTGCCTCGCGCGTGATGGCTACGACATTGGTTGTTCCCATACTGGTAATATTCGCTGATGCGTTTAGTCTTTTCGGCGCGTTCCTGGCTGTGAACGTATTCGAAGAAACCTCGGTCACGCTCTTCATCAATCGTTCGTTTTCCCTGATGGGTTTTGTCGATTTGCTCCCCTCCACACTGAAAACGGTCTTGTTCGGTTTTTTCATTGGGTTAATAGGTAGTTACAAGGGTTACACTGCCGGAAAAGGCACAGAATCAGTGGGCAAGGCAGCCAACTCAGCTGTAGTGGCAGCATCGCTTACTATTTTCGTGATCGATTTGGTTTTCGTATTAATAACGAGCATCCTGTAAAGCAATATGGATAAAGAAGAGGTCATTGTTGCGAAAAAACTGTATAAATCCTTTGATAAGAATCATATTTTAAGGGGTATTGATCTGGTACTTCACAAAGGGGAGAACCTGGGGGTTGTGGGGAAATCGGGGATTGGAAAATCGGTGCTTATCAAGTGCATTGTAAGGCTGATAGAACCCGATGCAGGCGAGATCGATGTGCTTGGGACTAATGTGCTCGAATGCAACAGCAACGAACTGAATGAATTGAGAAAGAAGGTGGGTTATCTTTTTCAGGGAGGTGCATTATATGATTCAATGAGTGTACGGGAAAATCTCTTTTTCCCCATTCGGAGAACACAATTTAGGGACAAGAAACTCGATACGGAGGAGTTGATTGAACGATCGCTCAGAAGTGTGGGGCTGCTGGATGCCATTGATAAAATGCCGTCGGAATTATCCGGTGGAATGAAAAAGAGGATAGCTCTGGCCAGAACGTTGATTCTGAAGCCAGAAATAATCCTCTATGATGAGCCAACCACAGGGCTGGATGCGGTAACATCGGGTGAAATTAGCGAACTGATCCTGAAAATACGCGAAGAATACAACACGGCTGCTATTATCATCACACACGATATGAAATGTGCAAAAATTGCCACAGACAGCATAAAGATCATGGACGAAGGAATCTTCAAGGTAGTGGGGACGTACGATGAACTGAGTCGCAACGAAGAGAAAGAGGTAAGGGATTATTTTATTTAACAAACAGCAAGAGAAATGGGAAAAACAAAAAAAACATTAAAGTTGGGTATTTTCATTGCATCAGCCCTCATATTGTTTATTGTGACGATATATCTGATCGGGAGTAAACAAAATCTGTTTACCTCCACCACCGAGGTGCACGCTTCATTCAAAGATATTCGCGGACTGATATCGGGAAATATTGTTCGTTTCGCTGGAATAAGTATCGGCACAGTGAATGATATCCGGATCATCGCCGATTCATCTGTCATTGTAAGCATGACGATTAGGGATACTTATACCGACTATATCTACAAGAACTCAGCAGTACAGATTGGACAGGAAGGGCTGATGGGTGGAAAAATTGTTCTTATCTCCACTGGTGATCCTGCTACGGGAAAGGTAGAAGAAGACGATTACCTGCCTGTGGCTGAGGGTCTCGATATTCAAGCGATGATTGCTCAGGCAACCGTGATGCTCGAAGAAGCAAAGGGTGCTATAGCCAATCTGCGTTCAGTCACGGATAAAATAGACAACGGCGACGGTGATATTGCGCGTCTTATTAATGACAATAGCCTTACCACCAATCTTAAGGATGCGACAAGCCGGTTGAATGCATCGCTGTCGGATGTGAATCAGATAACCTCCAAAATCAACAACGGACATGGCGACTTAGGGAAGCTGGTGAATGATGATTCCATCACCACCCAATTGAACACTATCATGGCCAACCTTAGTTCAACCACAAAGAATGCCGACTCACTGGTGAATCAGCTTCACCAGACATCATACTCTATTAATCACGGCGAGGGAGTGCTTCCACGACTTCTAAATGACAAGCAGATGGGTTTAAGCGTAGACACAGCCATTGCTAATGTAGATCAGGGTGTAATAGAGATAACCAAGGCAGCTGAAACAATTGCCAACAGCTGGATATTCCGGTTGTTCTCCAAAAATAAGAACAAACAAAATGAACAGCAAAAAGAGCCATTAAAGGTGAATACAGGAGATACTCTCATCATACGTCCCGTTAACAGAAGCTCTCCGGAAGTTCTTAATGATTAATCCGATGTCCGGCTTTGCTATTACTTTTAAACTCTATCGTTACAATTTCTCTTCAGAAGAGATGAAGACTGAAATCAAAGATAATTAGTTTACGGACAGCCATATCTATACACAAGGTACTGGCTTAGCTACATGGATCAAGGATAACGCCGTTTACAAATACGAAAATCATGATTTAACTTACAAGAAACAATCGATGCAGACCAAAACCAGAAAAAAGTTAAAAAAATTACGACCAATGAATAGAAAGTACTCCAATACTGTTTTCTTTTTGATAATAATGTTGTTCCAAATAGGGTGTGACCTCAGCATTAGGAATGACGACAGCAGTGTCATGTCAGGTATGGCAGATGAGGACTCTACAGACCACATAGCAGAAGAGAGGAAAACCCTGACCGAAGATGATATTTTTTTACAAAAAGCATTTCAGTACGATCAATATTTACTGGATGATGAATACCCCTACAAGGACACCGTCCGGTATTTCCAATGGGAAAAAATAAAGGTAGAGATTGCCCAACTTGAAAATGCGGTAGCCAAAGGTGGCAACTGGGGTGTTTTAAGCAATTATAAAAACCAAAACAAGGAAGCGCCAACCATTGAAGGATTCGTAAGAAACGATTATGGCCGGGTGTCCGACCAATATGACGTAGAACGGTATCAGTCGGCCCCTCTTTACAGTATCGGGGATGAGACAAAGCTGATACGATATGGACGGGATGGCTGGCTGGTAAAAATTTTAGGCAGCGACACCACTGAGATGGTACGAATTGCCGGTGTCTCATTGGAAGGTGAATATTTGTTGCCTAAGCGTTATCTTATTTCGTGGGGAGATAGTGTCCGGTTTGACAAAGTGGTGGTGGTAGATGTCACCAATCAGAATATCACGACCCTCGAGAAAAATAGCGACGAATGGCACATTTTGAGCATGAATCCCGCGACTACGGGCGTCCATAAGCCTCCGCATGCCCAGGAGACCCCTACCGGAATCTTTGCGGTACAGGATAAGAAAGAGAAGATGTGCTACGTGAGAGACGGTACCAGCGTTATCGCGGGTTACGCCCCCTATGCTTCACGTTTTACGAATGGAGCTTATGTTCACGGTGTGCCCGTACAGTATCCGCACAAAAAAATCATTGAATACAGTTCTTCGCTGGGAACAACGCCACGCTCTCACATGTGCGTCAGAAACGCATCGTCACACGCAAAATTCGTGTATGACTGGGCGGCTGTTAAACAATCGGTTATCATTGTGATTGATTAACAATCTTATTCAATAAAATTAGTATATTTGGAGAAAAATTTTCTGAATATAACTATGCGGAAAGTCCAATTTACTATTTTATTAATTGTATTCTCTGCGCCCACTTTCCCTATAGGAACAAAGGAGAGCAGGAAAAACATCCCTAAAATCGATTTTTCTTGTTCCGGTTGTGAGCTCCTTTACGAACAGATGAAATTGGAAGGATTAATTCAGTTTAATACTTTCAAGGCGGCGTATACAGGTTATATAAAGTTAAATATACAGAATAATCCTCTGCTTACGGTGACTGATTTCAATCTTCCTTCGTCCAAGAAGAGAATGTATGTGCTGAATCTGGTAAAGAAAGAAGTACTTTTTGTGTCGTATGTATCGCATGGACGGAACAGCGGTGGAAATTACGCCACCTCTTTTTCAAACCGGAATGGCTCTCACCAAAGTTCACTTGGTTTTTACCGGACTGCCGGTACTTATGAGGGGGGCAACGGCTATTCGCTGCTGCTTGATGGATTAGAAGAAGGTATTAACGACCAGGCAAGACCCCGCGCCATTGTGATCCATGGAGCCGATTATTGCAGCGAAGAAGTCATCCGGTCAAGCGGACGGTTAGGCCGCAGTTTCGGCTGTCCGGCACTGCCCCGGGAATTAGCAAAACCCATCATCAATACCATCAAGGGACGATCGCTACTTTTTATTTATGCCAACCAATCCGACTACCTGGCTATGAGCGAAGTGCTGTAATAAAGGACCTAAAAGGAAATCTTAAAGTAGATTCCTCTTGATGCAAACCAGACATTCTCACTGATCAGGTCCAGAAGTGGCAACTTCCCTGTCGGGTCACAACAATCGCAAAACAACACGAAAAGGATTTCATTACGAAATCCTTTTTTTGTATTTTTGCACTTTAATTCAGAAGCGTAATGGAAATCTCAAGTAAGTACAACCCTGCGGAGGTAGAAGACAAATGGTATTCATACTGGATGGAACACAAACTGTTTCGTTCCAAGCCCGATGAACGTGAACCTTATACAATTGTCATTCCGCCCCCGAACGTCACCGGTATCCTGCACATGGGGCATATGCTCAACAACACCATTCAGGATATCCTGATACGACGTGCACGTATGGAGGGAAAAAATGCCTGCTGGGTTCCCGGAACCGATCATGCCTCCATTGCTACTGAAGCGAAAGTGGTTGCCAAGCTTGCTGCGGAAGGAATAAAAAAATCCGACCTTACGCGCGAAGAGTTCCTGTCCCATGCCTGGGACTGGACACACAAGCATGGCGGAATGATTCTGGAACAGTTGAAAAAGCTGGGTGCATCGTGTGACTGGGACAGAACCTGCTTCACCATGGACGAAAAACGTTCCGAAAGTGTAATCAACGTTTTCGTGGATCTGTACAACAAAGGGCTCGTTTATCGCGGTGTCCGTATGGTAAACTGGGATCCGCAGGCACTTACCGCACTCTCGGATGAAGAGGTGGTGCACAAGGAGGTGAACGGGAAGCTTTATTACCTGCGTTACAAAATCGAAGAGGAAGAGGCCTATGCGTTTGTAGCCACTACCCGTCCGGAGACCATTATGGGCGACACGGCGATGTGTATCCATCCGGATAATCCCAAAACGGCACACCTGAAAGGGAAGAAAGTTATTGTCCCGCTCATCGGCCGCATTATCCCCGTTATCGAAGACGAATACGTGGATATGGAGTTTGGAACGGGATGCCTGAAAGTTACGCCGGCCCACGATGTCAACGATTATGTGTTGGGAGAAAAATACAACCTGCCGTCCATCGACATTTTTAACGATAACGGCACGCTCAACGAAAACGGAGCGATGTACGCCGGAAAAGACCGGTTTGAAGTTCGGAAACTCATCGAAAAAGACCTGGAAAATGCGGGCCTGATTGAAAAAACCGAACCCTATACCAATAAAGTAGGCTTTTCTGAACGAACCAACGTCGCCATTGAACCCAAACTCTCCATGCAGTGGTTCCTGAAAATGGAAGACATTGCCAAACCTGCCCTCGATGCGGTTGAAAACGATACCATCAAATTTCATCCAGTAAAATACAAAAACACCTATCGGCACTGGATGGAAAATATCAAGGATTGGTGCATCAGCAGACAACTGTGGTGGGGACATCAGATTCCGGCATATTATCTTCCCAAAGGCGGAGTGGTGGTAGCCGCGACCAAAGAAGAGGCTTATCAAAAAGCGCTTCAAACGGTGGATTACCCGCTCACCATAGACGACTTGCGTCAGGACGAAGACTGTCTCGACACCTGGTTTTCATCGTGGCTGTGGCCCATCTCGGTTTTCGACGGAATTAACCGGCCCGACAACCGGGATATCCGTTACTATTATCCTACAAACGATTTGGTTACCGGGCCCGACATCATTTTCTTCTGGGTGGCCCGAATGATTATGGCGGGATATGAATACCGCCAGGCTCCCTGTTTCAGTAACGTATACTTCACGGGAATCGTTCGCGACATTCAAGGCCGAAAGATGTCGAAACAGCTTGGAAATTCACCCGATCCCATTGAATTGATGGAAAGACACGGCGCCGACGGCGTCCGGATGGGTATGTTGCTGGCCTCATCGGCGGGAAACGATTTGCTGTTCGATGAATCACTCTGTGAACAGGGCAGGAACTTCAACAACAAAATCTGGAATGCTTTCCGGCTGGTAAAAGGCTGGGAGGTAAACGACACAACCGAACAGCCCGAAACGGCAAAAATTGCCATCAACTGGTTCGGGAACGTATTGTCGAAAACCATTGTTGAGCTGGATGATTTATTCAGTAAGTACAGGCTTTCGGAGGCATTGATGACGATTTATAAACTATTCTGGGACGAGTTCTCATCGTGGTACCTCGAATTGGTAAAACCGGCTTACCGGCAACCCATAGACCGGACAACCTACCAGGCGACACTGGCGTTTTTCGACAGCCTGCTGCGCCTATTACACCCGTTTATGCCCTTCATCACCGAAGAACTGTGGCAGGCCCTGAACGAAAGGAAACCGGGTGAAAGCATCACGATCGCTCAACAGCCAAAGGCTAACCGGGTGGATGAAAAACTCAATAAAGATGAATTGACACTGCAGGTGATCGGGAATCACGACAGCAGGTTCGATACGGCTGTTGCCAAAATGGCAAACCTCTCATCGATCGAGAACCTATCGGAGAAGCCTGCCGCCGCCATCGGTTTTTTGGTGGGTACCACCGAGTTCATCGTCCCGATGAGCGATAAGATGGACGTGGAAGCCGAATTAAAAAAGATGAAAGCCGAACGGGAGTATTACGCAGGCTTCTTGCAATCGGTGATGAAAAAGCTGGGCAACGAACGGTTTGTACAAAATGCCAAACCCGAGATCGTGGAAAACGAACGCAAAAAACAGGCCGATGCGGAAAGTAAAATTGCGTTGCTCGAAGAAAGCATCAAGGCGTTGGAGCAATAACCAATAATGCAAACAATCCTATCTCATATTTCCCAGGAAATCGGAGAAGGCATTGCCTCATACCGCTCCATTCCCGGAGGCGACATTTCTTCGTCGTATCAACTGCAAACCGAAACCAAAAAGTATTTTCTCAAAGTAAACACCAACCCGTTTGCGTTGGCAATGTTCCACGCGGAACAAAAAGGGTTGGACGCGATTGAAAAAACACAAACCATTACCGTACCGCGCGTACATGTAGTAGGGTCGCTTGAGGGAAAATCATTTCTGCTGATGGATTTCGTGGAAGCCAAACGTCCTGACGCAAACGATTTCAGGCAGTTTGGCACTTGCATCGGTGTACTCAAAAAGACTTTGGTTTTCTGTCGGATAACTTTATCGGAAGCTTGCCGCAAGGCAACCGCTTTCATCCCGACTGGACAGAATTTTACTGGCACGAACGTATTTCCCCGCAATTAAAGCTGGCTTACGACCGCCAGTTACTTCATAAAAAGGAGATTCCCTCGCCCGAAAACGCACTTCCGGTTTTTCGTGAAATTTTTGGAGTTGTAAAGCCGTCACTCTTGCACGGTGACTTGTGGGCCGGAAATTACCTCATCTCCACCGACGGAACCCCTTACCTTATCGATCCTGCCGCCTATTACGGACACTCACTGGTAGATATAGCCATGAGCCACTGGTAGATATAGCCATGAGCAACCTTTTCGGCGGTTTCTCCTTGCCGTTCTACGACGCCTATCACGAAATCAATCCAAAATCTGAAAACTATTCGCAGCAAATAGAACTCTATCAATTATATTATCTGCTCGTTCATTTAAATTTGTTTGGAAGCGGATATTATTCAAGCGTTTCATCTGTCTTAAGGAAATATTTTACATAAATAATCATTACTGACTCAATCAGTTTTACCAACATAATCATTACTGCTCTAACCATTTTATATTTATTTTCATTATATCAATAACTATTTTTCCTAACAATTTGGTTGTTCCGATAACTATTTATACCTTCGCAGAAGCAGCTATTTTCAAACAAAAATGGACAGCCTACTCAACACATATCGCAAGTTAATATCAGCAGAAAAGTCTGATTTTAAGCGCTATCTTCACTCCGATATTGATTGGAACGAGAGAATGACAGGTATTACAGGCGCTCGCGGAACAGGAAAAACCACGCTTATTTTACAGCACATTCGCGATAATTTCCCCGATAGAAACAAAGCCGTTTACGTAAGTTTGGATAATCTGTGGCTTTCGAAAAACAGTTTGCTCGATTTTGCCGAACGATTTTCGGTGTACGGTGGCACGCATCTTTTTATCGACGAAGTGCATAAATACCCCAACTGGTCACTGGAATTGAAAAATGTGTACGACAATTATCCCGACTTGAAAACCGTTTTCACGGGGTCGTCCATTTTGGAAATTTACAAATCCGATGCCGATTTGAGCCGTCGTGCGGTGAAGTACGAACTACACGGATTGTCGTTTCGCGAATACTTATCGCTGGAAAAAATTATCGATTTGCCAGTGCTCCCGTTAAATGAAATTCTGAGCAATCACATCGATATTGCTGACGATATCCGAAACAAAATCAAAGTTATACCGCTATTCAAGCAGTATCTAAAAAACGGTTATTATCCGATTTACAAGGAAGGGATTCGCAACTATTTCACCAAAATTACCAATATCATCAACACCACTCTCGAAAAGGATTTGCCCTCTATCGAAAAAATCGATTACAACGGCATTTACAACGTGAAAAAACTGCTGATGGTGCTGGCAAACCTTGTTCCGTACACGCCCAACATCGAGAAACTGAGTGCGGAAATGCAGCTCAATCGCGCATCCACACTCAAATACCTGCATTATCTGAACAAGGCAGCGCTCACGAATCAACTGCTGGTGCCAAACAAGGGCATGAGCTTGCTCACGAAACCCGAGAAAGTGTATCTGAACAACTCGAATTTGATTTATGCCCTCAATGTAGATGATGCTTCAGCAAATATTGGAAACGTACGCGAAACATTCTTCTTCAACCAGTTAAAAGTCAGACACGATGTAAATTTGCCTAAAAGCGGCGATTTTCTTATCGATAAGAAATACACATTTGAAGTGGGCGGAAAAGGAAAATTTTTTGAACAAATTAAAGATTTGAAAAACAGTTTTGTTGTAGCCGATGATATTGAAATGGGTATAGGCAATAAAATTCCTTTGTGGCTTTTCGGATTGATGTATTAACTTTACTTCTCGTTACTGCCATAATGACTTTAAACGTAAAATCAGTTGCGGCAGCAGATTGAGGAATTCCGGTTGCTTTTTATCGATTGGGTAGCAAGCTTCGACCCATGAAATTACATTGTGAACGATTGGGGATTGTTTAATCCGCCGGGAGTTGCCCCGCACGATGAACATTTTAAACGTGCACGGCGGTTCGAAACCGCCTTGCGCATTACTTCCGCTGAGCGGAGCAGAAATTATTCCACCTTAAACCTGATTGTCAACGAAATTCCCGTTTCATCCACCACCGTCAGCACGTGTGTGCCCGGTTCGGGTGAAAGCTCCATCTGATGAACATCTGCTGTTTCACCGAGGTATTCATTGTCCAAGTGCCAGAACACCCGTGCCGAAAGGTTTCGGTGAGCAAGTTCAAAAACCGCTTTTCCACGCGAACCATCCAGTTGCCTGGTAATTTTGATGACGGAGTTGGGATAAGGGTAGATAAACTGCATCACCTCTCCCGATGCACCATCGCTACATTCAGGCGAAAAAGGCGGCAGTGACCGGTATGCAGGGTGTTGTTGTTTGTAATACCACTCCCACGACGGCGGCAACACAAACCACGAGACCGGGCGAATTCCCCTGCCTGCGGCACAATGTTCGTAAACCCGGTAACGCTCATCTTCCGAAACATGCACCCGTTGGTGATAATTGCAGACGCTTCCCTGCACCGCTTTTACCGGAGCAAAAACAGTATCTGCAGATGAAGGCGGGCAATGCAATCCCACGAGGCATCCGCTCTCCCGGCAGACAACAACCTCGGTCAAATGACTATAAGGTATCTCGAACCAGGACGTGGGCGGCAACAAGTTGAACAAATCAAACATCACCCGCGCCGATGTACGCGCACCGGTCAGTCCCGGACGGCCTTCGCCACTCGCATTCCCTGTCCATACCGCCACAAGATATTTCGGTGTAACACCCACCGCCCAGGCATCGCGGAAGCCGAAACTCGTTCCTGTTTTCCACGCTACCCTTCGCATCGAAGGGATAAACTGCCAGTCGATCTCTTCGGGGCGGTTGACGTTGGTCAGCGCTTCCAATGTCAACCACGCCGCTCCGGCATCCGTAAAGGCGTTTACCCGTCCTTCACTATAATCCTGTCCTTCACCCACCAGTGAAAATTCTCCCTTCCGGGGAGCAACTGCCCTTACGGCGCGCGCCATATCCGCATACGCGTTTGCCACTTCCCAAAGTGTCCCCTCCGCACCGCCCAGAATAAGCGAAAGCCCGTAATAGTCGGCCGGGCGGTTAAGCGTTGTCAATCCGGATTTTTTCAGAAAATCGTAAAATTTCGGCACGCCATACCGGCGCAGCGAGACTACCGACGGAACGTTCAACGAGCGTGCCAGTGCCTCATTTGCATGAACTGCTCCGTCGTATTGCAAACTGAAGTTTTTGGGCGAAAAACCGCCAACATTTATCGGTATATCGGGCAACAACTCACCGGGTAACAGTGCACCCTCCTGTAACATAGCACAGTAAAGAAAAGGTTTGAGGATACTGCCCGTACTTCGCGATGATTGAATAATATCCACCTGATTTCCCGATTGTTGTTTACCGAAATTTACGTTACCGATATACGAAATGACTTCGTTTTTCTCCAAATCGACAATCAGCGCCGCGAGATTCAGGATATGGTTCTGCGAAAACTCGGCGTTCCATCGCGACAGCACATCATCGGCCTGAAGTTGCAAGCTTTTGTCGATTGTGGATTGCACATGCGTTCCGGGTTGAGACAAATAAAGCCGTGTGACCAAATGAGGGGCGATTTGCGGCAACGAATGTGGGTTTTCGGGAAGCGGCTCGGCGGTGGCTAATCGAAAATCGGTTTCGGAAATCGTGCCGTTGTCGAGCAATTTTTGCAGCAAACGATTTCGTTTCGTGAGTAACGCATCCCTGTTCCTGCCGAAATGCATTAACGACGGCGAATTAGGCAGAACAGCTAGAGTGGCAGATTCGGCCCACGACAACGACCGCGCGCCGTGACCGAAATACCGCCAAGCCGCCGCATCAATGCCCACTACGTTTCCCCCCATCGGCGCGTGAGAAGCGTACAGTGCGATAATGCGGCCTTTTGAGTACGACAATTCCAATCGCGTAGCGAGGATAATTTCAATGAATTTCTCAAAACAGGTACGTTTGTTTTTCCGCATCAACCGGACGGTTTGCATCGTAAGGGTACTTCCGCCACTCACTACCCTGCCCGCTTTGATATTTTGCACCATCGCACGCCCCAACGACAGCGGATTCACCCCCGGATGATAGCGGAAATACCGGTCTTCAAACGCCATCAGACAGGTTTTGTATTTATCGGGAATACTATCGGTTGGCGGAAACCGCCACTGCCCGTCCGACGCAATGCGTGCACCCAACCACCGTTTCAAAGAGAGAAATTTGCCAATCATTTTACCTCCACCCACATCCCGCTCGTCCGGGCCTGTTCACGCGGTTCATACATCGCCTGGCACGATACGGCAGGCAGGTAATAGTTACCCCGGTACGCCGCCTGGAGCCTTGAACGGAACGTGGCCGATTGACCGGCTCTCAGGTTGAAATAAGTCAATACCCGGTCGTCCCGTATATCACGGTAGTTATAGGCTTCGGCAGCCGATTGGGTTCCCGTAAGGCGTTCGTTAAATATCTCCCAGCCCGACGGAAATACTTGCAGCAACGCCAGATCGGTAAACGACTGCTCCGCCGAATTCCGGACAGTAACCACCGCCGTGAACTCCGTTCCCTGTTTCAGCGATTTCACGTCCAGCGGTTTGCCCGCGGCATCCAGGTAATCAACCGACAATCGCAACGAACCCTCCGCGGCACGAAGTGTATCCACCAACGGTTGCGTGAAAGCGGTAAGCCGGGCATACACTTTGCCCTTGCCTTTGTTGGAAATCTGTACCGATTGATTGGGTGCCGTTTTCAAATCTACCTGATGAAAGGCCTGCGGCGTATTCACAGCAGCCATTTTCTTCCCGTTGAGTGTCCAATCCACATCAATATTTCCCGAACCCATTTTTTCTGCTAACTGCGCCATTGCCATCAATCCGAACGCGACGGTTTGCGTGGAGATATAATCGGAATCGCCTTGTCGCGTGCCGGAGAACCGTACGTATCGTTATTGAAACGATAATCTTCCACCGCATCCGAAGCATTGAAAACAAGAGAGTTAGCGGCATCTGGCTTTCCGGCCAACGCATAAGCTGCCGCCAGTCGCCATTTCGCCTGCAAGTTCAAATCGGCGATTTCGCGCATCCGGTTCATGGCTCCCAACTCCGTATTTCCACTCAATGCCAGGGCATACAACCGATAAGCCTGCTGCAACTCAGCCATCGAAATCCCGTAATAACCCCGATGAGAATCGGTATGTGTCCAGTTTCGGGCTAGCTTCTGCTGAAAGCCCACCCACCGACCGATCACGCTCTGCGATACGTCGAAGCCCTTGTTTTTAGCTTCCACCAGAAAATGTCCGGCATACGTCGAAGCCCATTCCGAGGCAAAGCCTTGTCCCGGCCAATAGACGAATCCTCCATCCGGCAACTGCCGGGAGGACAAAACCTGAATTACCGACGCTATTTTTTTGTTCGTCAGTTCTTTTTCCACATCCGATAACGAAACTAAATTACCCAGATACAACAAGGGAAACCCTTGTGATGTAACCTGTTCGGTGCATCCGTGCGGATATTCTGCCAAATAAGACAGATTTTTGTTTAGATTGACACTAGGAATGCGCGACAGCTCCAGTTTTGCCCAATCGGTTGGGTTCACGTTTCCGGGATTCGATAAGCGCCGACCGGCTGATAACAACGGGCGGATTCGGATTCCTGATGCCGATATCAATGGTCTCCGATACCGATTCCCCTCCACCCGACGCCTTGATCCTTACCTGCTCCGCTCCGGTGCTGTTCCCGGCTTTCAGTGCAAAGTAGACGATCGTATCGCCTGTGGTGTTAAACGAAACCGACTTAGACGCTCCATCCAATAGCTTCAGCAAACCGCCTGTCTGGACGGAAACCTGCACGTTTTTCACTTTCCTGTCCATCGCAAACACATTCACAGGCAGCCAAACCTCTTCACCCGGGCCCAGTACGCGCGGGAGCGTACTGAGTGTCATCAGCGCATTTTTCACCGCAACCGTTTTTTCGGCGCTTCCGTATGCCACGCGGACAGAGCCCACGTATGGCGGAAGTTTTATCTTGTGTGTTTTGGTCTCTCCATTTTTAATCGTAAACGGACCCAGGAACTTCACTACGGGTTTAAAACGGTTTACCTTATCGCTCGATGCTTTCAGCGCTTCATCGCCGCCAATGCTCAGCAACGGGCCAATCATTCCCGTATTCGCTCCCAATACACGGTCGAACAAGTCCCACGTACGCACGCCAAGCGCCTCGCGGGCATAAAACTCATTCCACACGTTGGGTGTTTTAAAAGACGTAAGATCCAGTAAACCTTCATCCACAATGGCCAGCGTGTAAGTCATCGACTTTTTGTTTTTTTCCGAAACCGAAACCGAAAATTCCTTTTCCGGACTCAACTCGTTTGGCATTTGTATGATGGGTTGTAACTTGCTGTTTTTATCTTCAACGTTTATATTTCTCACACCATACAAGCGGATGGGTAAATCGTTTTCGGTTTGCGCGTGCGGTTGAAGTAACGTGACGAAAAGATAGAAATTGGGGTTCATCTCTTCGGTAATTTTGAATTGATATTCGGTGTCTTCGGTTTCCGACGTTTTTATCCATTCTTTCCAGATGATGCCCGAACCGTTTTCGATACTTATCAAAGCACGTCCCGATGAGCTTTTCGGAATGATAACCGTAACCGTTTCGCCCACAGCGTAGGTTTCTTTATCGGTAGAGAATGACAACATGGTCAAGCCGTTCGGATCGGTCTTATTGGAACGTCCGTACGTCGATGCCCAGTCCACATAAAAGATTGTTCCTGCCGTGTGTCCGCTCCCGGCATCTTTCACCAGGATCAGGTAACGACCCCAATCGGGATAATCAACCTGAAATTTAACTTTTCCGCTTCCGCCCGATGTCGAAAGAACTCCGTTGGCAACGGGCGAGACCGCCGTGTTGTTCACATACGAGCCCAAATCTTCTTCGGAGCTGTTCCACCACCACGACCAGTTGAGCTTGTAGATTTTGTATTCCACATCGTCGCGCGAAACCTTTTTCCCATAAGGATCCAGGGTAACAACATCAAAAACGATGGGTTTGTCTGTCTCCAGAAAGCCCGAGGCTTCCGGCTCCGGTGTTTTCACTCCGGCGTACACGCCATAAGGCGAGTAATAAGCGGTTTGCGCATAAAAACTCATGTCGCCGCCGGTTTCGAAAACGCGCGACACAATATTGCCCCGCAACATGCCCGGTGCACTTTCAGCAACCGGAATCCTCGAATTCACAATTGTTGAAAACATATTTATTGTATCCCGAAAACGGATTTTCCGTACGCGAAAGTGTGATTTCCACTTCCGATTTCAAGTTGGATGCCGGCGCACCGTGCAGCCACTGCGAGGTGAGCGTTCCCGAAAAAACACCTTTACTTGCATCGATGATGGAATCGGTTTCCAAACGTACTTTCAACCGGTTCGGCTTAACGGTTTCTATCCGCAACGGTTTGTAGAACGAAGCGCCGCCCACTTTCACGTAAGACTGCCAAACACCGGTGGGTGCTAACGGATCGGTAACAATTTGAAACGTGTAAAATCCGTTTTCACCGTTGGTTTTCACTTGGCGGTGATAAAACTGACGCGTGGGTGTGTAAACTTCGAGCGTAACGGGATGTCCTTCAGGCAGTTTCTTTGCCCTGTCCTCCAGGATAAACGACAAGTAGATAGTGTCGCCGGGACGCCAAACACCTCGCTCGCCATATACAGAACCTTTTAAACCTTTCTGGATCTCTTTTCCGCTTACATCAAAATTACTCAGCGAAAGCGAAAGTTCTTCCTTCACTTCCAGATAGCCTATATCTTTTCCGCTGGTGGCAGTAACCACAAACGGTTTCCCGTTCTTGTACTCAATTTCGGCAAAACCCTGTCCATCGGTTTTCCCTTTTCCTATCGCCTGCATCTGATAGTTATAAACCGTTACATCGGCACTGGAAAGCGGTGATGTGGAAAGAATATCGGTAACAGCGATCAGGATTTTATTCTCGTCTCCGCCTTTGGCAATAATCCCCACGTTGGAGGCCATAACCGTGGTTTCGATAATGCGGTCGCGGTTCATATAATAGGTGGGTTTGCACGGGTCGTCGCGCTCTTCCCAATTGTATTCTGCCCAGTCGACGGGTTCGTAATAATACGGGTTCGTTTCGTCCCAAACCGCTTCATCTTCTTCGCTGATGTTTTCGTCTTCAAAATTACGCCTCAATGAGCTTTGGGGAATCTGTGGCGTTATACCTCCACAATTGAAAAGCGAATAATCGGATTTCATAGAGAGTTGCACTATATAGATAGCTCCCGGATCTTCGTTAATCATCGGTGCCAGGTCGATAGAAAAATTGTTCCAGCGGGTTAAATCCAGTGCTTTATCGGTATCTAAACGAATTTGTTTCTTTTTGATTAACCGTCCGAAACGACGTACTTCGCCACTCGAATTGCTGTTCATTGAATTTGATTGCAAGAAGTAAAGAATATTATTCTGATAAATTTTTATCACTTTCACATCCACGGCCCACAAATTAACAGCACTAAACGGAAGGACTAATTGGCTGGAATTGGGCAGGATATTTCCGCTTTTTCCCATTTTCACCTGTGGTTTTTCGCTTTCGGTACGAAGTTGATAGGTGTAATCTCTTGCGAGTGCCCGATTTTCGAAACTCCGTAACCCTTGATGGATTTGCAATGTAATTTCTTCCCGCGGGTAAGTTTCGGGAAATATTTTCAGTACGTTTTTATCGATTTGATACGTGAAGTTCCCTATTCCCGATGGAACAACAAGCCCCTGTATATCCTGATCTTGCAACAACGGACTGCTGAAAGTAATGCGAATATGCGGGCTGGCTTCGTTCATCATCTGCACATCGATTACTTTAAATTCTGTTTCAGGCAAAGCGGAAAAATCGATAGAAAAGCTTTCGCGTTTCTTCGCACCGATAGCGTTACCGTTCACTTCGAGTTCGTAACTTTCGGGTTTGTCTGTACGCTGTAAACTATCAATAGACACCAGAAATGTTCCGTTTGAAGCAGATTTCACGTTAATTTTAGCTTCTCGGTTAACTCTTTTAAGCTCAAAAATTCCGGCAATTTTTTCGGGCGATTCGTTATTGGCTAATTTCAATGTTCCGGTTACCGAATTCCATTCCAGATCGCTGATACTCATGGGCGAATACGGCAGCAAATCGAATGAAAAATTTTGCTCGTTTACCCGAAAATAGAAATTGAAAGTCTTAAACTTCGGCTCCACTTTCAACGCTTTATCCAGATAAAATTTCGCCGTATATTCTTTTCCGGGTTTCAATTGCCCGTCTTCGGGAATGAATCGTATGGTTCTCGAATTGATCCAATATGTTTTCCCTTTGATGAAAGGCGAGAACGAGAAAAACTTCTCTTGCACCCCGGTATTTAATTCCACGGAAAATGTTGCCGTAAGTGAATGCCGCTATATATCGGGCAAATTCGGGATCGATCTGCGTTGTTTTCTTCTTGCAGGAAGCAAACGAGAAAAAAACTATCGTGCAAACAAATGCAATGTAAATGTAAAGAAGTGGTTGTTTTTTCATATCGATTGTTTTTTCTGAAGATTTTTTTAACCGAGTTATTTTATGAGCAGGCTGTCGTGAATGTATGACGGAAGTTAGAATTCCAGGTAGGGTTCGATCCGAAAAATATCTTCGGAAGTAAATTCATCCAACATAGCCAGTTCATGGATTGATGCAATATCTCCTTTCCTTTTCCGCAGGTTCACAATGGCTCGTACCTGTTTGTAATTGAGGTAGGGATGCCTTAATAGTTCCTTAAATTCCAACTCGTTAATCCGAAGCTTTGCGAAATTTTCATCGGCTTGGATATACGGCGAGATTCTGGAAAACAATTCGTTGTCAATTCCGTAAACCTCCCTGAGTTGTTCCACCGAAACAAATCCCCCCAGCAGGTTCCTATACTTCACAATTCGTGCAGCGAAAGTACTGCCAATTCCCGGGATCTTTTTCCATTCGACCGTATCGGTAGCATTCAAAAGGATCGTTTCACCTGCGGCAAGTTTTTCTGCTGTAGGAAAGGGAGCATAGCGATCCGGATTGTTTTCTTCGGAATTTTTTTTGGATCGCAACCCGTCGTTACTCCTTCTTTCATTTTGCGGCACAACTTGCGCTGAGTCCAGAACGTTTATACCTTCATGCAAAGTGAGGTTCCGCTGAAATTCTTCAAATGCTTTCACCAGCGAATCGTTTTGTGTGAAAATGATGTCCCGGCTGTTGCGTTGCGAGAGTATCAGGTTTAAAATTAACGTCAACACGATCAGGATGAGCAGCAAAATTACCGCTAATTTCTCGCTTTTCCGATAATATAGAAAATCCTTCCAATGCATAGACGGCAGTACTTCCAAGGAGTAAAGATAAAAATTATTTCCCCGAAAGTATTACCTTTGACGGAATAATTGTGAAATGCTTTTGCTATGGTCCTGAATTACATATGGATTGCCTTTTTTCTCATCGCTTTTGTTGTTGGGTTGGCCAGATTGGTTTTCTTCGGCGATGTGAATGTATTTACAGAAATTATGAACTCCACGTACGACTCTGCCAAAACCGGGTTTGAAATTTCACTGGGTCTGACAGGCGTTCTTTCGCTCTGGCTGGGTGTGATGAAGATCGGTGAGCGTGGCGGAATGATCGACCTTTTTTCACGAGGCGTGGCCCCGTTGTTCTCCAGACTCTTTCCGGATATTCCTAAAGGACATCCGGCATCGGGATCCATCCTCATGAACATTTCAGCCAACATGCTCGGACTCGACAATGCGGCCACCCCATTCGGGCTGAAAGCAATGCAGGAGCTTCAAGAGATAAATCCTGACAAAGGCAAGGCATCCAATCCAATGATCATGTTTCTGGTGATGAACGCATCGGGACTGACCCTGATTCCTGTCACCGTGATGGTTTACCGAGCACAAATGGGTGCAGTTAATCCGGCCGACGTGTTCATTCCGATAATGATCGCAACGTTTGCTGCCACTCTCGTGGGGGTTATTGCCGTTTGTCTCAAACAACGGATAAACATCTTTAACAAAGCTATAATGGGTTTTTTCCTCGGCATGCTGGCCATAATTGGAGGAACCATTCTTGCGTTTAATTCCATGCCGCAGGAGAAAGCAAACATCGTTTCGGGACTTGCGGCCAACATTATTCTGCTCTCCGTTATCGTCCTTTTTATCGTTGTGGCGATGCGGAAGAGGGTCAATATCTTTGAGTCGTTTATCGATGGCGCCAAGGACGGTTTTAAGACCGCCGTTACCATTATCCCCTACCTTATAGCTATCTTGGTTGGAATTGGTGTTTTCCGCGCATCTGGCGCCATGGATTTCCTGATGGATGGCCTGCGGAATTTAGTAGCACTTACCGGAATGGATACCCGCTGGGTAGACGGAATGCCCACGGCGATCATGAAGCCGCTCAGCGGAAGCGGTGCCCGCGGGATGATGATTGATGCGATGAAGACTTTCGGAGCCGATTCATTTACCGGAAAGCTCTCATCCGTTCTTCAGGGAGCGACAGACACTACGTTTTACATTGTTGCTGTTTATTACGGAGCCGTGAACATCAAAAACAGCCGCTATACCGTTCCCTATGCGCTTTTGGCGGATTTGGCAGGTGTTTTGGCTGCGGTTTTTGTTGCCTACCTCTTCTTCGGATAGAAAACAGGCTCTTCTCTGCGTAAATAAAAGTTAAAAAATATGGCAATTACATTTCAGGCTGACCAGATCGATTTTCCGAAGATCAGGAAGCGCGATATTAAAAATTGGATCAAACGTGTTGCTGCCAGCTACGGCAAAACAATCGGGGAGGTCAATTATCTGTTTTGTACGGATGATAAAATTCTCGAGGTAAACACCCAATATCTTTCCCACGATTTTTACACCGACATCATCACGTTCGACTATTCGGAAGGAGATAAAATATCAGGCGATATCATTATCAGTTTAGAGACGGTCCGCACTAATTCACAAAAGTATAACACCGGTTTTGCGGAAGAACTGCATCGCGTCATCATTCACGGAATCCTCCACATGTGCGGGATTGATGATAAAAGCGAGACTGCTTCCCTCAATATGAGAAAGGCTGAAAACCAGGCTTTGGAACAAATAAACCCGCAATAATTACAATCCTCTTTATCAGTAATTTACTTTTGGAAACACACAAATGTTAATCCACTAAAATAAACCGTAATGACAACCCCGTTTTCTTTTATGTTTTATAATACCGAGAATTTTTACGATACTTCAGATGACCCTGGAGTAATGGACAGCGAATTCACTCCTGGGGGCAGGCTAAAATGGAATGAGAAAAGATTTAACGACAAGGTAACCAAGTTAACATTTGTAATTCAAGACATTATAAAACCGGAAATTCCCGATATTATCGGACTGGCCGAAATCGAGAACAAAAACGTGATGATGAGTATCCTTGACGATTTATACAGAAAAGGAATGAAGAATTACAGCTTTGTTCATTACGACAGTCCCGACGAACGCGGCAGCGACGTAGCCATGATTTACAATACACAATCATTCATCGTACTCGAGTCAAGCCCAGTTCTTGTTCACCTACCGGGTATTGAGGATCGTACCCGCGATATTCTCCACGTGAAAGGCAAAACTACATTTGACGAGGTCTTCCACATCTTTATTGTGCATTTCCCGTCGCGAAGGGAAGGGACAGACCGATCGGAGCGCAGGCGCTATTTCGTGGCGAGCGAGCTACACAACGCCGTTTACAAGGTATTAAGTGAAAACCCCAATGCGAACATACTTATTATGGGCGATTTCAACGACACTCCAGACGACAACAGCGTTGACGAGGTGCTCGGGGCACAAAAATCATTCGACAACATAAGCAACACCAAACTTTATAACCTGACGTACCCGAGGCACAAAAAAGGCATCGGGTCAACCTATCACAAAGGCTGGCTGCTGTTTGACCAGTTTATCGTTTCGGGACATGTGCTTCTGTCCGACAAGTTTGACTGCAAGCCAGAGAACGCCGACGTTTTCAATCCCAAGTACCTGCTCCATTTTGATAAAAAAGGGCGACCCAACACCAATCGGACCTACCGGAATCATTATACGGGTGGCTTTAGCGATCACCTGCCTATCTACCTGAGGATCTACGTGAAGTAAGTTTAATTTCACTCAATTAACATCTTATAAGCACATTAGCAGCTTCTTTTTTCGTATATTTGCAGCCGCAAAACAAAAAAATGGATTTCAAGTACGACATAATTGTGGTGGGAGCCGGACACGCCGGATGTGAAGCCGCTGCAGCAGCCGCAAATCTGGGCTCAAAAACGTTGTTGATAACAATGGATATGAATAAAATCGCCCAAATGAGCTGCAATCCGGCGGTTGGCGGTATTGCAAAAGGACAGATTGTGCGCGAAATTGATGCGTTGGGCGGACAGATGGGTATTGTAAGCGACAAAACGGCTATCCAGTTCCGTATGCTTAACCGCTCCAAAGGGCCTGCCATGTGGAGTCCGCGCGTACAAAGCGACCGGGCAAAATTCATCCAGGAATGGCGTTCAATCCTTGAAAATACGCCCCATCTGCATGTATGGCAGGACACCGTTACGCAGCTCTTTTTTCAAGACGGTGAGGTAACTGGCGTAAAGACCCGTATGGGGGTTGAGTTTACCGCCAAATCGGTTGTTTTGACCAACGGCACGTTCCTCAACGGATTAATCCATGTTGGCAGTGTACAAATAGGCGGCGGACGCATGTCGGAACCGGCCTCTTTCGGGATGACAGAACAATTGCAGGCAATCGGATTTAAAACCGACAGGATGAAAACCGGTACGCCTGTACGCATAGACGGTAGAAGTGTTGATTTTTCGCTGCTGGAAGAACAAAAAGGAGACGATGATTTTCACAAGTTCTCCTATTTGGATAACATTCAGCGTGAACTCACCCAACGCAGTTGCTGGATAACGTATACCTCCGAAGCAGTGCACGACTTGCTTCGGGAAGGCCTAAACGATTCACCGCTCTATAACGGACAGATTCAAAGCATCGGGCCACGCTATTGCCCGAGCATTGAAACCAAGATCGTCACGTTCTCAGACAAAACGAGTCACCAGCTCTTTCTTGAACCAGAAGGTGAAACCACATACGAATACTACCTCAACGGATTCTCCTCTTCCCTGCCCCTGCAAATTCAGTTAAATGCCCTGCAAGCCGTTCCGGCTTTCAGGAACGTACATATTTTTCGGCCGGGATATGCTATCGAGTACGACTTCTTCGATCCTCGCCAGCTCCATCCAACCCTTGAAACAAAACGGGTGAAGAACCTATTTTTTGCCGGACAGATCAACGGTACTACCGGCTACGAGGAAGCGGGGGGACAAGGCATTGTAGCCGGAATAAACGCCCACATCAATTGCCACGGCGGGAATCCTTTCACGCTTCGCAGGGATGAAGCCTATATCGGTGTACTGATTGACGACCTCATCACAAAAGGAGTGGATGAACCGTACAGAATGTTTACGTCCCGCGCCGAATACCGTATCCTGCTTCGCCAGGACAATGCCGACGAACGACTCACACAACGTGCTTACGACCTTGGGCTCGCCTCTTCCGAAAGAATGATTTTACTGGCAGAGAAACGAAAAGAAGTGGACAGGATTATCGATTTTGTACGCAGCTTTTCCATCAAGGCAGACCGCATAAACCCATACTTGGAGGCCTTAAATACGGCGCCGTTAAAGCATGGCGTGAAGCTTATCGATCTGCTTACCCGCCCGCATATCGACCTGGAAACAATGTCCAGGGAGATTACCCCTTTAAAGGAGCTGTTGGAAATCATTGAATCTGCCGATATAAAAATAAAGTACGAGGGCTATATCAAACGTGAAAAGTTGATGGCCGATAAGATAAACCGGCTGGAAGATATCCGGATCAAAGACAAGTTCAACTACAACGGGATTCAATCCTTATCAACCGAAGCGCGGCAAAAACTAACGTCTATCAACCCCGAAACCATTGCACAGGCCAGCCGAATCCCCGGAGTATCCCCGAACGACATATCGGTTTTACTTGTGCTTCTGGGAAGATAGAATACAAATGTTCCACGTGGAACAATCCCAAATTATACACACATTTATAATTATACAGAAATGAGTATCGAAACATTAACCGCTGCTGTCAGGAACATCCCTGACTTTCCCATTAAAGGAATACAATTCAAGGACATCACTACGCTGTTCCAGTCGCCATCGCATTTAAGAGAATTGTCCGACATTCTTTACGAAAGGTATAAAGAAAAAGGCATTACCAAGGTGGTAGGTATTGAATCCAGGGGTTTTTTCATGGGGCCTCAATTGGCAGTACGGTTAAACGCAGGATTTGTTCCCATTCGTAAACCGGGTAAACTTCCTTACAAGGTTATCGAAGAAAAGTATACCAAGGAGTATGGAGAAGACACCATCCAAATTCACGAAGATGCACTAACAAAAGAGGACGTTGTTTTGATTCACGACGATTTGTTGGCTACCGGAGGGACAATGGTAGCTGCCCATAAACTGGTGAAAAAAATGGAAGTTAAGAAAATTTACATCAATTTTCTGATAGAACTGGAAGCACTCCACGGACGCTCCCTGTTCCCCGATGAGGTGGAGTTGGATACGATTCTGAGATTTGAAATATGACACAAGAGATACGGGATACACTAAAAATACTTCCTCAGGGGCCGGGCTGCTACCAATTTTTAGACGAAAAAGGCAGAATAATCTATGTGGGCAAAGCCAAGAACCTGAAGAAAAGAGTATCCTCGTATTTCAATAAACACCAGGAAAACCCCAAAACCCGCATCCTCGTCCGGAATATCCGACAGATAAAATATATTGTGGTTAATACGGAAGAAGACACATTTCTTCTCGAGAACAATCTTATCAAGGAGCTGAAGCCACGCTACAACGTGATGCTGAAGGACGATAAATCCTACCCTTCCATCGTAATAAAAAACGAATTTTTCCCACGGGTTTTTAAAACAAGAAATATCGTAAAGGATGGCTCAAAATACTTTGGCCCGTACACCTCCGTTGCTGCGGTCGACGCCCTGATTGAGGTTTTTCGAAAAATTTACAAAGTAAGAACCTGCAGGCTCAATTTAACTCCCGAAAACATCTCCGCGGGCAAATTCAAGGTTTGCCTCGAATACCACATTAAACGATGCGATGCTCCCTGCGTTGGATATCAATCGCTGGAAAATTACAACAAAAACATTGCAGAGATTACCGAAATTCTGAAAGGAAACATCTCCCTTATCGAAAAGCAAATAACGATTGAAATGCAGCACTACTCCGATGAGCTCCGTTTTGAAGAAGCACAGCGGCTCAAAGAGAAGCTTCTGCTGATCCGGAATTTCAGGGAGAAATCGCAAGTGATAAGCAATGTTCATTATAACTTGGATGTCTATGGATTTGCAGAAGACGAAAATACTGCTTACATCAACTATCTCCACGTGGTGAATGGCGGTATAATCCAGGCGTACACTTTTGAATACAAGAAAAAACTGGATGAGACACCCGAAGAACTGTTGGGGTTAGGAATTGTGGAAATGCGTCAACGCTTCGGCAGTGAATCAAAAGAGATCATTGTCCCCTTCATTCCTGATCTTATTCTTTCCGGAGTTGAATTTATCGTCCCTCTGCGGGGAGACAAGCGAAAACTCCTGGACCTTTCCGAGAAGAACGTCAAGCAGTTTAAAGTAGACAAACTGAAAAAGTCAGAGATGCTGAATCCGGAACAGCGAACCACACGCATTTTAAAGACGGTTCAGAAAGATCTGCACCTGAAAGAGATGCCGTGGCACATCGAATGTTTTGACAATTCAAACATTCAAGGCACAAATCCCGTGGCAGCATGCGTGGTTTTCAAAAAAGCAAAGCCATCGAAAAAAGATTACCGCCATTTCAACATTAAGACCGTCGTAGGGCCCGATGATTACGCCTCGATGGCCGAAATTATTCACAGACGCTATTCTCGTGCAGTTAACGAAAGTCATTCTTTGCCTCAACTCATTGTAATTGACGGCGGTAAAGGGCAACTCCACGCTGCAACAGAATCTCTTCAGAAAATTGGACTTTACGGCAAGATCGCCATTATTGGAATTGCGAAGCGGTTGGAAGAAATTTATTTTCCTGAAGACTCCGTCCCACTCTACATTGACAAAAATTCTGAAACACTAAAACTCATTCAGCAACTTCGCGACGAAGCTCACCGTTTCGGTATTACCCATCACCGAAACAGAAGAAGTAAATCGCAAGTGACTTCCGAACTGGATCAAATAAAAGGAGTCGGAAAAGAGACCAAAAAGAAACTTCTTTCACACTTTAAAAGCGTGAAGCGTATAAAAGAAGCCCGAGAAGAAGAAATTGCTTCAGTTGTCGGAAAAAGTAAAGGAAAA
>JALHIE010000159.1 GCA_022840285.1 Porphyromonadaceae bacterium
GCAATCTTCGGCCTTATGTCTGTAGGATTGCCGACAATTCTTTCCGCTCAAGATGCTCCCGCTGCACCTGCAGTAGAAGAAACAGCTCCAGCAGCAGTATCGGTTGCCGAAACTGATGGAGGTGGATTTCACCAAGCACTAAAAACCAAATTTATTGAAGGTGGTGCCGGGTTTATGGCATTGATCGCTATCTGTTTGATTCTCGGTCTGGCTTTTGCTCTTGAAAGAATTATTTACCTGAGCTTGGCAGATGTCAATCCAAAGGCATTGTTGAACGGGGTTGGTGAAGCGCTTGACAGAGGAGATATTGAAGCGGCAAAGGACATTGCCCGCAATACACGCGGCCCGATCGCCTCAATTGCATACCAGGGATTACTCCGCCTGGATCAGGGACCCGATGCCGTTGAACGTGCCATCGTTTCTTACGGAGGTGTACAAAGCGGTTTATTGGAGAAAAACCTCTCCTGGATCACCCTCTTTATCGCCCTTGCTCCCTCGCTTGGATTCTTGGGAACAGTTATCGGTATGGTGCAGGCTTTTGATGACATCCAGCGTGCAGGCGACATGAGCCCGACAATCGTTGCCGGTGGTATGAAAGTGGCGTTGATCACAACCGTAGGAGGTCTTATCGTTGCCCTTATCCTCCAAATTTTCTACAACTACATCCTCTCCAAACTGGAAAACATCCTGAACAGAATGGAAGATGCTTCCATCACCCTTCTCGACCAGGTAGTAAAATACAACGTTAAATACAAAAAATTATAATTGATATGGCTGTAACTAAAATACGAAGAACCTCCAGTTTAGTGTTTCTTGTCGCGATCCTTGTAACGCTGGCAGTAATAGCACTATTCTTATTTGGAGGACAAGTAGCGCCTGAACAAAAACTTGTCGCCGATATGTCTCAGCCAGCATTTACTGATATAATGTTGTATTGGGCCTACGTCTTATTGGCGGTAACGGTTGTTGTATTGATCCTTTTTGCCGTTTTTGGATTTTTCAAGAGTCTGAAAACACACCCAAAAAGCGCGCTGGGTGGATTGTTGGTACTCGTAGCCATGGTGGTGATCCTGGGAATATCTTACGCCCTCGGAAGCGGAGAATTATTGAATATCCCCGGCTATGACGGCCCGGACAATAACCCGGCAACATTGAAAATGACTGATATGTGGATATACAGCATGTACATCATGCTGGTACTCAGCATTGCTGCGATGATCATATCCCCACTATTAGGTAAAAGGAAATAACAGTTGATTTTCCTCATTTCTATGGAGGAATAAATAAAGAAAAAATCTATGTCTAAGAAAAAAAGAAAAGTTCCTGCACTGAATGCAAGTTCAATGGCGGACATTTCGTTTCTTTTGCTTACTTTCTTCCTGCTTGTTTCGAGTATGGACACCGACAGCGGGCTGGCAAGGCGTTTGCCGCCACCACCACAAAACGAAGACCAGCAACAAACGGTTGACGTTCAACGACGAAACCTGCTGGTCGTACTCGTGAACTCCAAGGACGAGACAATGGTTGCTTCTCAGATAGAGACCGACTGGTACGAGAACGATGCCGAACTGCTCGGCCGGGGGGATAAGCCAAGCTTGAAAGATAAAGTAAAAGAGTTTGTATTAAATACGAGCAACGATCCTTCATTGCCTGAACTGGTGGAAGAAGACTTCGGCGCACCCATCGGGACAGTACCGGTGACGGCCGACCACGTTGTATCGTTGCAGAACGACGCTACCACCAGCTACAAAACCTATATCGCGGTTCAGAACGAACTGGTAAAAGCGTACAACGAGTTGCGGCAGGAAGGGGCGAAAAAGTATTTCAATTCAGACTACGAAAATCTGACCGACGATCAGAAGGAACAGATAAATAAATTGTATCCGCAGAGAATTTCTGAGGCCGAACCTAAAAACTTTATGGGAGGAAATTAATATGGGAAAATTTAGTAAAAGCGGCGGGCGTGAGATGCCCGAATTGAACACAGCTTCAATGCCTGACCTGGTATTCGCCATCTTATTCTTCTTTATGGTTACAACAACCATGCGCTCCGAGGAGTTAATGGTAAGGTTGAAATTGCCTTCTGCCACAGAGATTCAGAAACTGGAGAAAAAGTCGCTGGTTACCTACATCAATATCGGACCCGCCATGGATCCGAGATTCGGTACAGGAACCCAGATGCAGCTGAACGACAAGTTCGCCGAAGTGGCGGATATTCAGGATTACAT
>JALHIE010000048.1 GCA_022840285.1 Porphyromonadaceae bacterium
TTTTGTCTTGCATGTGTCGGGTGAATGTTTGTTTTTGTATAACACTTTAAAGATAAATACTTTACCTGACATATGCAACTTTTATTTGAGACTTTTAGGGTTAATGTTTTTTGAAAAAATATAGTTAATCGATTTGTTAAAAAATTATTCGAAAAGATTTAATGTGTCGCAATACGCTAATTCGCCGGCAACGATAGCCTCGACCTGTTCATCCGTGAAATCCCTGATCTTGTCTTTGCGGGCGTTTTTAATAACATAGTCCAAGAGCTCGTCTTCGTCAATCTCAATGTCCTTGTCGTCATCTTCGTCCAGAAAGCCCTTTTCTTCGTAAAACTCATATACCAAATCAACGATGTAGTTGATTTCGTCATCCGAAAATTCGTTTTGCATTTCTTCAGGCAGACTTTTCCGTATAAATTTTACGGATTCATCTTCATCGTACTCAATAATTTACATTTTGATTGAATCAACAGTATTATTTTTAATTTTCAACCTCAATCTTAGAACAACTATCCAAAAAATAAGTTCAACAAGTCCTTGGGATTTTAGGGAAAACTTACACTGCAACCCAAAAAAGAAGAAAATAAAGAAGAAAAATGTATTTTTGTGAGGTATTCACTTAAAAAAATATAAACTATGAATGTGACCCGGTTAAATGCAAAAAGGCTTACCCAAGAGGAACTGATTGAGTTCGTAAGGTTATTGGTGGATTCGGCGAAGAATAGGCTGGAAATAAAAATTGAAGATCCGATAGCGCTAAAATATCTCGAAACGCTTGAAAAGGACGCGGCTGAACTTGAAAGTGCCAACAAGGCAGTGTTGAGCGATGAAAAGAATAAATTGTTGCAAGAGTTAGACCGGCAAAGGGATAAAAGCCTGTTGATATTCAGGAGGCTGATGCAGGTCCACGAGTTGAGTGACGACAATTCTCCCGAAGCTGTTGCCTTTGAAGAATTGAACGTTCTGTGGGTAAACAAATACGAAACCCTCCCGTACCTTAACCTGGCTGTTGAGACTACCGGTATTGAAAATATGCTTTTCGATCTCTCCTCCGGCAAATATGCTGCTCATATTGAAACATTGAGTTTATCCGAAGCCATAGAGCATATAAAAGTGGCCAACGATAAGTTCAGAATTATTTACAGTGAAATAGCGGAGCAACATTCATTAAAACCTGCGTATGATGTGCGCTCGGTCAGAATAGAGCTGACAGAGACGGCCGTTCTCTATATGAATTACGTACAGGCGCTTGCCGAATCGTCCGTCAATAAAGAAATGGTAATTCTTCACAACGCAATTAAAGAAACATCGCAAGCCTATTTTAAACAAATTGCCCAAAGGCATTCCGGTTTGCCGATACCGGATGAAGAAGATTCGTTTTAAAAGGAAGACAGCCCGAGAGAAAAGATTCTCCCGGGCCGTTTTCTATCGTTGAAATTATTGAAAATTTTACGTTTACCTGCGGTAATTTTTCTTGGCCGCTTCTTTTGCCCTTTCGCGGGCTTGCTTTTCCTGCATTTTTTGAGCTTCAGCCAGCCGTGCCATAAAACCCGATTGTTTTTTGGGTTTCTTCTTGTTGGCTTCCAGCTGGGCAAGCAGTTTATCTTCGTTCAAAAACTGTTTGAACAGGAACGTAAACCCAATAGTGAACAACGTGGATAAGAAATAATAATAGTTCAAACCTGCGGGATAAGAATTCAGGAAAAAGAACATCATAACGGACATAAGGATGGGCATTGATTTCATCCCCGGCATTTGGGTCTGTCCGGTATCGGTGGCTGCCATGTTGTATTTGGTATAAAACACATTCACTACCGTCATCAATAAACAAAACAAGCTGATGTGGTTGCCGAGAAACTTTGAAATAAGCGGAATATCAACTTCCCACCTTATGATGGAGTCGAACGTGGAAAGGTCGTGTGCCCACAGAAAACTTTGCTGGCGCAACTCGATTGCCGAGGGGAAAAAGAAGAAGAAAGCGAGTAAAATAGGCATTTGGAGTAACATCGGGAAACATCCGCTCATCGGGCTTGCCCCGGCTTTGTTGTACAGTTCCATGGTGGCCTGTTGGCGCTTGAGCATCATTTCCTTATCCTGTCCGGGGTATTTGGCTTCAATTTCTTTGATCTGCGGCCGCAGTACCCGCATTTTTGCAGATGATTTAAACGACTTATACGTCAACGGAAGAATGATCAACTTGATTAAAAGCGTCATTATGAGAATAATGATTCCCATTCCCCAATCGAATTTCAGGAAGTAATTAAATACGGGAATGGTGAAATATTTGTTGATCCAGCTTAACCATTTGTATCCTAAATCTACCAGTTCTTCCAGATAAAGCTTTTGGCTGTTTTCCTTGATCGCTTTATCGTAGTTCTTCAGGGTGTAAAAATGGTTTGGACCGAAATAGTAATTAAAGGATGCGGTGAGCTCGTCTTTTTTCGGGTCAGCGGTTACCGGAACCCAAGTTTCAGCCTTATAATCCTTAATGTGTTCGGTCGTACTGAGTGGCTGTGATGTAAGAATGGTGTTGCTGAAAGGTTTTTCAGCAATAATTATCGTACTGAAGAACTGATCTTTAAAAGCAACCCATTTTACCGGTTCGGTAAGTTCTTTCCGTTCGTTTTTGCTGTCGCTTAATTTCTGAACATCTTGCCCCAGGTACCTGTAGTTTAACCGTGCGAAACGGTTCTCAAACTGGCGTCCCTGCTCCTGCTGACGGATTTTTTGTTCCCAGTTGACGCGGAAATTAGTCAAGCTCTCCGGATGTAAACCGCTCTTCATTCCGGCTATCCGGATATCAAAATCCAGCATGAATTCATTGTCGGAAAGTGTGTAGATCAAGTCAATGTGTTGTTCCGGAGAACTTTCCAGACGCATCACCACCGACTTCCCGTCTGCGGTTGATATTGGAGTAAACCATTGGTCCTCCGTGGATAAACGGATGCTGTTGCGGTTAAAGAGTTCCAGGTTAAAACGGGCTTCATCGCCCTCAAAAAGATAAAGGCTGTCGCCGTTAAACTTCTTCTCGCCTTTGAGTTGTACTGAATGAATCCCGCCACCCAATGTAGTTAAAACCAATTTCAACTTATCATTTTCCAGGGTGACAAACGCTTCTTCAACGGCCTTTATTTCCGTTGTTGAATCGGCTGAAACACCAATTGAATCATGGGCAGCAGGTGTCCCGGTCGCGAAAAAATCGGCAGCTTTGTTTTGTTGGTTGATTTCAGAAGTTTGCCGGGAACTATCTGTCGCCAATCGTTCCGCCTCCAATGCATCCTTTTGGTTTTGAACCTGCTGTATCGAATCTCGCAACCTTTGCTGCTCCGCTATCTGTTCCTGGCTGGGCCGGTTTAAAAATGTGAATGCAATAACGATTGCTCCAATCAGTAAAAAACCAATAATTGTATTTTTATCCATTCTTACACAATAAAAGAGAGCGAACCGAATCACTCTCGCAATTTTCAAAAATAATTATCTTTTTTTAATCGAAACCAACATTTTCGTTGAACAAACCAAACAGAAACCAGGTTTGCCTGGATTATGTCGCTGCGAGAATTGACAATCGAGGAGCGTAGGCGACTCAAAATGTCCGACTTTATCGAACTCATTTTTCTCGAAGCCACAAAGGTACAAAAAAAAGTAAAACGAAGAACAGATAACCTGTTTTTTAGCGAATCAGTTATTTGTTACCGACGGGACAGAATATATTTCATAATTACTGAAATAATTGTTTTTCCGTATCATATTAAAATTATATTTGCCAATAACGCAATACTTTTGTAGTTTTGTGCCCGGGAATAAAAATATTTACGAAATCTATGAATCCTGTTACAGAGAAAATAAAAATGGTGTGTGCCGGTAAAAATATTCCGGCGGAGGAGTTGGCGGCGAACGCAGGTTTGACTGTGGAGCAGATTGAACTTATTTTCAACAGTGAAAAAGTACCTTCACTCTCATCGCTTATCAAAATTTCCAGGGCGTTGGGCGTTCGATTGGGAACTTTTCTAGACGATAACGAAAATATGGGTCCTGTTGTCAATAAAAACTCCAGGCAATCGCCTCCGGTTACTTTTACCAGTCATTTAACCAACGACAATTCGCACATCGATTTTTTTTCCCTAGCGGCGAGCAAATCGGGAAGGCATATGGAACCGTTCCTTATTGACATAAAACCTTCCGGTTCGTCCAAAATGGCCACTTCATCACACGAGGGAGAAGAGTTCCTGTACGTTTTAAAAGGATCGATAACCGTTTTGTATGGATTGAACAAATTTATTTTGAATACCGGTGAGAGCATTTACTATGACTCTGTTGTAGAGCATTTGGTAACCTCTGCAAACGATGATCCTGCTCAGGTGCTCGCCGTAGTATATACCCCTAATTAATCCACTTTCTATGCAGCTTTTTGAGAAAACCCTGGGTGATTGGCTTGAGTATTGGGCTGAGAAAACTCCTGATAAAGAGTATATTGTTTACTCCGATCGAAACCTTCGCTTCACCTGGAAGTCTTTCGACGAACGGGTGAACAACATGGCCAACGGGCTGTTGTCGATTGGAGTAACCCGCGGAACAAATGTGGGTATTTGGGCACAAAACGTTCCGGATTGGTTGACTGTGCTTTATGCCACGGCAAAAATAGGCGCTGTAGCTGTTACCGTAAACACCAACTACAAAACCGAAGAACTGGCTTTTGTGCTGAAAAATGCGGATATGCACACGCTGTGCCTTACCGAAGGAATACCCGGTAGCGATTATATCGATATGATTTACGAACTTTTGCCGGAATTGAGAACCACACAACGTGGAAAGCTCAAAAGCGATTATTTTCCCGCGATCAGGAATGTGGTCTATATCGGACAGGAAAAATTCCGCGGGATGTACAATACGGCCGAGCTTCTTTTAGTGGGAGCCTGCCGGCCCAAGGATGAGTTCCGTGCGCTCCGGGAGCAGACCGGTTGTCACGATATTGTGAATATGCAGTACACATCGGGAACAACCGGGTTTCCAAAAGGTGTGATGCTCAGTCACCACAACATTACCAACAATGGTTATTTAACGGGTGTTCACATGAAATTCACACCCGATGACAAGTGTTGTATCTGCGTACCGTTGTTTCATTGTTTCGGCGTCGTGCTGGCTACCATGTGCTGCCTTACCCACGGGAGTACACAGGTAATGGTGGAGAGGTTTGATCCGTTATTGGTTCTGGCATCCATTCACAAGGAACGTTGCACTGTCTTGCACGGTGTTCCCACCATGTTTATCGCAGAATTGAATCATCCCATGTTTCCGTTATTCGACATGAGTTCGTTGCGCACGGGAATAATGGCTGGTTCTCTTTGTCCGGTGGAGCTGATGAAGCAGGTAAACGAAAAGATGTTTATGGACATTACCAGTGTATACGGACTTACAGAGACCTCACCGGGAATGACGCAAACCCACGTTGATGATCTTTTCGGGGTACGTTGCACAACTGTAGGACGTGCCTATGAGTTTACCGATGTTAAGGTCCTTGATCCGGCCACGGGAAGAGAATGTCCTGTAGGAGTAGAAGGCGAGATGTGCTGCCGTGGTTATAACGTGATGAAAGGTTATTACAAAAATCCGGAAGCGACCGCTCAGGTAATTGATGCCAACGGATACCTGCACTCGGGCGATCTGGGTATGAAAGACGAGAAGGGCAACTATCGCATTACGGGACGGATCAAAGACATGATTATCCGGGGCGGGGAGAACATTTCCCCCAAGGAAGTGGAGGATTTTCTCTATAAAATGCCCGAAGTCAGGGACGTGCAGGTGGTAGCGGTGGCTTCACCCAGGTACGGGGAAGACGTAGGGGCTTTCATTATTCTTAAAGAGGGAAAAGAGTTGACACGTGAAGACGTCCGCTATTTTTGCAAGGACCACATTGCCCGGTACAAAATTCCGAGATACGTGTTCTTTATCAGTCAATTTCCAATGACAGGTAGCGGTAAAATACAGAAATTCCGTCTGCGTCAAATGGCATTGGAGATGTGCGAAGCACAAGGGATTGAAGTAATTTAAGATGGTCACCGGCTTGCCGAATGGATCAGGTCCCTGGCTTTCTCGATAATGGTATCTTTTCCTTTTGATTTATCACTTTCTGCCATGGAAACGTACATATCGGGCTCGATTCCGAATTCGATGTGTCCCTTGTTGATGTCGTACATGGGCGATGCCGAAAATCGAATTGACCAGCCATTCGGCAGTTCCGACGAGAAAGGTAATCCGCTTCCGCCACCGGTTTTGTCTCCGATAATTGTAGCATTTGGGGCATGTTTCATGACGTTTACGAAGTCGTTTGTGGCGCTGTAGCAACTTCTGTTGGTCAGGACAACCACCGGCTTCTGGTACCTGATCTTGTCGTGGCTACTCACGTATTTGGGATAAAAATCGGAAAAGTCGGAATGCCCTTTGCCAATCTTGTGGGAAATGTATCCGACGAGTGTCTTTTCGTTGAAAAATCGCGAAGCAATCCGTTCTACGTTGGTTAAACTTCCCCCCCCGTTATTGCGAACATCGATGATAATTCCACTGCAAACAGACATTTGACTTAATATTTGCGACATATTTGCGTCACCGATATCGCGTGAAAAACTGCCGTAATAAACATAACCGACATTGTCGTCCAAAACTTTATAATACATTCCACCGGCAATGGAGAAATCTCGATCCAGGTACTTTTTTTGAATGTTCGGATCGAAGTTCAACGGGAAATCCTCAGTCCAGCTCCAATAGCGGGACATATCGTGTGAGGCGATCAGGTTTACATGTCCGTCTTTCAGTTCCGAAAGCATTTCTCCCATCAGGTTGAAAAGGGCGTAGTTTCCCATATCACTTTTCACCCTTGCACCGTACTTTTTATATACGGCATCCCAATCGATCTCCTTGTATTCAAAAAAACAATAATTCTCGTCGAGAATCTTCCAAAGCGCATCAAAATTGCCTCGCGGATCGTTATCGAAACGCATGTTGTCTTCACATCCTGTAACGAGGGAAAGTGAAAAGAGCAAAATCAGCAGGTGTTTTATTTTTCCGAATATCATCGCGCTAAGGTAATAACAATTTTTTAAAGTCGTCAAAGGAATTGCGGTAATAATTCAAGTCAATATCGTCTACAACACCGGCAATTTTTCCTTTATGTGAAAACTGCCAGATTACCCAATTTTTGTAAACATTCCCCGGTTCATTGTGCAAATCGCATATCCACAAGGGATTATCAGTAAAGTTATCCTCGATGTACATTTTGTAACATTCCTTATTGGTATAAATTACCGGACGTTTACCGTACTGCTTAAACAGAGCCGATTCGAGGTTTCTGAGCTCCTTTATCATTCTCGCGTACGACTCCTTATCGCTGCACGTCCGATTGATGGTTGAATGTTCGACATCTATGGCCGGAATCATATCGCCCGGATTTAGGATTGAATTTCGTATAAAATGGTCTGCCTGTTTTTTACCGTCCCGTCCAAAGGTGTAAAAATGGTAGGAGCCTACTTTTAAGCCGGCATCTTTGGCTACTTTATAATTTTTTTGATAATCCCTGTCCTTGTGTTTCGACCCTTCTGTTGATTTCAGAAAAACGAACGTAATATTTTCTTCCCGGAGTTGATGCCAGTTGATGTAAGAATTGTGATGCGATACGTCTACTCCGCGCACCAGGTATTTTTTGGAGAACTGCGGATGATCAAATGATTGAAATATCTCTTCCGTTGAACACCGGATAAAGCGGTAGACGCCAACGGCAAAAAGGGTAGTCAGCGAAAAGACAATAAGCCAGACAACGCGTTGTCCTTTTTTGTTCAGTTTCCGTCGTTTCCTGCGGCCGGATACAGCACCTCTCCTTTTTGTCATTGGTGTTTACATGCAGCAAACTCTCTCATCCGCAGGGAATCTTGTTGACTCTTCTCTCGTGACGTCCTCCCTCAAAAGGCGTATTAAGGAAAGTAACCAGGATTTCGTAAATCTCTTCCTCGTTCAGCAGCCTGCCCGGCAAGGCCAGCACATTGGCATTGTTGTGAGCGCGTGCCAGATAAGCAACTTCCTTATTCCAGCACAGGGCGGAGCGGATGTTCTGATGTTTATTCATCGTCATATTTATGCCGTTTCCCGATCCACATACAGCAATTCCCGGATAACATTCTCCTTCCTCAACAGCACTTGCCAGGGGGTGTGCAAAATCGGCATAATCTGAACTCTCATCGGAATAGGCCCCAAAATCCCTGAAAGGAATTCCCTTTTCCGTCAACAGCTTGATGACAATTTGCTTGGCCGCAAAACCGGCATGGTCAGAAGCTAATCCAATGGGTTTCTCGGTTTTGTCGAATAAAGACATTTAGTTTGAATTTTTAAACTTGTTACAGTAACTTCTTTACCTGTTCATAGACGTTCTTACCCGTGTAGCCTAGCTTTTCGTCCAGGACCTTGTAGGGTGCGGAAAATCCGAAAGAATTCATTCCCCATACTTTTCCGTCTGCACCGACAAGACTTTCCAGCGTTACGGAGAGCCCGGCGGTTAAACCGAATTTCTTTTTGCCCTCAGGCAGAATCGATTGCTGATATTCGTTGGTTTGACTGCGGAATAGTCCTTCTGACGGAACAGAGACGATCCGCGTTTTTATACCATCGGATTTCAGTAGTTCAGATCCCTCGACAAGTGTGGAGACTTCAGAGCCCGAAGCCAGGAGGATCACATCGTAATCACGTTCATCCTGCACAACGTAAGCTCCTTTTTCAGCCTGTAAAGCTTCTTTGTACCGGGATCCCGCAGCCGGTAGATCCTTGATGTTTTGCCTCGATAAGATTAACCCTGTAGGTGTCTGTGCATTTTCCAGCGCCATCTTCCAGGCGACTGTCGTCTCATGCACGTCTGCAGGACGGAGAACAAGCATCGAATTTTGTCCGTGATGATTTTGTAGCTTTTCCAACAAACGGATTTGTGCTTCCTGTTCAACGGGTTGGTGCGTCGGTCCGTCTTCTCCTACGCGGAAAGCATCGTGGGTCCAGATAAAAATAACGGGTGTTCCCATCAGGGCGGCTACACGAATAGCCGGTTTCATGTAATCGGAGAAAGCGAAGAACGTACCGCAGGCTGGAACAACACCTCCGTGCAAACTCATCCCGATACACATGGCCGACAAGGTAAACTCGGCAACGCCGGCTTGCAAAAATGCTCCGGAGAAATCATTTTTTTCAAATGCTTTCGTGTACTTTAAGAAACCGTCTGTCTTGTCGGAATTTGACAAGTCGGCTGAAGCAACAATCATGTTTTCTACCTTTTGAGCCAAAACGCCCAGAACGGTTGCCGAAGCTGCGCGGGTTGCGTTATCGGGTTTTTGTACGATAGAGGCCCAGTCAATTTCGGGCAGTTCCCGGGCAAACCAGCTGCGTTTTTTCGCTGCAAGTTCGGGATTGGCTTTTGCCCATGCATCGTGTCTTACTTTTTTGGTAGCTACGATATCGTTAAGTTCTTTTCTTCGTTTGTCGTAAAGTGCTGCAACTTCGGGGAAAACAACAAAAGGGTTTTCCGGATCGCCTCCCAGGTTTTTAATGGTTTGGGCAAAATCGGCTCCTGCGGCACTCAGGGGTTGTCCGTGTGTGGATACCTGGCATTCAAACGATGTGCAATCGGCTGCCAGGGCACCCCGTCCCATGATGGTATTCCCGATAATCAGTGTCGGGCGTTCTTTTTCTGCCTTGGCTTCCGTCAACGCTTTGCGGATTTCATCCACATTGTTTCCGTCTATCGTGATCACTTTCCAGTTCCATGCTTTGTACTTTTTAGCTACATCTTCACTTGTAACGGCGTCTGTAGTTGTAGAAAGCTGAATGTTGTTGGAATCGTAGAACATAATGAAATTATCCAATCCCAGGTGTCCGGCAAGCCGTCCCACCCCTTGTGAAATCTCTTCCTGAATACCACCGTCCGTAATGTATGCATAAATGGTATGATCAATGGCATCTCCCAGGCGAGCTTTTAGAAATTTAGCGGCAACAGCGGCTCCGGCACCATAAGCGTGTCCTTGTCCCAGAGGCCCTGAAGTGTTTTCAATTCCCCGTTCGATATCCCGTTCAGGATGGCCGGGTGTGGGACTTCCCCACTGGCGGAATGCTTTGATCTCCTCTATTGAAAACTTACAGCTCAGGCATAACACCGAGTAAAACATGGGCGACATATGTCCCGCATCGAGGAAAAACCGGTCACGGCCTTCCCAATGAGGGTTTTCGGGATCGTATTCCAGAAATTCGCTGTAGAGAACGTTAATAAAATCAGCTTTGCTTTTTCCACCATTGATGCCGACAGTATGCGGATGTTGTCGGCCGCTTTGTTCATTAATGCATTGTCATTCATAAGATTAGGAATATTTATTTTTATCTGTTGCTAACGGGTTTCTTTTTACGTAACTTGTGGAACACCACACCACACAAAGATACGTTTTTTTAAAAATAAAGGGGTGTTAAAATTGACATCATTTCGTGGATATTTGACTCTTTTATTTTATTAACTACCTTTGCGATGTTCAATACAACAGAAATGTCGCTGAGTAAAAACAAAATTAAACAGATCCGTTCGTTAAACGAAAAAAAGCACCGGAGTGAGTACGGCACGTTTGTCGCCGAGGGGAAGAAGCTGGTTCTCGATTTGCTCGGCAGTTGCCGCTGCCAGCTGTTAGCAGGATTACCGGATGTCTTGAGGGAGATTCCGCCTTTCTCGGCAGAAGAAATTGTTGAGGCTACCCCCGATGAGCTGAAAAAAGCGTCTCACTTGAAAACCGCACCCCAACTTGTTGGTGTTTTTTATCAGCCGAAACAGGCTCTTGAAGAATCTGAACTGGCCGGTAAGCTGCACCTTGTTCTCGACGGAATACAGGATCCCGGCAATATGGGTACCATTGTCCGGCTGAGCGACTGGTTTGGTATTCAGCATATTTTCTGTTCACACGACACCGCCGATATTTTCAACCCCAAAACCGTACAGGCGACTATGGGGGCTATTGCACGAGTCAATGTTCACTACGTAGACCTGAATGACTTGCTAACGAGAAACAACTCATTGCCCGTTTTCGGCACTTTGCTGGAAGGTGAAAATATCTATAAAGCAGAACTGCCGGAAAACGGATTTATCGTTATGGGAAACGAGGGAAAAGGGATTTCTCCCGATATTCAGAAACTCGTTACCCATAAACTGTTTATACCGAATTATCCTGCGAATACCCAAACATCGGAATCGCTAAATGTGGCTGTGGCGGCAGCCATTGTTTGCTCCGAATTCAGAAGAAGGGGCTGAGCCGGTCAACATTCAGTACTCCTGCCAGCTTTTGATTTTCAACTGCTCTACATCCAGTGTGCAGAAAGCCGTAATAAAAGCCGATGCCAGCCGTGCGTTGGTGATAAGCGGAACGTTAAAATCTACCGCCGTGCGTCGGATAATGTAACCGTTGGTAAGTTCGCGCCGGGTAACGTCTTTCGGAATGTTGATGATCAGATCGAACTTGTTGTGGGTAATCATCTCCAGAATGTTGTGTTCGCCCCCTTCATCCGGCCAGTTTACATCGGTAGCTGCAACGCCGTTGTCAGTCAGAAATTGCCGCGTTCCGTGGCTGGCATACAAATCGTATCCCCTGGCATGGAGCAGTTTGCAGGCCTCCAGTAAATCCACTTTCGACTTCACCTCTCCCGACGATATAAGGATTCCTCTTCCGGGAATCCGGTATCCTACAGAAAGCATCGACTTCAGGATAGCTTCATTAAAATCGTCACCAATACAGCCTACTTCTCCCGTCGACGCCATGTCAACCCCCAAAATCGGATCAAACTTCTGTAAGCGGGAATAAGAAAATTGCGACGATTTCACGCCGATATGGTCGAGGTCGAAAACCGTGCCGTCCGGCTTATTGTAGGGAGCTCCCAGCATTACATGGGTTGCCGTATCGATAAAGTTATGTTTGATGACTTTGGAGACGAACGGGAACGAACGCGACGCGCGCAAATTACACTCAATAACCTTTATTTCATTGTTCTTAGCCAGAAACTGAATATTAAACGGTCCGCTTATATTCAGCTCCTTGGCAATCTGCCGGGATATTTTCTTGATGCGGCGCATGGTCTCGAAGTAAATTTTCTGTGCCGGGAAAACCAGGGTGGCGTCGCCTGAATGTACGCCGGCAAACTCCACGTGCTCCGAAATGGCATATTCCACAATCTCGCCTTCTTTTGCCACAGCATCCATTTCCACTTCCTTGGCGTTTTGCATGAAAACCGAAACCACCACCGGATATTCTTTGGATACGTTGGCTGCCATTTCGAGAAAACGGTGCATTTGTTCTTTGTCGTAACAAACGTTCATGGCTGCTCCCGAAAGCACGTACGACGGACGGATCAACACCGGGAATCCCACTTCTTCCACGAATTTGTCCACTTCTTCGTAACTCGAAAGTTCTTTCCATCGCGGTTGGTCTATACCCAACCGGTCGAGCATGGCAGAGAACTTGTGCCGGTTTTCCGCCCGGTCAATCGATTCGGGCGATGTTCCTAAAATGGGTGCGTTTTGACGATGCAACTTCATGGCCAGGTTATTCGGGATCTGCCCGCCCATGGATACGATTACCCCTTTGGGAACCTCTATGTCAATAACATCGAGCGTACGTTCAAACGTGAGTTCATCGAAGTAAAGCCTGTCGCACATGTCGTAATCGGTGGATACCGTTTCGGGGTTATAATTGATCATCACCGACTCGTAACCCAGTTTACGTGCGGTTTCCACGGCATTCACCGAACACCAGTCGAATTCAACCGACGACCCGATGCGGTACGCTCCCGAACCCAGTACAATGATAACCTCCTTGTCCGATTTCACGAGTTTGCAGGCCTTGTCCGATCCGTACGTGAAATAGAGGTAATTGGTTTTTTCCGGGTCTTCCGATGCCACTGTATTGATACGCCGAACGGCGGGCAACACGTTTTGCTCTTTCCGCCATTCGCGCACGCGGATCAATTCGTGCTCCATCGTTCCCTGCGGATTTTCCACGTAACGGGCTATCTGAAAATCGGAGAAGCCCAGTTTCTTCGCTTCCGCGAGAACCTCTTTCGGTAGTTCCTCAATTTTCTTGTACCGGGAAAGAACATGTGTGTAGTTGTAAATATTTTCCAGCTTTAGAAGAAACCATTTGTCAATCTTTGTCAATGCCTCAATCCGGTCCACAGAAAATCCTTTTTCAAAAGCATCAGCAATGGCAAAGATTCGCAAATCCGTGGGATTGGAGAGTGCCTCTTCCACGTTATCGAACGTAAGGTCTCGGTTGCCCACAAAGCCGTGCATCCCCTGCCCGATCATGCGCAATCCTTTCTGAATAATCTCTTCGAAGGATTGTCCGATAGACATGATTTCGCCCACCGATTTCATGGATGAGCCAATCTCACGGCTCACTCCGGCGAATTTCGACAAGTCCCAGCGGGGGATTTTCACAATCATGTAATCCACTTTCGGTGCCACATAGGCCGAGTTGGGCGTTCCCATTTCGCCGATCTGATCGAGTGAATAACCCAATGCCAGCTTGGTTGCCACAAACGCCAGCGGGTATCCCGACGCTTTGGAGGCCAGTGCGGATGAGCGGCTCAGGCGGGCGTTGATTTCGATAATGCGGTAATCGTTTGTTTCCACGTTAAACGCATACTGGATGTTGCATTCACCCACTATTCCGATGTGACGCACAACGCGGCGGGCAATGTCTTCCAGCAGGGTTATCTGTTCCCTGGAGAGGGTAATGATGGGTGCCACAACAATGCTTTCTCCCGTATGTATTCCCAGCGGATCGAAATTTTCCATGGGAACTACCGTGAAACAGTGGTCGTTCTTGTCGCGGATAACTTCAAATTCAATCTCTTTCCATCCTTTTAGGCTCTCTTCCACCAGAATCTGTTTCGAGAACGAAAGGGCGCTTTCGCAAAGCGCAACGAACTCTTCTTCGTTGGTGCAAATTCCCGAGCCCAGGCCACCCAGCGCGTAAGCTGAGCGTACCATTACGGGAAAACCAATCCTGTGAGCTGCTTTCAATGCATCTTCCATACTTTCCACCGCTTGTGAAACCGGTGTTTTGGCATCAATCTGGTTGAGTTTCTTTACAAACAGATCCCGGTCCTCGGTAATCATAATCGCTTCAACCGAAGTCCCCAACACTTTTACATCGTATTTATCCAGCACGCCACTTTGATAAAGTTCTGTCCCGCAGTTCAGCGCAGTTTGTCCGCCAAATGCCAACAAAATACCGTCGGGTTTTTCTTTTTGGATCACTTTCTCTACAAAAAAAGAGGTGATCGGAAGGAAATAAACCGTGTCCGCCACCCCCTCGGAAGTTTGTATGGTTGCAATGTTTGGGTTAATAAGTACCGTCCTTATTCCCTCCTCTCTCAAAGCCTTTAGTGCCTGCGATCCTGAATAATCAAACTCACCTGCCTGTCCGATTTTCAATGCTCCCGACCCCAATAAAATGATTTTTTTGATTGATTTGTCCATTTTTTATTTTTTGTTCAAAACGTACTGTATATTTTTAATTGCAGACTTCAGGCTTCAGCTCGCTTCGCTGACAGATGCCCGTTGCCTTCTACTTTGTATCGTAAATCTGCACACGCGTCCACCAATCGGCGTATTTTTCACGAAACTCGTCGTGGATGGGATGTACCTGGTACGCATCGTGCCCTTTTTCGTCATCAAAAACGACAAGCAGCGAAAACGTGTACGTGGTATCGATAATTGCACGATTTGTGGCTGCAGGAGTACCTATATGCCTAAACCGAACAGTTTCCACAGATGCCAGTTTAATCAATGCGTTGCGAAAATCGTTCTTGACTTTTTCATCGTCCGGCTGCTTAAGCCAGAAGAAGACGTGATGCACGAATTTACCGCTTATATCGTTGTTTTTTTCGTTTGAACAGCAACCTGCCAGCGCGGGCGTCGCGGCAATTGCGCCCAAAGCTGCCGTCTGTCTTAAAAAGGTTCTTCTGTCAGAATTCTTCATGCTGATATAAAAATAAGTGATTTGTTGACTTGGAGGAAACCAACGAACGGATTGTATAACCAGTAAGGAGGGAGTATTTGTACATTCACCGTTTTAGTTTGCAAATTTACACAAAAATAACCGAATGCAATCCCATTTTCTAACTAAAACGCGGGTTAAAGAAGAATATTTGTTAACTCTTTTGTTCCCAAGGCAAAGTTTTTCTTAACTTTGCCCGCGCATTAATTGACAGGACCTCAATGAGAAAATTCAACTTTGCCCTTTGGATTGCGGCTACGCTGCTTGTGTTGCTGCTCGCCGGATTTATATACGCTGCTTTCTTTCGGCCGTATTATGCGGTGTCTGGAAACAATACGCTGGGTTTTCTGATTTTTGGGTCGATCATTGGAGCGGTTATTGCTTTTTTGATTTTCAGGTTAATCCATCCATCCGGTAGTGCCAGCAACTCAACGAATGTTACTTCTCATACCGTTGTTGAAAGTATTCGCAGGGTGTTTAAGATTGTGGTTGCCGAAGGTCAGCTGAACGAAATCTACAACTACGAGAATACAAAAAAACTGCTCAAGTTCATCCCCTCGACCAAAAAAGCCCTGGTCATTGTAAAAGCTAAAGTGCTGATCGGTTACGATATTGAAAAATGCAAGTGGGAAGTGGACAATGAAAATAAAAAAATAAAATTGCTTACCTTTCCGGCTCCCGAAATTCTTTCTCTGGACCCCGATTTCGATTACTATTATTTCGAAGACGATCTGTTTAACTTTATCAGCAGGAAAGATTTACAACTTATTCAGGGACTGGCTAAAGAACAGGTAAAGCAGGCTGCGTTAAACAGTGGATTGATGAAAATAGCATCGATGCAGATGAAGACCTTGCTGACCGAAATGGTTAGTGCGAATAAGTGGCAACTGGAAGGGGTGGAAAAGATTGATGATTATAACCTGTTTTCCCCTGCGCCACAAAAAACAGAAATATCCACAGGGGATAACATTACCTTGTCTGAAGTGGAAACCATTCGCAAATAGCTGAAAAAACCGGACAGTCTGTAAGAACTGCCCGGTGCTAAAAATGAACATGAATTATTTAAAACCGGTACCCCAATGTCAATAATCCTCTAACGGATCTGTTCTTCAGGGTAAAGGGGGCTGCATCAATAACAAGTTCCCCTCGCGTATCGCCGTTATAGGCATATAAGTTTGGGAACGGATACAACTGGTCTTCCTGGGTTTGATAAACCACCGCCAGATCGGCATAAAGGTTTCTGTTGAACCGATAACCCAATCCCCCGGTAAGGTAATGCGTGTCACCCTCCATTCGGTAGATGGTGTTTGAACCGGATACACCAGCATCCCCTGCTTTTGAAAATTCGGCATCGTAGGGATTCTGCATCCAGGCGTAACCCAATCTCCCTGAAAATTGCGGAGTAAGCCTGTATTCACTGCCTACTCTAAAAGTTGATGTGGCTTTAAAATCCTTTTTGATGTATCCGTTATCGACATCGTACCAACCTTTGCTGGAATTACTTCCGGAAGGAACACTTAGTTTCATATGCTGATAATTCATCCATTCGTAATCGGCACTTAAGATAAAACTGTTTCCTAAAACTGCTGCAACGCTCAACACCCATTTATCGGGTGTTTTCAGGTCATAATGGTTCGTAAATTTGGCAGAGTTAATCCAGCCTTTCTCATACTTTGGATCATCGATGTAAGCTCCCAGGTCATCGTCAACCCTGGCCTTATAAATTTCCGACATGGAGTACCAGGTGGGTGAATGGTATGCCAACCCTACCCTGATCGAGTTTACAGGGCGGTAAATTATCCCCAGCTTGGCACCGACTCCGGCACCGTTTGTTATCACCTCGTTGTTAAGCGTATAACCGCCGCTGTTGAAATCTTCCAGAAGATCGGTGTACAGGGAGTGGTTGATATCGAAAATATTCAGGGCTAATCCAATGTTCAGCACATTGTTTATCGTGGTTCCAATAGTAAAATCGTAATTATCGATATATCCCCTTTCCGATGATTTTATCTCCTGTCTGGCCGGCTCGCCTTTAGTATCTAACGGTTCGTAATAATATGTTCCGTCATCGCTCAAATAATCATCAATTAACCAGGAGTTAAATCCCAGTACAGAGAGCCAGGGCTGATCAATGAACGGGTCGGGTAAGTTTTCACCCATTTCCAGTTTTCTGGAATCAACGCCGTAACTCCTGTCTGCAATGTAATCCAGCATGGTGCTATTGCCATTTCCAGCGGCGTGAATATCGTTGTTGAAAGTCTTCTGCTTGTTGTAGGAAAACCCGAAATTTATCATGGGCATTACCTCGTTTCTCAACGGAAAGTAACCTACAAATCCCAGGTTATGCAAGTTGAAATCGTTCACTTTCATGTTTAATTCACCCACTTTGGCGGCGTTTTGTTGAAATCCTAACGTGCCCACCACTTCCGAACTTCTGTAAACAGCAATTCCTGCCGGATTGATGGAAACACCCGTGATGTCGCCTCCCAGCGCACCAAAAGCATTGCCCATGGCCATAGAACGTGCCGTGCCGTAAAGCTCGTTTCGGGAATATTTCAAGGCTTCCACTTCTCCCTGCGAAAAGGAATAATTTGAAATAAACACTAAAGAGAAAAGAAAATATGCAATTTTTTTCATTTTGTACAATTTTTATTTTGTTTTCACTGAATCATGCTCCTTTCCGCCTGGCATAGTGTACACAACCTGAGTTCATGCTCGTGCGGCTTTACGAGATGGTTGGATAAAAAACAACTGCCTCAAATAAACCCTTTCTGAGATTTTGTGAAGCAGTCATTTGTTTATTGATTTATTGTTTAACGACGTCCTCCACTGCTGCTTCGTCCGCTGCTTCCACCGCTATAGGAACCGCCCGAAGAACTTCTGCTGGATGATCCGGCTGAGGAAGAGCCAAGAGATGAAGAACGGCTTGAGCTTGAACTTCTGCTTGGTGCGGAATACGAACCGTTGCCCGACGAGCTCCTTGAAGGCGTTGAATAGGTGCTGCTCCTGCTTGAAGAGCTTCTTTCGTAAGTGTTGCCGCTGTTCCTTGCCGATGAAGTGCTGGAACTGCTTCTGCTGTTGTAGATCCTCGAATTGGAATCGACAGTGCCCGTACCGGACGAGCGGGAAGAAGACGAACTTCTGTTTATGATCTGGCCCGATCGGGAGTCATAAACGCGGCCGCTGTTATCGATAATCCGTGTTCTTGGAGAGGCAGATGAACTCCTGCTGTAGGCCGAAGCGTTTCTGTTTGACGCACTTCTTGCGGTACTGCCGATTGCTGAACGGCCCGAGGTTGTACTTGAAGCTCTGCCCACACTTGCTACGGATGATCTGCCTGCGAGGTTGGCCGAGCTTGTTCTGTAGACCCCTGTGCTTCTACCGGAGCGATTGTTGCTCAAACCGGAGTAGTATCCGTCGTGGAAGCCGCTGTAATAGCCACCTCCGTACCACCCGCCGTAACCGTAGTACCAGGGATCATAGTAGCCTCCGTAGTACCAGGGAGAATACCAGGGTGAGTACCACCTGCTGTAATACCACGGGCTGTACCAGCGGCTATAATAGGGATACCCCCATCCGTAGCCGTAGTACCAGGGATCGTACCAGGGGTCGTACCAGGGATAGTAGCTGTTCCAGCCCCATCCCATACCGAAATAAAGGTTTGAACCCCATGCGCGGTTATCGTAATAATCGGCATAGATATCGTCGCCTACGTAAACGGTCACCTCATCCGCCCCGGTTATCTTGATGCTCGATTCCGGATCGTGGTATTTAATAATTCTGTCTGTATATTCGTATTGCTGGTAGGCAGAATCTTCAACAATTGCAGTATCGTTCTCGGCTAAATCGTTTTGCCCGCGACGGTTGTACTCGTCAATGTCACGTCCGTTTGCACGCACTTCCATGTTGGATGCTTTTCCCTCTACCACAACAATTTTCTTTTTTTGCGGTTCTTGTTTTTTCTGAACCTTTAGGGTTGTAGTGTTTTGAGCGGGATCAGCATAAATGTCGTCCCATTCTTGGGCAAAGCCTATAACGGGCGCCAGTACCAACAAACCTTAGCTTTTTCCCCTTATTTTTTGTTTGGTTGTTTTAAATAATTCATTTCATCGAGTTTGACAATAATTTATTCATTTGGTTTAACTCTTTATGCCGTTATTATCTACAACAAATGTACGAAAAAATCAATGCCTACTCACCAATTTGTTTATTATATAGATGAAGAATGTAGAAAAACGCTGCATTTTACGTAGTTAAAAAAATACAAAAACTCCTTTTTTACAGAAACACCTCTAACCCGTCATAAGCGAGGGAAAAGGATGTGGGCAATTTCATGTCGACCGCTTTGTGCAGTCCAACCTGATGACTCATGTGCGTAAAGTAGGTTTGTCCCGCTCCAATTTTTTTCGCCAGAGCGAGAGCCTCGTTCAGGGTTTGATGTGAAAGGTGTTTTTCTTTTCGTAAAGCGCTAACTACCAATACATCCAAATCATTGAGCTTGATCAGTTCCTCGTCCGGTAAAAATTTCACGTCGGTAAGGTAAGCGAAATTTTTTATTCTGAAACCCAAAATGGGGAGTTTATAGTGCATAACGCGGATGGGGATAACTTCAGTGTCATTTATAAAAAAAGGGTGAAGAGCATCGGTTGTCCGGATCCGGATATCCGGTACGCCGGTATACCGATCTTCTCCAAAACAATAGGGTATTCTCTGCATCAATGCATTTTTTACTTTCGTTTCAGCAAAAACATCGATAGCTCCAAATCTGCAAAAAGGCCTCAAGTCATCCATTCCACCCACGTGATCGTAATGTTCGTGAGTGATGAGCAGCCCGTCAATTTTCCGGAAAGGCAGGTCCATCATCTGCAACCTGAAGTCGGGTGTACAATCGATGATAATGCGTGAATCACCTGTCTCCACCTGGACAGAGCATCTCAATCTTTTGTCTTTGGCATCAGCCGACATGCATACCTCGCAACTGCAACCCACCTCGGGAACACCCGTGGATGTTCCCGTACCTAAAAACCGTACTTTCATTTTTTATTGTTCGGGTAAAATAATAAAAGCCACCCGTTTCAATACCGGACAGCTTTATTATTTGTTATCTCTTGTCGGAAAACCTGTTTTCCGGTCTTTCAGCATTTAATACTGCCTCTCCAAGATCCAAAGATCGTTGAAAGGAACACCGTAAGTTCTTCGCAAGTAATCGGTATTGCCGAGAGCGGAATATTTTTGATAGATCTCATCGCGTTTTGCAGCTGCCGAAGCTTTGTCATCGTAACTCGCAACGATAACCCTGTACATGCCCTGTTCGTTTTCGGCCAAAATCACCGGATAACCTTCGTTTTGCATTCTGGTTTTTAACGATTCAGCATTCAGTTTTACACTTAAGGAAGCGATTACTACACTGAAGTTTTTCAGATTTGCAGCATCGGAAGCAAGGACGGGTTCAACTTTCTCTTTTCTCACTGACACTTCAACCGGAGGCAGCGTACCGGCATCTTTTACAACAGTAGGCTGTGACGCTGTTTGCTGCATTTCTCTTTCTTTGGCAGCTTCATATACTTGTTTGTATGCACTTTGTTTTGGTTTACAGGAAATTGCTAAAACCAACATGGCTGAAAGCGCCATCATCAAATAGATTGATCTTTTCATTTGTGTCATTGTTTTATTGTTCGAATATCAAAACCAGAAACAAAGATAGAAATAAGTAAATGATTATAACTCCTACAGATGTGAAAATAAATTAAATTGTTAAAAGTATCTTTCCGACAGGCAGAAACTCAAGAAAGCCAGCGACGAGTGTTGGGCAAAATTTTCCTGCAAAGTTACGTGTAAAGGCTGATAAGAACAACAAAGCCCCGAAAAAGGGGGCCTTGCTGTTTTTTTACTCGATAGTTTGCTGCTGCTTGTGTTGTGTTACTTTACCAATGTAATTGTGCCTACATCTTTTATCTGGTCTTTATCAACCGGAACACTTTCCAGTACAAAATTAGTGTATTCCGTTGCCGTGTCGGCAATAACCTCCAGTTTCCACATACCCTCGTCAATACCCGGGAACAAGAATTTACCGTTTTCCTCGGGCAGAGAGATTAACGTGTCCGTTGCTTTGGTCAGTTGAACAAAAGCGTTGGCTTCCGGCGGGAGGACAAATCCTCTCAATGTGGCGCCCCAGTCTTTCGCGTAGGTGCGAATAACCGGGTGTAAGATGTACTTGTTGTTTCCCGTAGCGACTACTGAACGTGCAGCATCAAAATCAATGACGAATTTGTACATCTTGTCGGCAAGCAAAGTTTCGTGGAGACTGAACTTCAACCCACTTGTTTGTGCCGACGGTGTCTTAAGGGGATACTCCTTTCCGTCCATTGTTTCCACGTAACTACCGGATCCCAGAAGTAACCTGACCTGGCTTATTTTTCCGGCGGGGATTTCTCCTCCGGCCAAGGCGATCATTTCACCGTTTCGGTAATCCAACAAATTATATAATCCAGGTTTGCTGATGTTCAAGGTAACCCATTCAACTTCATCAACATCATCGTTTTCATCATAAAAAGGATCATCGTCACCCTCGTAGAATTCATCCGCTACCCCAACTTTAACCCCTTGTATGTCAATGACTACCTTGGCTAAATCCAACGATGGAGCATCGGTCAGTTCGAACTGGATTTGAGCTTTTCCGCCGGAAAAATCTTCATTTTCATTTGTACAGCCTGCCGCGAAAATTAACAATGCCAGAGCAGAGAACACCGACAGGAGAATTTTGAAATTTTTTCTTTTCATAAAATTTGATGTTTTAGTTAAACTTTTTCTTTCTCAATAAAACCCATTTTCGAGTGTACACATAAAACGCTTCATCTCTTGCGTTTGTTTTGCGGCTTCGCTTAAGAAATACAAAAAAAGAACCCGCTTTTCAATCCGGCAGATTAAAAAAAAATAATTAGTATAACGAAACGTTTATTTTTTTAGAACAATCTTCGATTTTAACTCACGTGTTTTACCGGTATACACAGTATCGACAAAGAGGGTGTCTCGGTAGCCTGAGTTTGAGGTCGAAAAAACAACAATCTCCCAATCCCCTTCTTTCAGGCCTTTAAAGTAAAACATTCCATCGGCCTTTTCGGGTATGGTGAAAAGGGTGTCCCTGTCTTTTACGATGATCACGGCCGGTTCGGCCTCCAGGGGTAAGGCATAACCTTTTAACGATCCGCCAAACGTTTCGGGAAAAACACGTAACACCGGCTTGAGAAAATAGTTACCGTTGGATTCGTAGAACGAAAGGGCAGCATTGATATCGATCATTATGCTGGTGATGTAATTGGCGTAGAGGTTATCGTTGACCTCCACGACGATGCCTTCTTTGATTTCAGGATCCGGCATAAGGGGTTTTGTTCCGGTTGAGGTGCTAAGTGTTGAATTGTTTCCGAACGTTATTTTTATTTTTCGCAACACACCTGCAGGAAAAAACTGATCAACAATCTGTTTTGATTTCCCGTTCGAAAGCGGAAGAACATTGTAAACCCCGCCTTGAAAATCAAGAGTTGTCCATTTTTCATCACTGTTGGTATTGTCGGTAGTGGAGATTTCAATTTTCTGAATGTCGACATTAAATTCCGATATCAGCAATACGGGAGCATCCGTAAGTTTTATTCTCAACCGGGTGGCGTTTATGCTTGGATCGTTCTTGGAGCATCCCGTAAAAGAGATGGCAAAAAGAAAGAGAGAAAACAGGATTAGAGTAGCTTTCATTTTTAGTCAATTTACCGCAAAGATAACGAATAACGGAAAAAAGACGCGAGAAAAAAGCAAAATGTGTTTAAACAAATGTTTTAAACACTTGTTTAATACATGGAGATTGTATACTTTTGCGTCAAAGCATGAACGCAAAGATGGAAGACTTGACAACGGAACAGAAAATTGCTGCAGCTGCGAGAAAAATATTCACCCAAAAAGGATATGCGGCGACCAAGACACGGGACATTGCGGAGGAAGCAGGAATAAACCTGGCATTGCTCAATTACTACTTCGGCAGCAAGGAAAATCTGTTCAAACAGGTTTTGAAGGAAAAATTTGAAGCCCTCTTCGGGTTGATGATTCCCCTTTTATCGGACAGGAATATTTCTCTCGATAAGAAAATCCGGCTTCTTGTCAGGAATTACACGAAATTGTTAACGGAAAACGAAGAGTTGCCCATTTTCGTGCTCAATGAGCTGAGAAATAACGAAAACATATTTAACCCCATTTTGCAGCAGGCACGGACAATATCCCAGCCAACCATAGACGAGCAGCTTCAACACAGCGGGTTCGCCATTTCCACATCCGACTTTATCATGAATATCGTCAGCCTGACCATCTTTCCCTTTATCGCCAAACCCCTGTTTATCACTTCGGGAATGGTGAAAGATGAAGATTTTTTACAGTTTATCGAAAACAGGGAAAAGTTGATCCCGGAATGGATTTTTGCCATATTAAAACAATCTCAGCAATGAAGTACATAAGAATTACATTATTAACACCGTTGTTTGTCGTCTCCCTTTTCTCTATCAGTGCACAATCCCTCACCATCGAAGATTGTCAGGGAATGGCGCGTGAAAATTATCCGGCCATTGCGCGGTTTAATGTCATTGAAAACATCAGGAGTTTCAACCTGGAAAACGCCAATAAAGCCTACTATCCGCAACTTTCCCTGAATGCAAAAGCAACCTGGCAAAGCGATGTTACAAGGATTGATCTGGAGCTTCCGTCAACTTTTCCCCCCCTTGCGATTCCGGTTCCCGATAAAGACCAGTATCAGGTCTATGGACAATTGAACCAACTCGTCTGGGACGGAGGAAAGGTTGCCGCGCAAAAAGAGATGATCGCCGCCAATGCCGAGGTAGAAAAACAAAAACTCGAAACTGAAATTTATTCCCTTCAGGAGCGTGTCAACCAGGTTTTCTTTGGAATTTTATTGCTCAACGAGCAATTGACACAACAGGCTATCCTGGAAAGCGAGTTACAGCGTAACTACGAGAACGTCCAAAGCTACGTGGTGAACGGAGTAGCCAACGATGCCGACTTAAGCGCCGTGAAAGTGGAACAGTTGAAGGCCAATCAGCAGCGTATCCAAATGGAATCGGCACTGGACAGTTACATCAAGATCCTTTCCGTTTTGACCGGACGCCGTATAGACCCGAAAACCGTTTTTGTAAAACCACCGGTTAATGAGTTACCTGAGAATATAACTATTGACCGTCCCGAGCTGCGGTTGTTTACGGCTCAGGAAAACCTGCTGAATTCACAAAAAACAGCTCTGAACGCCAGGAACAGGCCTGTCATCGGTGCATTTGCCCAGGGCGGATACGGAAAGCCGGCATTGAACATGTTTGAAAATAAATTTAAACCGTATGTGATCGGAGGAGTGAGCTTCTCGTGGAATCTCGGCAGCCTCTATACGTATAAACAGGAGAAAAATAGCATTGAACAGCAAAAACGGGCGCTTGACTCGGAGCGCGAAACCTTTCTCTATAACCTGAACGTGCAGCTTCCACAACAGCAAAACGAGATAAAAAAATACCGCCAGACCCTACAGGATGATAACGAGATTATCCGGCTGAGAAAGCAAATAAAAGAGGCTGCTGAGGCAAAAGTGAAGAACGGAACACTGACGGTTTCGGATTTGCTGCGGGAGATCAACGCTCTGGAAGCTGTCAGGCAGGCAAAATCGCTGCACGAGATTCAATACCTGATGTCGGTTTACAAGCTAAAATTCACAACGAATTAAAATAGAAAATCCATACAAACAGCAACGATATGAAGCCAACAAAACTTTTTATTTTTCCGGTTATACTTTTTCTTCTTGCTTCCTGTTCAGGCAATGACAGCGACTACGACGCCACCGGATCGTTCGAGGCCACAGAAATCATTGTCTCGGCGCAGGGAAACGGTGAAATTCTGTCGCTGGACATTGCAGAGGGACAAACACTACAAGCCGGAGAAATTGTAGGACAGATAGACACCGTGCAACTTTTTCTGCAAAAGATGAGCCTGGAGTCAAACGTACAGGGTGTCCGGGTGCAACGTCCAAACATCGGTGCGCAAACAGCCGCTATTGAGAAGCAAATTCAAACGTTGCAACGGGAGCGTACCCGTACGCAGAACCTGATTGAGGCAAACGCGGCAAATAAAAAGCAACTGGATGATATAAATGCGCAAATTGAAGTGTTACAAAAACAATTGTCGGCTCAAACCTCCACCTTGCAAAAGAGCAGCGAGAATATATCTGCACAAAGCTCCGCTTTGCAGATTCAGGTAGCGCAATTGGATGATTTGTTGAAGAAATGCACCATAAAAAGTCCTGCTTCGGGTGTAGTGCTCAACAAATACGCCGAACGGGGTGAGCTTGCCGGTACGGGATCACCGCTTTTCAAGATTGCCGATATCGACAATATGTACCTGCGCGCCTACATCACCAGCGATCAGCTATCCGGCATAAAACTTAACGATTCCGTAACTGTACGCGTGGATGCTGGAGAGGGCGACATGAAATCATACCCCGGTACCGTGTCGTGGATATCCGGAAAATCGGAATTCACGCCCAAAACGATTCAAACAAAAAATGAACGGGCAAACCGGGTGTATGCGATAAAAATTGCTGTGAAGAACGACGGTTTTCTGAAGATCGGCATGTACGGAGAAGTTAAATTCCGGCACCTGGAGGAAAGGCCATGATTGCAGCAACAAATTTGCATAAAGCGTACGAAAAAGTAACCGCGTTAAACGACCTTTCGTTTTCGGTAAACGACGGAGAGATCTTTGGTGTGATCGGGCCCGACGGTTCGGGGAAAACCACCCTTTTTCGCATTCTAGCCTCATTGTTGTTGCCCGATAGCGGATCTGCCGGAATAAATGGATGGGACGTAGTCAAAGACTTCCGGAAAATCCGCCGCATAATCGGGTATATGCCGGGGAAATTTTCGCTTTATCCGGATTTGAGCGTGGAAGAAAACCTCAGGTTTTTCGCCACCGTTTTCAATACCACCCTGGAGGAGAACTACCCGCTTATCAAGGACATTTACCAACAGATCGAACCTTTTAAGAAACGCCGGGCGGGAGCATTGTCGGGCGGGATGAAACAGAAACTTGCCCTCAGTTGCGCGCTGATACACAAACCTGAGGTGCTGATCCTTGACGAGCCTACAACCGGCGTGGACCCTGTTTCCAGGAAAGAATTCTGGGATATGCTGGAGCGGTTGAAATCCGAAGGGATAACCGTTTTGGTCTCCACGGCATATATGGACGAGGCAAGCCTATGCGACCGCATCGCGTTAATGCGCGAAGGGAGCTTTATTGCTATCGATACGCCGCAAAACATCATAAACCGTTATACGGAAACGTTGTGGGCGGTACAAACTGAAAATTTATCGGCATCGTTGCGCGATTTACGGGCGCATCCGCAGGTAAAAACCTGCTTCGCGTTCGGAAATGAACACCACGTTACCGTTCAGCCGGATCTGCCGGTCACCGGACTTCAATGCTATTTACAAGAAAAAGGGTATTCAAAAGTGCGGATCAATGTCGCGACGCCGACGGTGGAGGATTGTTTCATGGCATTGACAAGCGAAACGTGAAGAATGGAAAGTGAAATCGTAATAAATGTCTCGGAATTGACGAAAAAGTTTGGCAGCTTCACCGCTGTTGACCGTATCTCTTTCGATGTCCACAAAGGGGAAATATTCGGTTTTCTGGGTGCTAACGGTGCAGGGAAAACCACCGCCATGCAGATGCTGTGCGGAATCAGTAAGCCTACATCGGGAAAAGGGACGGTGGCCGGATACGATATCCTGAAAGAAAACGAGAAGATAAAACGCAACATCGGTTACATGAGCCAGCGGTTTTCGTTGTACGAAGACCTGAAAGTATGGGAGAATATCCGTCTTTTTGGTGGAATTTACGGGTTGACGGACAAAGAGATAAAAGAAAAAACGAATGAATTGCTTCATAGGTTGAGGTTCGAAAGTGAACGAAACACCCTGGTGAAATCCCTGCCGTTGGGTTGGAAGCAGAAACTCGCTTTTTCGGTAGCTGTTTTTCACACGCCTCAAATTGTTTTTCTTGATGAACCGACCGGCGGAGTCGATCCGGCCATGCGGCGCCAGTTCTGGGAAATGATTTACGAAGCTTCCGACCGTGGGATCACAGTTTTTGTAACCACGCACTACATGGATGAAGCCGAATATTGTCACCGAGTATCGATAATGGTCGACGGAAGAATCGAAGCGTTGGACGTCCCCGGCAACCTCAAGGAGATCCATCAGGCGCAAAGCATGGACGAGGTGTTCCGGAAGTTGGCCAGAAAAGCGACAAGAATGGATAACGGATAATTGATATGAAGCAATTTCTCTCTTTCGTACACAAGGAATTCTACCACATACTCCGTGACGGGCGCACCATGCTGATCCTCCTGGGGATGCCTGTTGTGCAGATTTTGCTGTTCGGATTCGCCATCAATATGGAAGTACAGCATATCCGTACCGTGATTTTCGATCCGGCACAAGATGCCGCCACACGCGATATTACCGAACGCCTCACGGCGAATCCCTATTTCCATATGCAGGGATATGTGTACTCGTCCGATGAGATAAACAAGTTGCTGCAACGGGGGGAAACGGATGTGGCCATCGTGTATGAACAAAATTTCAACGAGAACCTTGTCCACTCAAAAAAAGCTCAGCTTCAGATCATTGCCGACGCGTCCAATCCAAACACGGGAACCATTGTCGCCGGATACGTAACCGCTATCGTTGGCGAATATCATCCCCACATTCCTTATCGGATTGAAGTGGAGAACAAACTGCTATATAATCCCGAAATGAAGTCCGCATACACTTTTGTGCCCGGAATCATGGGGTTGGTGCTGATGATCATCTGTGCCATCATGACCTCGATATCCATTGTCCGGGAAAAGGAGCGCGGCACGATGGAAGTACTCCTGACATCGCCGCTGAAACCGGGAACGGTACTGATTTCAAAAACAGTCCCTTACCTGGCACTCTCGTTCATCAACCTGATCACCATCCTGTTGTTGTCTTATTTTGTGTTGGGTGTCCCTATCCAGGGAAATCTGGCGCTGCTGGTTGCCGTATCGGTCCTTTTCATTTTCCTGTCGCTCTCACTGGGGTTACTTATTTCCACCCTCGTGCAAACGCAGGTAACCGCTGTGCTTATTTCGGGAATAGGGCTGATGATGCCCACATTGATCCTTTCGGGAATGATTTTCCCTATCGGAAACATGCCTGAACCACTGCAATGGGTTTCATCGGCTGTACCTGCACGCTGGTACATTGCTGCGGTGAAAAAGGTGATGATCGAAGGACTGGGGTTTACGCACGTAGTAAAAGAAGTAGGTATCCTGACCGCGATGGTTGTTTTTCTTATCGGGGCGAGTATTGCGAAAATCAAAAACCGGCTTTAAACAATTAGAACAACATGAGTCAACTGAAATACCTCATTGAGAAAGAGTTCAAGCAGATCAGCAGGAATGCGATCATACCCAAAATGATCGTGCTGTATCCGGTTTTGGTGCTGCTGATCTTTCCGTGGGCGATTAATTTTGAAGTGAAGAACATACAAATCCACGTGGTGGACAATGCCAGAAGTGTGTATTCTCAACGGTTGATAAACAAGATAGATGCATCGGCTTATTTTATTCTTACCGGTATATCCACCCGCTACAACGATGCCATTGGCGATATAGAGAAAGAAAGGGCGGATATTGTCCTGGAAATTCCCGCGTCGTTCGATACCGATATGGTGAAAGAGCGCCGTGCCAAGGTAATGATTTCAGCAAACGCTGTAAACAGTACGCAGGGGTTGTTGGGAAACAGCTACCTGACACAGATTGTCAACGATTTTTCGCAGGAGCTTCGTACTGAACTCTTTCCGGTATCCGTGCTGTCGGATGCATCGCACATTGATGCGGTAACCGATTACCGTTACAACAAACGCCTCGATTATAAAACCTTTATGCTGCCGGCGTTTATTGTACTCATGATGACGCTCATATGCGGCATTTTGCCTTCACTGAATATCGTAATTGAAAAAGAAACCGGCACCATCCAGCAGATCAACGCAACGCCGGTAAGCAAATTTAATTTTATTCTGGCAAAACTTATCCCGTACTGGATTATCGGGCTTGTTATCCTGACCCTGTCGTTCTTGGTCACATGGATAATATACGGATTGCTTCCGTCGGGAAGTTTCATCACCTTGTATATCTCCGCCGTTATATTCCTGCTGGGAATTACCGGATTGGGAATCATCATCTCCAACTATTCCGATACGTTACAGCAGTCGATGTTTCTGGTCATGTTTTTTATTCTGATCATCATCCTGCTCAGCGGGATGTTTACACCTGTTTCCGCCATGCCCGGGTGGGCACGGGTTGTCGCCTATGCCAATCCCCTCACCTACTTTATCGAAATCATGCGGTTGGTATACCTGAAAGGCAGTGCATTGTCCGATCTTTTTAAGCCGTTGATGTGGTTGACCGGGTTTGCGGTGTTTTTCAATACGTGGGCGGTATTGAGTTATAAAAAACGAGGCTGAATAATTGAGAATGGACCATTGGAACAAAAAGTGCAAGAAAAGTGTTATTAGAAACATGAAACAAAACATTTCCGCAATCGTTATTTTTGCCGTAGTCCTGTTAACAGGAACGGCCTGTAAGCGACAAACGAAAGAAGCTGCCGGCAATGTCCAACAGTTTTCCAGGACAACCGTTGAAAAAACGGAGCAACTTTCTAAAAATCTTCACGACAAGTTATTGTCCTCTTTCAATCCCAACTGGGAAGTGGAGGAGCCGGCCGCAACCGACTACCCTCCGTACTACGGCGGTTCGTTTATTGACAACGATGGAAGATTTGTGATCTGTGTGGTAGGAAACCCGGGACAATACCGTTCGACCATTGCCTCTATTCTTGGGACCGATGATTTTCTGACCGAATCCTGCACCTACTCTTACCGTGAAATGATGCAGGTGATGGATCGGCTCGACCAGTTTCTGAGCAATTCGTCCGTCCCGGCCGACCATCCCTTTCTAACCCGTTTTGCCGGTGCCGGTGCCGACGTTTTTGAGAACAGGGTGGTTGTTCAGTTGACGGAATTGAACGATGACGCCATACAATCCTTCAAAAAAGACATTTCCAATTCTCCGGCCGTTAAATTTGAAAAAGGGGAAGCGCCGGTTTTGATGTAAGAACAAAAAGAAATCCTACAAAAGATGACAGATTACAAAAACGAAGATGCACTTGTCCTTTTTTCAGGAGGACAAGATTCTACCACCTGCCTGTTTTGGGCAAAACAAACTTTCAGAAACGTTGAAGCGTTGTGTTTTTCCTACGGACAACGGCATTCGCTGGAAGTAGAGGTTGCCCGAAACATAGCCGAAATAGCCGGTGTATCGTTCCAGCTGCTCGATGCTTCCGTTATTTCTCATCTATCCCCCAATTCGTTGACAGACAAATCCATCGCTATGGACGAAGAACAACCTGCCGGCTCATATCCCAATACGTTTGTGCCGGGACGAAACATGTTGTTCATCACGTTTGCGGCAGCTGTCGCTTATGCAAAAGGGATCAAACACCTGGTAACCGGTGTTTCCGAAGCCGATTACAGCGGTTACCCCGATTGCAGGGACACCTTTATCCATTCGCTAAATGCAACCATAAACCTGGCCATGGACAAGCATTTTATTATCCATACCCCGTTGATGCACAGAGACAAAGCAAAAGTATGGGCGTTTGCCGACGAACTCGGGGTTTTTGAAATCGTAAAAAATGAAACGCTTACTTGCTACAACGGAATAAAAGCCGGGGGGTGTGGACACTGCCCCGCATGCAAGTTGCGTAACAGGGGATTGCAGGAATATCTTGCGGATAGAAAGTAAAACTTACCGTGTACACAAAAATGCGCCATGAAACCAGCCTGTAAAACCGTACTGTCAGAAACGCTTAAATAATAGGAGAACAGCGGACCGGATTTTCTCTTCTACAGAAAAACGGAAGAATATTTTATTTGTATTTTTTTTCGTATTATATTTGAGGAATAATCGATTTTAAACTGAAATTATGTCTCAAACCGAAAACTTAAGTCTTCTCGGCAAAAAAACAACATACAAGCAAGATTACGCTCCCGAAGTATTGGAAGCTTTTGAAAACAAGCACCGCAGTAACGACTACTGGGTGACTTTCGATTGTCCTGAGTTCACTAGTTTATGTCCCATTACAGGACAACCCGACTTCGCCACCCTACGGATCGATTATATTCCCGATGTAAAAATGGTAGAAAGCAAATCGTTAAAGATCTACCTGTTCAGTTTTCGCAATCACGGTGCTTTTCACGAGGATTGCGTCAACATCATTATGAAAGACCTGATCGGGTTGATGGATCCGAAGTACATTGAAGTTACCGGAATTTTTACACCCCGCGGCGGCATCAGCATTTATCCGTATGTCAATTACGGCCGTCCCGGTACCCGGTTCGAGAAACTCGCTGAAGAAAGGTTGTTTAACCACTCATTTCCCATAAACACCCCAAGAATATGAAAAAGTTATCGCGTCGTAAATTTATCCGTGCATCTGCGGCACTGGGTGTAAGCTCCGTTTTGCTCCCTGAAAATGTACTGGCGAGGAGGATTATTCCCAATCCGGAGAGTACGGTTTTAAGAGATAAGAAAGTTTTGTACGTTTATGGAGGCTGGGATGGCCATGAACCCCGGCAATCCGTTGACATCTTCGTGCCTTGGCTCCAAGCTGAAGGTGCGGAAGTGATTGTTTCCGACAGCCTGGATACATATGCCGACAAGGAACTGATGCAATCCCTCGACCTTATCGTTCAGGTTGTCACGATGGCCAAAATAACGCAGGAGCAGGAAAAAGGGCTGCTGGAAGCGGTTAAGGCAGGATGCGGTTTTGCCGGGTGGCACGGAGGAATCGGGGATTCTTTCCGGGAAAATACGGAATACCAGTTTATGGTTGGCGGACAATGGGTGGCCCATCCCGGCGGAGTTATCGATTACCGGGTGAAGATTACGGATCATAAGGATGGAGTTACCCGGGGATTGAAAGATTTTGATATGCACTCCGAACAGTATTTTGTGCATGTCGATCCCAATGTGAAAGTACTTGCCACAACGGTTTTCACCGGAGATCACGCCTCCTGGATTGACGGATCTGTTGTCCCTGTCGCGTGGAAAAAATACTACGGGAACGGACGAATTTTCTACTCCTCCCTGGGGCACGTAATGAGTGACTTTAACGTTCCGCAGGCCCTGGAGATTCAAAAGAGGGGAATCCGCTGGGCGGCCGAAAGCAAATACCGGCCGAAAGAGCAATGGGTCAGTCCCGTGTATAAGTAACGGCTTAATTCTTTTTAGGTTCGTAGTAACGTACCCAGTCGATATACATCTCCACGGGTAGTGCAGCCGGATTAACCGCTCCTACCCAACTGCCGCCCAACTGCATGTCGAGCAACAGATAGAACTCCTGTTCTGCAAATGGAAATTGTCTTTCCCGAGTGGTTACTACTCGCGGGTAATTTTTTGTCCGGTTGCCGTTTACGTAGAAAACCAGGCTGTCAGGGTATTTTTCAAGGGCATATACGTTGTAGGTGTCGGGATTCATGCCGACAATAGTGCTGGCCGGCGGATTGATCCGTAAACTGTCGGTTTGCGTGTACCTGGAATGTACGGTTTGATAAATAAGCTTGTCGTGACTTAACCTTTCCATGATATCTATCTCTCCTCCATCGGGCCATTTCCCCTCTTTCGGTAGCATCCAGAATGCGGGCCAGGCACCTTTCGCAGGATTTAATTTTGCCTTTATTTCCAAACGACCGAATCCAAATGTCCGTTTGTCTTTGGTATAAACCCCGCCCGTAAGGAAAGGAGCTGTATCATTGGGTAAAACGTGGTTCTGGATACCCCTCAGCACCAGGTTGCCGTCTTTCACAACGTACAGTCCGTCGTAATCGCTCATGTAATTGTTCCAATCGCTTTTTCCCCGGGGAATTTTAGTTTGAAATCGTCTTCCCAGACCAGTGTCCATTTATCATTTTTCGAATCGCTTTTTTTTTGTTCCGAACAAGCGGAAAGATTCAACAATAGGGCCGGCATGAGAACCAGCAAAAAAGAGTTTTTCATTATTTCGTGATTTTAATTGTCTACAAATGTAAGAAAAATAAAACAGTTAACCGGAAACCAAAACACCCGATTTTGCAGCGTTTTGCAAAACCGGGTGTTTTTACAACGATTAATCCCGTTTCTCACGGTTCCCTGTATTTGCAACAAGCGGGCAAAGCGTTATAGACCTCGTCAGGTGCTTTGTCCTTGTCGGTATCGTGTCCAGCTGCGGCAATAGCCTTACTGATAGTCTCAATACTGGTTTTGTCGGGATCAAAATTCAGATGGAGTTCTTGCTTTTCCATATCCCAGCTTGCAAAAGTGACGTTTTCCACACTCTTTGCTGCCTTCTCGATACGATCCTTGCACATTTCACAACTTCCCTTTACGCCAAGCATGGCATGCTCTTCGTTGACCGTTCCGGGTGTCATCTCTATGTGCTCTCTCTCCGTTTTATTTTCTTTGGAGGTTCCTGAATTGCAGGAAATGAACAATAATCCGCTCAGTGCAAATGTCACTAAAATTTTTGTTTTCATTTTTGTTTTCACTTTTTGGTTTGTAAATCTGATTATTAATCTCTGTACTTGCAGCAAGAAGGTAACGCATCATATGTTCGGTATCATGTCCTGCTTTGGCAATGGCTTTGGCAACAGCATCTGCCGATGTCTTTACCGGATCAAAATTGAGATGCAACTGTTTTGTCTTGATGTCCCAACTTGCAGAAGTGACACCACTGACAGATTTTGCTGCTTTCTCAATGCGATCCTTGCACATCTCGCACAAACCCTGCACCGCCAGCATCGCATGCTCACTGCCCGCAGCGGCCTGCATATTGTGACCCTCATGTCCCGTGGGGGGCGCTGTACTTGCTGGAGTGGCCCCATTCATTGTATGCCCCTCGTGCCCCGTTACTGCCCTTCCTGCTTCATCGTTCATCATGCTGCGTTTCCCTGCCAACTGTGCACTGGCATCGATGGTAAATGCGCCATTGGTCACAATCTCTTCTCCGTCGTGTATGCCGGATAATACCACGTAAGCGTCACCAAGCGACGGCCCCAGTTCAATTTCCCGAAGCAGGAAGGCGGGTGTCTCGGTGTCGGGCTGTTTCACGTAGACGATGGAACGCTTTCCTGTCCAGAGGATGGCCGACTTGGGAATAACAACCTCATTGTTATATTGTTTAAGCGGAGCGTTGATGAGTGCGTTGGCATACATCTCCGGTTTTAGCTCCATGCCGGGATTGGCTGTCTCTACGCGCACTTTGGCGGTACGTGTGGCAGGATCCAGAATGGGATTGATAAAAGATATTTTTCCCGAAAAAGTTTTACCTGGTAACGACTGAAGGGTGTATTCCAGCCGGTCGCCCACTTTCAGAAAAGGAAGATCCGACTCGTATGCATCGAAGACAGCCCATACCTGCGACAGGTTGGCCACATCGAAGAGCACGGTGCCGGTATTTACATAATCACCCTGGTTTACATTTTTTGAAATTACGATACCGCTTGTGGTAGCGGCTACATCGATTAGCGGAGAAACCTCACCCGACTGTTCTATGCGCGCGATCTGTTGATCGGTGAGTTTCCACAGACGTAATTTTTCTCTTACCGCCTGTATCAAAGCGGGCTGTAGATCTTTCATCTTCGCTGCTTCAATCAGTTCCTGTTGTGCGTTTAACAGCTCAGGTGAATAGATGGTGGCGATGGGTTGTCCACGACGTACACTTTCGCCGGTAAAGGTGACAAACAATTTTTCGATGCGTCCGCTCACGTGGGATGTCTGGGATTGAGAAAGCCTTTCGTCCACCTGAATGGTGCCATAGAGTTGCACCTCCTTCACCGGATTCTGTCTGCTCACGATGGTTGTTTGTACATTAGCTAATGCGGCGGCTTCAGCCGATAGCTGAATGGCATTTGGGTCAATAGCCGCATCGCCCGATCCGGTTGTCTTTAGCGGAATGAGGTCCATGCCGCAAATGGGGCAGTCGCCCGGCTCTTCCATTCTTATCTGGGGATGCATGGCGCAGGTCCAGATGGTGGGTTCCGCTCCGTGATCATGTGCTTCTTCCACTGTAACTGTTTCCTGTGACTTTTGTTCCTTGTTGTTCCCCGAAAAAATAAGCCAACCGAGAAACAGACCGGCCAGCAGGATCAATCCGTACCTGAAATAGGGATGATTTCCAATTTCTTTTATTTTATTCTTATCCATAATGATAGTTATATTTTAATTGTTTGATGTATCAAAAGAATGTAATTTTTGGATGGATGCCACAATTGTGTTGTATTCGGCAATTACCTGGGCTTGCCGCAACTGATAATCGAGCAACTGCCGCTGCACCTGAATCACGTTGGTGAGATCGCTCTTTGCAGTAACAAATTCCTGTACAACCAACTGGTAGGTTGTTCTGGCCAATTGCTCCTGTTTTCGGTAGAGTGCAATCTTACGCTCGGTATTGTCGAGTTGCTGTTTCAGTTTAAACAAATCGGACTGAAGTATATTGATCGTGTTATTGTACTTTTCCCTGGCCGATTGCCACATAAACCGGCTTTCGCGCTGTTGTGCTCTGTATTTATTCCGATATAAGGGGAGGGTGATGGAAAACATGGGCATCACCATATCCATACCGGTCATTTCGGGTGCCATGCCCTGATCCATCTGCGCTGTCTTGCTTTCGCCAATCAGCATGTATTGCAATCCGATCCCGAACATGGGATAACTCATTTTCTGGTCCATCTCTCTCTTTGCGCGGTATGCCAGTTCTTCTTCTTCCAGCATCCCCAACATGGGGTTTTGATTTTCTATTTCACGCATAGAAGAAGCTTTGTCGAAGAGATAGTCTACTTTCACGATAGAATCGGGCACCACTACCTCAAAATCGACCGAACGGTTCAGCAACGCGTTAAATCTGGCTTTTTCAGCTGCAATATCCGACAAGAGACTCTCCACGTTGTTTTCTATTTCAACCATTTCCAGTTGCACACGGAGCACATCCGACATGCCCGGGGCAGTACTGCCCATACCCGAAGACATACTGCCTCCTGAACTGCTCATGCCGGACATCGAGGAAGAGGAGGTGCCGGAAGAAGTTGTGGATCCTCCCATCGAACCCATCCCAGACATGCCACCGCCGGTTGGTGATGAGTTGCTGCTTTTTGTCGCCAGAGAAGGAGCAGGTACTGAATAACCCGAAGAAGAACCGCTGTATGGCGATGATACCTTGCGAATGGCCAGTTCCTCGAGTTGTTTCAACAGCTGCAGGTTCTCTCGGTTGTTATTCAGTTGCTGTACCAGTGTAGAAAGGACATACCACTGGGTATATACCTCCAGGTAGAGGTTATCTCTTGTCTCCCTGAATTGTTCATACGACATTTTGGCCATGTGGGTGGCTTCAGTTTGTGCCGCCTTCTTGGTACCAAACCAGGGGAACATCTGCATAAGGGTAAAATCAGCTATCTGCCGACCACCTACAATGTCCATCGGTTTAAGAAAAAAGCCGATATCCAGTTTGGGATCTGGCCATGCACCTGCCTGTGGTACCTTTTCCAGTGATGCTTTGTAAGCCAGGAAATCGGCATTCAACCCGGGATTATTTCTACCCGCTATCTCAAGGTATCGGGCGAGTGAATCTGCCGTTTGGCCTTTGACTGGGAGTGTAATAATAAAACCCAGTAATATGATGAATAAGATGTTGACGTTATATTGTTTCATAATCTGCAATTTTAGCTTGTTGTTTCGCTCTTTTTCGGATAACACCTTCTCTCCACCAACACTGCAGGATGGGCACGATGAACATGGTCATCATTTGAATGACCATTCCGCCAAAAGTAGGGATTGACATGGGTACCATGATCTCTGAACCCTTGCCGGTGGAAGTGAGCACCGGAAGAAGTGCGATCAAAGTAGTAGCTGTGGTCATTACTGCAGGTCGTACTCTTTTTTTACCGGCATAAACAACCGTTTCCCTCACTTCTTCCCTTGTCTGTGGATCTTTCTCCAGAAAGGCGTCATGAATATAGGTTCCCATCAGCACCCCATCGTCTGTAGCAATACCGAAGAGCGCTATAAATCCAACCCACACGGCAATGCTCAGATTAATAGGTTGCATATTGAACATGTCGCGCATATTCATTCCGCCAATATCAAAATTCATAAACCAGGGTTCACCATAGAGCCATAAGAGAATGAACCCACCGGCCAGCGCGACAAATATACCCGAAAAGTGAATGAGCGAGGCTGTGATTGTTTTAAACTGGAAATATAGAATGAGCAAGATAACAAGAAGACTAATCGGTATGATAATAGCCAGCCGCTTCGATGCACGGGCTTGTTGTTCATAATTTCCGGCGAAAGTGTAGGAAACTCCTTTTGGTAATTGCATTTCACCGGTTCTTATTTTTTCATCAAGCACCCTCTGGGCTTCCTGAACCACATCGACTTCCGCTTTACCTTCTACCTTATCGAAGATAACATATCCAATCAGGAAGGTATTCTCACTTTGAATCATCTGCGCTCCCCGTTTATAGGTTATGTCTGTTACATCGCCCAATGGAATCTGCGCCCCCGTGGCAGTAGGCACGATGAGACGTGCCAATTCATCCGGATTCTCTCTTAACTCACGCGGATAACGCAGTCGTACCGGAAAACGTTCGCGATCTTCCACTGTGGTGGTCAGGGACATTCCGCCAACAGCGGCACTGATCACCTCCTGCAGATCGGCCACGGTGAGACCGTATCGAGCCATCTCTTGCCGGTTTAAGCTGATCTCAATATAGGGAGCTCCCACCGCCCGATCGTAAAACACAGTAGATGGAAGTACTGAAGGAACATCTTTCAATGCTGTTTCAATTGCTTTACCACCCTGTTCTATTGATTCCAGGTCGGGACCGGATACTTTTACTCCCATTGGTGCACGCATACCGGTAGAAAGCATCACTGTTCTTGCAGCAATAGGCATTAACTTTGGTGCTGAAGTAAGCCCGGGTAGATGTGATACGTTGACGATCTCCTGCCATATATCGTCTTCATTCTTTATTTCCGGGCGCCACTGTCTGAAATATTTACCGCGTCTGTCGTGAACGAGGCTATCTTCAGATATCAATCGAAAACCATCTTCCGGATTATACGTAGTATTGTTGGTCAGAATAAATTCACCATGTCTGTTTACTTTGAAACGTTTTCTATTACCGTCTTGATCCAGTATATATTCCGGGCGGTAGATGATGGTATTTTCAAACATTTGAGTGGGTGCAGGATCGAGTGCCGAGTTGACACGTCCCCATTTGCCAATGGTCATTTCCACCTCAGGAATATTGCTGATCCTTTTATCCAGTATTTCAATGTATTGCTGATTCTGTTCTATTCCGGTATGAGGCATACTGGTGGGCATTAGTAGAAAAGAACCTTCGTTCAAAGTAGGCATAAACTCCTGACCGATTCCAGGAAACCGGGTGCTTGCACTTTGCCAGAAACCAGTCTGTCGGAATGACCTCCATCCAACAGTTTCGAACCCTTTTGCCACAAGACCGAATGTCTTGTCGAACCCTTGCCAGATAACAAGACCAAACAGAATGGTTAAGATGGGAATAGTCATAAATTTCCATCTGTTTGCAAGACACCATCTGAGTATTTTCTCATAATAGATTACCATCAGCCACAATGCTCCCAGGATAGCGGCAACTATTAAAATAACAAAGAAAAAATTCCGTGGTGTTCCGGCCTGTGTCCCCATGGGAAGCCAGTCCGTTGCAAGAAGATATGCTACGGCAAACAACACAATTCCTAAATTGATATAAGTAGGTATTTTTTGGTTCTTCCACCTGTGCGCGAAAAGGTTGTTCAAACCCAATAACGTAAGCGCGAAAAATAGAAAGTATCCTGTCATAATAATTAGCGCGATGCTCGCAACAATCAGTATGATGTTTGATATTTTTCGAACCTGTTTTGATGTGATTTTTATTGAGAAAATATAATACATCAACGTGGGTATCAATATGATGCCGACCATATATGCACTAATGAGCGCAAATGTTTTGGTGAATGCCAGAGGAACAAAAAGTTTACCTTCCTGTGCTTCCAGCATGAAAACCGGGATAAAACTCACGATTGTGGTAAGCTGTCCCGTGAGAACTGCTTTGCAAAAGGTTTACCTTTTCGAATGCCCTTATTCTCTTCCATGTCCATGTGCCTGAGCGTATTCTCGACAAATACCACTCCGACGTCAACCATGATTCCGATGGCGATTGCAATACCTGATAGGGCAACTATATTAGCTTGAATCCCCGCATATTTCATTATGATAAAAGTGGCCAATACGCCAATAGGTAAAATGCTGGAGACAACAACCGAAGCCCTGAGGTTTAAGACCAGAACAATTACAACGATGATGGCGATAAGCGTTTCATGTGTAAGCGAAGTCTCCAGCGTACCTATTGTTTCGTGAATCAGTGCGGTCCTGTCGTAAAAAGGAACAACCGTCACTTTAGAAACAGATCCATCTGCCAGTGTCTTTTGCGGCAATCCTGCGTCCATCTCCTTGATCCTCTCCTTCACGTTGTTGATAACCTGAAGCGGGTTGGAACCATGGCGTGCCACCACCACGCCTCCCACGGCTTCTACCCCTTCTTTGTCGAGACCGCCCCGACGTGTAGCAGGACCAAGGGTGACGAATGCCAAATCCTTAATCTTTACCGGAATACCATCTCTTACGGTAACCACAGCTTCTTCCAGGTCGGATACTTTTTTTATGTAACCAAGTCCGCGAACAAGGTATTCCGCTTTATTGATTTCAACCGTTTCGGCACCAATATCGAGGTTGCTCTTTTGTATGGCATTCATTACATCCATGATCGTGAGATTGTATGCGCGGAGAGAATTGGGATTTACATCCACCTGGTACTCCTTCACGAAACCACCTACGGAAGCCACCTCTGACACTCCTTCTGCCGACATCAACGAGTATCTTACATAGAAGTCCTGCACTGTCCTTAACTCATCCGGATCCCAGCCGCCTGAAGGTTTACCTGTTTCAGGGTTTCTCCCTTCCAGGGTATACCAGAAGATTTGTCCCAAAGCAGTTGCATCCGGCCCCAGGCTCGGTTGTACGCCCTGAGGCAACGTGCCGGGAGGCAATGAGTTCAATTTTTCCAGAATCCGCGAGCGGCTCCAGTAAAATTCAATATTTTCTTCGAAGATGATGTAGATGAACGACATCCCGAGTCAGCGGGTAGGTAATCTGCTCTTGTATATCTTTGGGAGAACGTCCCATCCATTCTGTCGCAACAATCTGTTGATTGTCACTGAGATCGGGGATTGCATCTACAGGAACCGGATCCTTTGGCAGAATGCTACCCCAGTTAAAAGGTGCAACTGATATTCCCCATACTATAATAGTTATTAATAACAGGATTGTAATAAACCTGTTATTAAGGAAATACTTGATTATTTTGTTTAGCATAATGATTCTATTCGATTGTTGAACAACTTATCTGTTTGAAAATAAAAGCATGCATTGTATTTTTTCAACTTCAATCCTTGTCGGTATGAAAACTTGAAAAATACATGTAAGTGTCCTGTCAATAACCGGTAATTACGATCATTGACTGTCGAAAAAATCAAATGCGGTAGGTGCAGATGTAGTTGCGGATGCTTACATCTTGCATAAAAAGCCCTTTGGGCGGAAAGTCATTTTGCAGTAAAGTGGTATTGGGTTCGGCAGCTGTCCTCCCAAGCAGGTTATTCAGGGTAAGCCATACATTTTCAAGCGTGAGGGCCAGTTTATCCGAATTAAATTCCTGTATTTGTTTCTGATAATCGTCCGTTGCAACCCGAATGGTTTCAAAGTCGCAGCAATCCTCCGCGGCGTTATTCAAATTGCAATCCGGGTTGTCTGAAGAATGGGTTCCGCAACAGGAGTGTCCTGCTGTTTCCGGCTGACAGCACGACAACTCGTCGTCACTGGCAAATAACCTCCAGGAATACAACTCTCCTTCACAGAAATGCATGGCTATAACCGGTTGAACGGCAACCAGCGCCATGATAGCGAGTAAAAACAGAGCCAACCCTTTTTTCATTTTTAGTCTCTTCAATTATACGGTATGAACAACAATAGCTCAAGAAAGTTGACAAAAATAGGTTTTATTTTGGAATATTGCAAATCCGGGGAGATCGGACAGTTTCCTGTTTCGACGACGGATTTACCTGCTCAATGATGAGATTGCCGTAAATTTCCGGAGGTTTTAGGTCACAATACTTAAAATGATTAACTTTGCAACACTTTTTGGTAAAAAATGAAAACCCGGTCGCTGAAAAAGTTCATGTATCTGTCCATTGCTGCAGCAGTGGTAACCATCGGTTTGAAGTTTACGGCCTATTTAAAAACTGGCTCGATGGGTTTTTTCTCCGATGCGCTGGAGTCTTTTGTGAACCTTTTTGCCGCGGTTATAGCCCTTATTCTCCTGCATATTTCCGAAAAACCTGCCGATGAGGGGCACGAATACGGCCACGGAAAAGCAGAATATTTCTCAAGTGCCATCGAGGGAGCACTTATCCTGATTGCGGCTTTCAGTATTATTTACACGTCAATTCCCCGGATTATCCATCCGCAGCCGCTGGAAAACCTGGGTATAGGAACGTTGTTCTCTGTTGGGGCATCCTTGGTGAACCTGTTTGCAGGAACTCTATTGATTCAAAACGGAAAGAAACACCGGTCAATGGTGCTCGAGGCTGACGGAAAGCACCTGATGACAGATGTGTGGACTTCAGCAGGGGTTATTGCGGGAGTTTTGGTGGTAAAATTTACGGGGCTTCTGGTACTCGACCCCATCATCGCTATTAGCGGACTGATGGATGCCTCCATTCCTCAGGAGGAAATCAGGCTGATTACGGGCTACTTCGATTCGTTGAAAAGAAAGAACGTCGATTATCATTCGTTGTTGACACGCCAGGCCGGGCACCGGAAATTCATATCGTTTCATTTGCTGGTTCCGGGGAATTGGACAGTGAAAGAGGGACACGACTGTGCCGAAATGATCGAACAGCGTATCGAAAACATGTTCGACGACACCGTTACCGTCACCACCCACATTGAGCCTATTGAAGATCCGTTATCGTTGAACGACATCAAAATCGACCGGATGAATTATTCCGACGATGGTGATTTCGATACCTGATTACTTGACTTTTGAAAACCGGGTCAGGGAAAAATCCCCGGGCATCAATACGCTCTTCAATTTACCCTCCGGCTCAATCGCCACGAAAAAGTCGGCTGTCAGGTTATTGTCTTTCAACTTCAGAAAATTATCCTCTTTTTTCCACGTTCCACTGGAAAGTTCCAACGAATAAAGCCGTATGGAGTAAGTTCCGTTTTCATGCGCACGAAACGTAAATTCCGGATTGAAATCGGATTGATAAAAACCATTTCTGAATTTATTTTTGTAAATATTCTTATCTATCCTTATCTTTTCCCTGTAACTGAGCAGCTCACTGCGCGACAGGAAATCACTTGAAATTGATACGGGGGACGAGGGCTTATCCGAGCTTTTTACAAAATAATTTAATTGCATCCATCTGAATCCGTCCTTCACCATAAAAATCTTGTTTCCCGTAACAGGTTCCAGGGTAATGACGTATTGGTTTGTCTCGTCGGTTAGCCTGTAGTTGCCGTTATCTTCCACCGTGTACTCCCCGAAAGACAAGGGTTGCGATATCACCAGGTCGGGAGCATTTTTGTGGCTTAATTTTATCAGGTACTTCCCGCCCGAAAACATATCCAGGTAGCAAGCCAGATCGTTGTTTGTCAATTGCAAGGCATAGGATTGTGCCCGTACCGTCAAAAAAGCAGGAAAAATAATCAGGAAAGAGAACAGTATTTTTTTCATTGTTTTGGTCCTTTGTTTTCTGATCAGACTACATTTTTAGCCATTGGATTAATTGGATACAAAAAAGCCGCCCTTGTATCGGAGGACGGCTTTTGAAGAATAATGAACTGTATTTATACCGCAATTGCGCTTCCGATAAGGAATGCAGCGGCAAGGGCCACAATAGCGTAAAGCTCGGGAAATACGGCAAGAATCAGGGTGTTACCGAAAGCATCGTGTCCCTGCCCAATCGAGACGACACCGTTAGCGCAAACCTGCCCCTGACGGATTGCCGACAACAAGCCGATAAAGCCCAGTGCAAGTCCGGCTGCAAGCGTGGCCATTGACTGGAAAAACGTGATTTCGGGCGTCAGCACGTTAAAGATGTTTTGAAACATAAAGTATCCGGCAAATCCATACAATCCTTGTGTTCCTGGCAAAGCCGTAAGAACCAAAAAGTTACCGAATTTCCCGTCCACTTTTTTAGCAGCGCCAATGGCTGCATTTCCCACAATCGTAACCCCGTAAGCACTTCCGATACCTGTGAGAGCCAACATAATCGCTATGCCGATATAGGCAATAAATAAATTAGTTTCCATAAATTGTTTTTAAATTATTGTGTTTATTAATTTCTGATTGCTATTTTCTAAACGGACTGTATTTTTTTCCTCCTCCTTCGAATTCCGAGTTCTTGTAAAATTCAACAAATGTAAGGCGCACAGGATGCACGATAGCTCCCAATGTATTCATAAAGATATTGATGGCGTGTCCGATAAGAAATATCAACACATAAACAATGGGTTTTGCTATAGCGTTATCGGGGCTCATGCCTGCTGCCAGGCTGTTGAATACACTAGCCAGGATTCCTCCCGACAACCCCAGGGCAAACAGGCGGACGTAAGACAACACATCACCCAATAGTCCGGTAGCCATGTTGTAGGTGTCCCACAAACCTATCCCCAGATTCAGGAACGGATTCTTGTCCGGTGAGTTGTAAAAGTAAATGAGCAACGCTGCCGGAATGAGCACGATAAGGTGAACGGTTCCGAACATCGGTAACGCGTTAGGCAATAACGCCGCGACAATAAAACTTACCAGAAATGCAATCCATCCGATGGTGGACAGCGAATACTTGAATCCTTGTTGCTTTATGCGGTTGAAAACCTTCATGCACATACCGAACAAAACCTGAACGACACCGAGCACGAGCGACAACATAAACATGCGGTTATTGTCGAAAAAGGCTTTCTCTTTCAATGCCTGAACAACAGGCCAGTCGAGAACACCTGTACCAGCGACAGGATCGCCTTCATGGAAGTGCTGAGTTTGCTTTTCTGAAGTATTTTAGCCAATGTGGCTGCCGTGAAAAGAAAAAGTCCGTAACCGACATCGCCGAGCGACAAGCCGAAGAACACCATGTAAAACGGTGCAAAATAGGGAGTCAGGTCAATTTCATTGTATTTCGGAAGCATATAAAGTTCGGCTATCGGTTCAAAAAGTCGGGCGAACTTGTTGTTTTTGAACTTGATGGGCACCTCATCGTCGGGAGTGGGATCGGAAACGTCAAAGTATACCGCTTTCGATTCCAGGTAATCCGATATTTCCCGTTGGTTGTCTGTCGGCGCCCAACCCTGTAACAACATTAACTTGTCGTCGGCCAGTGAAGTGCCGCTTTGGTGAACCCGGGTATAGTTCATCCTTTGTTCAATATCCCCTATCGCTGCTTTCAGCGAAGGCAGTTCTGCTGCGAGCGCTTTCAGCTTTTGATCTTGAACCTGAATTTTTTCGCGCAGCGATGCAATGAGCCCGTCCAGTTCCATGAGCGATATCCCGGGAATTTTCACACTTTCCAGGTTTAGCTCGTCTGCCACTTTTTCGTTTTTTGTAAGGGTGATAAAATAGGTCCTGGAGGTTTCACGTTTCACCACTACCGCATCGTAGGTGACTTCCCATTCGGGATTGTACTGGTTATCGGGGACTATGAAGAAATCCAGTATGTATCCTGCTTTTCGCAGCCGCTCCGTGTTTTCCGGATCGAAGTTTCCCCAGGGCCGCAGCAATTCGCGTTCTTTGATGCTCACCTGCAATTGCTGGTTTAATGAAGCCGTTGTGTTCTGGATGAGTTCAATCTCGCGGGGAATTACTTTTCCCCGTTCGATATCGGGTTCATTTAGCGGAACCGCTGACTTTTTATCGATTTGCCTGTTCAATATTTTTTGCGCCTCCCGCAACTGTTTTAACTTCACCAGGAATTCGTCCAGTTGTTCGTTATCTTCCACCGGGCGGTCCGACGCGGCCACATGAATAAGTCCCAGATCGCGCAAATCATGCAAAAACGCATCGTAATCCCTGTAATAGGCAAGAAAAGTGAATTTTTTCATTTTTGCTACCATACGCTATTCTCCTCTTCCTTTTTTTTCTCCAAATGCGCACGCATGATCTTTTGCGATGACTTGGAGAGATTTTCCTCGTCCTCGAGGTACCGTTTTATTTTCAGGATGGCATCTTGATAACCGGGTATCTGAACTTTCTCGAACAGATTTACTTTTTGAGTCGTTTTCTTTCTCGCGTAATCGAGCCGCTGAACCCGTAACTCGTGAAAATCTCTCCGTATACCTATTTCGGCAAGTGTTTCGAGTGTCCGGACGCCGTCCAGGTACCATTTTGGGCGATTAAAAACACTGAACGGCCGGGTTTCAAAATCCACCGTTTCCAGTATGGGGATCAATACGCCGGCTATTTTCTTTTTTGAGAAATGAACATCTTTTACGCGGAGAAGGCTCGCGTCGAACTCGAGCCACATTCCCACCATTTTTTGGTAAGACCGGATCTGTTTTTCGAGTTCTTTTTCCAGCTCATCGATTTCATTTTTTGCCCTTTTTACCTCCATACGCAAGGCTGTTTCCTTGTTTTGCAACGTAGGAAGTGCACGCTCGCGTATCTTCAGTTGTTTTTCCAACTGCTGGCGCGACGTTTTGTTGTATTGAAATTTTATAGCCATAAGCTTTACTTACCTGTTACTGCTTCCAGTACCTGTCTACCATTTCGCGCTTCATGTTCACCTCTTGCGGCTTGAAATGCTTCGACAACAACGCCCAGGTTGTATCCAGCATCTCCACGGTGTCGAGGTTTACATCTATGGCGAGAAGGTATTCGGAATAGTCCCTGGCGAACGACAATGCCCGCTGGTCGTAATCGGTCAGGTCGAATCCGTTCTCGAGCTTGGTCTTCGCATTGGCGGCGTCGGCGTACAAGCGTACGGCAGCGTTCATCACCTGCGGGTGGTCTTCACGTGTCTTCTTGCCCTGAACCAGCTGTTTCAACCGCGAAAGCGAACGGAAAGGATCCACGATCACCTTACCCACATCGCTGTCCCGGCGAAGGAACAGCTGTCCTTCGGTAATGTACCCGGTATTATCGGGAACGGCATGCGTGATGTCACCGCCCGAAAGCGTTGTGACGGCAATGATCGTGATGGAACCGCCATCGGGAAACTGGGCCGCTTTCTCATACACCTTTGCCAGGTCGGAATACAACGATCCGGGCATCGAGTCTTTCGACGGAATCTGATCCATGCGATTAGACACGATGGACAACGCATCGGCATACGAGGTCATGTCCGACAAAAGGACCAGCACCTGTTCGTTTTTATCCACGGCAAAATACTCTGCGGCCGTCAATGCCATATCGGGGACGAGCAGCCGTTCAACGGCCGGATTTTCCGTCGTGTTCATAAAGCTGATGATGCGGTCGAGCGCACCGGCGTTGCTGAACACATTTTTGTAATAGAGGTAATCGTCGTTCGTCATCCCCATCCCTCCGAGAATAATTTTATCGGCTTTGGCACGAAGGGCCACCGTTGCCATTACCTGGTTGAAAGGCTGGTCGGGATCGGCAAAGAACGGGATTTTCTGTCCCGAGACGAGCGTGTTGTTCAGGTCGATACCCGAGATGCCCGTAGCGATGAGTTCCGACGGTTGTTTCCTTCTTACCGGGTTAACCGATGGTCCGCCTATCTGGCGTTCTTCTCCTTCGGGTACAGGCCCGCCGTCGATGGGGTCGCCGTAGGCATTAAAAAAGCGTCCGGCAAGCTGGCCCCCCACTTTCAGCGAAGGCGCTTTTCCAAGAAAGACCACTTCCGCATTGGTCGGGATGCCTTCTGTTCCTTGGAAAATCTGGAGGGTAACCTCGTCGTTGATGATTTTTACTACCTGGGCCAATCGTCCGTCTACGGTGGCCAGTTCGTCGTAACCCACGTCGGTAGCTTTTACAGAACACGTGGCTTTGGTGATCTGTGTGATCTTCGTATATATTTTTTGAAATGCTTTAGCCATAATTTTTCAATTGTTAATTAATTCCTCCAGTTGCCTGCGGTACTCGTTGAATTTATCCGATTTGAACTCCGAATAATTCATCTGCCTGCATACGTTGATCAGTTTCTTGAAGTATTCCGCTACCTGGTTGAAATTTTCAAATTCGAATTCAGCACGGCATATGTCTACTACCATATCCAGGATATACTTCTGCCGTTCGATCGGCGTTACCGAATCAATTTCGTCAAAAGCGTCCTGTTGCAGGATAACAAAATCGATCAACTCCGATTTCCAGAAAGTGATGTGGTATTCAACGGGAACACCGTCGTCGCCGAGAATATTAATCTGTTCGGCAATTTCCTTCCCCCGGAGCAGCCGTGTCTTGATGTCGTTGACCTTTGTCGTCCAGTCTCCGGATATCTCTTTTGAGATATATTCCTCAAATTCGGGATATTCAATGTATTTGGAATAAGATTCGATAGGATTGATGGCCGGGTAGCGTTTTCTGTCGGCGCGATCCTGCTCGAGAGCGTAATAACAACGGGCTACTTTCTTCGTGTTTTCGGTGACGGGTTCTTTCAGGTTACCGCCGGCAGGCGACACGGTTCCGATAAAGGTGATAGAACCCTCCTTGCCGTTATTCAGCGTAACGTGTCCGGCACGTCCGTAGAAGTTCGAAATGATTGCCGACAAGTCCATAGGGAAAGCGTCGGGTCCGGGAAGTTCCTCCAGGCGGTTGCTCATTTCGCGCAACGCTTGTGCCCAGCGTGATGTGGAGTCGGCCATCAGCAACACCTTCAGCCCCATGGAGCGGTAATATTCTCCGATGGTCATGGCCGTGTAGACCGAGGCTTCGCGCGCGGCAACGGGCATGTTGGACGTGTTTGCAACGATAATGGTCCGCTCCATCAGTTTCCGTCCGGTATGCGGGTCATCAAGTTCGGGGAATTCGGTAAAAATTTCCACTACCTCGTTGGCACGTTCACCGCAAGCGGCGATAATAACAATATCGGCCTCCGCCTGTTTGGAAATAGCGTGCTGCAATACTGTTTTTCCGGTTCCGAAAGCGCCGGGTATGAATCCGGTTCCGCCTTCCACAATCGGGTTCAGTGTATCTATCGTTCTCACGCCGGTTTCCAGCAGTTTAAACGGCCTGGGTTTTTCCTTGTACAGGGTAAAGTTCATGCTCCTCCCCGTTTTTATCTTCAACAACCGCCACGGTGTGGTAAATGTTGTACTCTCCTTCCGGCGCAATGCTTTTCACCTTGTATTCGCCGGTCATTACGAACGGGACCATTATCTTGTGGAGCTGGAAGTTCTCATCCACTTCACCCAGCCATGATCCCCCGGAAACGTTGTCGCCAACCTGTGCTATGGGCTTAAAGATCCATTTTTTTCCCTCGTCGAGCGGAAAAGTATATTGTCCCCTTTTCAGAAAGACACCCTCCATCTTGTCCAGATCGTTTTCCAGGCCGTCCAGGTTTCGTTCAAGAAGACCCGGTCCGAGCACCACTTCGAGCATATGTCCCTGAAATTCCACCCCGGCGCCTACCTTAAGACCGCGCGTGCTCTCAAAAACCTGGACATACACGTTTTTTCCGATAACCTTAATGACTTCCGACATCAGATGCGTACCGTCAAGATTGATATAGGCAATTTCGTTCTGCGCAACAGGGCCATCTACCTCCACAATTACCAGGTTGGAAATGATCCCCTTTACTGTTCCTTTTGTCATATTATAATTCTTTGTTATTTGCTTCGCGTTATGCAATGGAAATTCAACATCTTTATTCTTCCGGCATTTTCACATCGCCTTTTAATCCGGCAATCAGTTCGCGGAAAACACGTTCACCTTCTTCGGCATTCAGTTTTACCCAGCGTTCCAGTATCTGGAGCTTGCACAGGTAGGCAAAAATATATTCTATGTTGAAATAATCGAAAACCGTGTTTTCTTCCAGCCAATCCCAACGGAATTTGTCCATTTTCCTTTCGCGTTCGTATATGTCCGCCTCTTCGGAAAGCCGCACGACAGCATCAAAAATCTCCAGTTCCTGACTCAATCCGAAATCACGGGCATTCGCGTTCTCACGGATCAGCTGAGCCACCGGGTTGTGGCCAACGACCACCCGCGTCACATCCAATCCATACTTTCGGGCATAAATTGCCGACAACAGGTTGCCTATATTCAGATTGAGCTCAAACCACCGCGACATGAGGGAATTTTTCACCTCCGTGCCGTAATCCATATACAAGGAGGCCATCAGGTCGTCCCACAATTTGTTCTCTACCTGAGCCTCTTCGTCCAGCCACGCTCGGATGAATTTTTCGTGGAAAGCAGGGATCTTTTTGTTTTTTACCGGTAAGTCCTCCTTGATTCTTCCGATCGTTTCCTGAATCTCTTCGCGGGAAATACTCCCCATCGGATTCAGTTCGGCATCCTTGTTTTTCAACAAGTACAGGAGGTTGTCGTTGTCGTACTTCAGGAAGTATTTGCTCAGCAACCGTTTGTCGTCCGGCTTCAATTCTTCGTCGAGCGTCCGCTTGAACTCTTCCACGGTAAACGGAAGTTTCATGGTGTCGAAAGAAAAATCGGGTAATCCTGCTATAAAACAGTAATATTGATGTTTGAAAAGCATATATCCTTATGAATTTGAAATTCGGTTGTAATTCGGTTGTTTCGATACCGTGTTCAACGCCGCAATGAAACAACGCTCGTTTTTAGGCAACATGCGAGGACGCTGGGCAGATTACTACTGAACTACCGTTGAATTTACGATTAAAAAAGCAGCTGCTGTATTTGCGGACGAAGGAATTCGCGAAAATATTCGATAAACTCCTCATCGCCGAATTTTACCCGGTAGGAACCGTCTTCGGGAGATAGAATAAAGCCGGTTTTCAATCCATTCACGGATTCAATCTTCAGGCCTTTATCGAGCAGATTTTTGGCATTTCCGGAAATGTACTGTTTCAATTCTTCGGAACTCTCTACTCCAATTGTTAATGTTTCGTTCTTCGACCAATTTTGCACAAGTTCAGTAATCAGCTTTTGCATGAATGTTTTGTCTTCTACCGCAGCTTTCACGTTGGATGCCGATAATTTACCGGTTACCAGGTTGGTGATTTCGCTTTTCAGCGCCTCGGCTGCCTGAGACGCAAAAAGCTTAAGCTCCGACTCCGTATTGCTTTTCCATTCGCCGGTTTCTTTCTTTGCTGACATAACGATCTGTTCGGCCTCTTTTTTTGCCTCTGCCACTATTTGATCACGCAGCACCTTTGCTTCGGCAACGATTTTTTCGGCTTCTTCCTTTCCCTTTTCTATCCCTTCCGTGTAGAGTTTAGAGGTGATTTCCTGAATTTTGTCCATAAATTTTTTCTGTTATTGAGCAATAAGGTTAATCTCTTATTGGCTTTCAAATTATGTAGAACAAAGGTACAAAAAAGGAAGATAATCTTTACAAAATAAATTCTTTTATTTTTAGCGGATCTTTTTTCTTTCAAAACAGTTTTTTACCCGTGTCAATGTTTTGTATTATTTTTGCAGCCATGGATAAAAAAATCTTTCGGCTTGCCGTACCCAATATAATCACCAACATTACCGTTCCGCTGCTCGGGATGATCGATATCGCCATTGCGGGGCATTTGGGTTCGGCAGTATATATAGGTGCCATAGCTTTGGGCGCCAATATCTTCAACATGATTTACTGGAATTTCGGGTTTATCCGGATGAGTTCCAGCGGATTTGCCGCGCAGGCCTATGGAGCCCGCGATTTTACCGAAGCCGTGAACGTGTTGATACGTTCGCTTATCGTGGGTGTGGGAATCGGGCTGCTGATTGTCTTGTTGCAATACCCCATCGGGAAGTTTGCCTTAAGCCTGATAAAGTCCGGTTCCGAAAGTAAAGCAGCTGTTGAAACCTATTTCCGTATTTGTGTCTGGAGTGCTCCGGCCGTACTCGGGACGTATGCTTTTAAAGGTTTTTTCATCGGGATGCAAAATGCCAGAACACCGATGGTTATTGCTGTTCTCAATAACGTGCTGAATATTGTCCTGAGCATGCTGTTTGTTTTCGGATTTGGCATGAAAGTGGCAGGAATTGCCCTCGGGACAATGTTATCGCAGGTGATAACGCTTGTCGTTTGTGTGCTGATGTGGCTGAAATTTTACGGCCGGCTGAGAAAATACATTGTCAGGTCTTCTGTTTTGGAAACCGCTGCCATCCGGTCTTATTTCCGGGTAAACGGCGATGTTTTTGTACGCACGTTCCTGTTGACGTTGGTTACCACGTTTTTCACGTTTGTGTCATCGGGTATGGGAGACATGATTTTAGCTGCCAACGCCCTGTTGATGCAGTTTTTCATGCTTTTCTCCTACTTTATGGACGGATTTGCATACGCGGGGGAAGCATTGACGGGAAGATACATAGGGGCAGACAACAAGGTGCTGCTTGCCGGGATGTTAAGAAGATTGTTTTTCTGGGGATTTATCGTGAGTGCCGTATCGGTGATGATTTACCTGTTCTTCCCCGACCTGATTTTGAAAATGCTCACCAACGATAAAGCGGTCATTGAAACCACCAAATCGTTCCTTTTCTGGACGGTGCTTATCCCGGTAACCGGTTTTGCCGCTTTTCTCTGGGACGGTGTTTTCATCGGGGCAACAGCCTCGAAAGAGATGCGCAACGCCATGGTGTTCTCTGCGATCGTCTTCTTTGCCTGTTATTATATCGCCGTGCCGGTACTCGGAAACAACGGCCTGTGGCTGGCTTTTATTTTGTATTTGTCCGTTCGGGGAATTTTGCAAACCGTATGGGCGAAAAAGGCGTTAAAAATGGTACAATCCTAAACCTGTAATTCAAGGAAATGAAACAATTCGAATCCATAACCGAACTGAAACGTTTTTTAACGGTTCCTTACGTAGAAGAGATTGCCGTTCAATCGCTCCGCCTGACCGAGGTTGAACCGCTGATGCTCAATATCCGTTTTTCCAGGTGTTTGTTTCTGGGTTGTTCGATGTCTGACGATCTGTTGCACCATTTACTGCCCGGGAATTTTATTTTTCCCCTCCTGGATGTTCCGTTCAATACCTATCCGAGCCGGTTGTACGACACCGATTCGCTTTATGCCGGTTTTAACCGCCACAAGCCTGAAACGTACCTGAAGACTCCCGATAAGGTCGTTTACGATTATTACCGGGAGTCCCGGAAAAACCTGTCGATAAAGGATACGCTGGCGCAACGTTTGCACGACCACTCCATTACCGATTCGCTGCACGAGTACATTGCTAGTTTTGATGAACGCAAGCTCGTGGCAATAATGGGCGGACACGGTATCCTGCGAACCGAACACATCTACCGGCAAGTGGCCTTGCTGTCGAAATCACTCACGGAGCAGGGTTACCTGATGCTTTCCGGAGGCGGCCCCGGGGCAATGGAAGCCACTCACCTGGGAGCGTGGATGGCCGGAAGGAGCGACGACGAATGCCTACGGGCCGTCGGCATCTTGAGTGCGGCCCCCCGCTATTCCGACGAGGGATGGCTTTCTTCGGCATTCGAGGTAATGGAACGTTTTCCCGACCCGCCTTTCGATAGTTTGGGAATTCCCACGTGGCATTACGGGCACGAGCTCCCCACCCCATTTGCCACGAAAATTGCCAAATATTTCGAGAACAGTGTCCGCGAAGAAGGGTTGCTCGCCATCGCCAAAGGAGGCGTGGTTTTCACCCCCGGAAGTGCGGGGACCCTGCAGGAGGTTTTCCAGGACCTGGCACAAAACCATTACGAGTCGTACGGTTACGCCAGCCCGATGATTTTTTTGGATAAGCACTTCTGGACAACCGAACGCCCCGTCTACCCCGTCATCGGAGAAATGGCGGAACACGGCGATTTGCATCACCTCAACCTGGGCCTCTACGATAACAACGAAGAGGTTATTGCCCACTTGAAAAGGTTTTCGGAATAAACCGGTACCGTCACTTTCAGGCTCCGTATTTTAACATCTCGATCATAAAATAATGCGAAAAGAAAACCATATTCTTAAAAAAAATCAAGCCTGTTTCTGAAGAACTATAAATTTCCGTACCTTTGAACCTGAATCGTAGGTTAAACAGACAGAAAATGAAGAATCCGCTCCTTTTTACCCTATTTGGGTTGATCCTCACGTTGAACGGATGTGTTCAAAAAACGATAGACAATTACTCGTTGCCTCGCAGTACACCCGAAGCAGGGGGCTTATCGTCCGAGGCGATAATCCAATTCGTCGACGCCGCCGAGAGCGTTCGCGACAGCAGCATAGAGCTCCACAGTTTCATGATTGTACGGCACGGGAAAGTCCTGGCCGAAGGCTGGTGGTCACCCTACCGGCACGACCTCAAGCACACGATGTATTCCGTGTCCAAAAGCTTTACTTCTACGGCCATCGGACTGGCTGTGGCGGAAGGGAAGCTGAAGCTGACCGACAAGGTGGTTTCGTTTTTCCCCGAATCATTGCCCGACACGGTCTCTCCTTATCTCGCTCAGCTCGATCTGGACGACCTGCTGAAAATGTCCGTGGGACAGGCCCGGGAGCCTCAGGAGATGCGCTTCAGCGACGATTGGATAAAAACGTTCTTGGCCGCTCCTGTCCAATACGAGCCGGGAACGGTTTTCCTTTATAACTCGGCAGGATCGTTCATGCTGTCTGCCATCCTGCAAAAAGCGACAGGTGAAAGACTTATCGATTACCTCACGCCCCGCCTGTTTGAACCTTTGGGCATTAAAGATGTCGATTGGGAAGTGAACCCGCAGGGAATAAACGTCGGCGGATGGGGGCTGCGCGTTAAAACGGAAGATATGGCGAAACTGGGGCTGCTCTACCTGCAAAAAGGCAAATGGGGAGATCGCCGGATCCTGACGGAAGAATGGGTGAATGCGGCCACTTCCGAGCAGATAAAAACCGTAACGGGAGAAAAAGACCCGGCAAATGACTGGGCACAAGGTTACGGATATCAGTTCTGGCAAACGCGAAACAACGCGTTCCGTGGCGACGGGGCTTTCGGGCAGTTCATCATTGTCCTGCCGGAGAAAGATGCAGTTATTGTCCTGACGGCTAATGCTAAGGACATGCAACAGGAGATCAACCTGGTATGGAAGCATATTTTTCCTGCTTTCCGGGAATCTGCGCTGCCCGAGGACAGTGACGCGCTGGACAGGTTGAAATCCCGTTTGTCGAAATTGAGTTTACCTGTCCACACCACAGGAACTTCCTCTCCTGTCCGGGAAATTATTTCCGGAAAAACAATGGCTTTCAACGAAAATCCACTGAAAATATCGGAATTAACATTGCGATTCGAAGGCGACGTTTGCCGGATGACCGTAAAACAAGACACGGCAACTCACGAATTCCGGTTCAATCCCGCTTCGTGGAAAGAAGGCGAAACATTGCGCCACGGACCATCGCTCACAGCCGGTTCCAAAGCTGGTTTAACGGGGTTGCCGCCTTTTAAGGTCGCAGGGAACTACACCTGGAAAGATGAAAAGACATTGGAGCTGGTGCTCCGTTACATGGAGAGCCCCAATGACGAACGATTCCTCTTTTCTTTCGAAGAGCCTGCCGTTTCGGTTGAGTATTCAACCGGTTACGATTTTTATCAACAGAAACTACGGTGGAGTGAAAAATAACGATATAAATTCAACAATCATGAATCAAAAAAATGTAATCATTACCCTGCTCTTTCTGTCGGTTGTCTTTTCCGCAACATCACAGGAAATCATTGCACATCGCGGATACTGGAAAACAGACGGCTCCGCACAAAACTCCATTGCTGCTCTAATGAAAGCTGACGCCCTGAATGTTTACGGCTCGGAGGTGGATGTCTGGTTGTCGTCAGACGGCGTACCTGTGGTAAATCACGATGCCGATGTATTGCTCGACGGAAATAAAATTCGGGTACAGGAAACCTCTGTAGCTACCCTCAAAAAAGTGAAATTAGCAAACGGTGAATCGTTGCCTACGGTGGAAGAGTATTTGACCGCATTTGAAAAATGCGGGAACACCCGGCTGATTATCGAACTGAAACCGCACACGCATCGGAAAACGGAAGACGAATTGGCCGAAAAGGTGATCCATATAGTCCGCGAAAAGGGCCTGCAAAACCGGGTGGAATACATTTCATTCAGCATCAATCTCGTCAATCAGATCACGAAAATCGATCCCCAAGCACAGGTTTATTACCTCAACGGGGACCTGGCGCCGCGGGTAGTCAAAACCCTGGGCGCGGCAGGCATAGACTACCACTTCAATGCGTTGAAGAAAAATCCTCACTGGGTGAAGGAAGCACACGACCTCGGACTGAAGGTCAACGTGTGGACGGTGAATACGCCCGACGGTATCCGGGAAATGCTCGACCTGAAAGTCGATTTCATAACCACCGACGAGCCGCTGTTGGCCGGAGAGTTGATTAAAAAACGGAAATGACCCTGCAGGAGCAACTTCTACGGGCGACCAATATCGCTATCAAAGCGCACGCGGGGCATTACGATAAAAACGGACAGCCCTGCCTCGGGCATGTCCTGCGTGTGATGAGTGCTGGACACACCTTGGAAGAGAAGACTGCCGGTGTACTGCACGATGTAGTGGAGGATTCCGGCTGGACGCTGGAAGCGTTGGAGAACGAGGGATTCTCTCCCGAAATTGTGGACGCCGTGAAAGCCTTGACGCACGACGAAACGGAAACGTATGAGGAGTACCTGATGCGCCTGGCGAAAAATCCGCTGGCCGTCCGGGTGAAGATGAACGACCTGTCGGACAACATGGATATCCGCCGCCTGAAAGAGCTTGACGATACCGCCGTTTCCCGCATCCGGAAGTATTTAAAAGCTTATAAGTTCCTCACTGAAACCCTTTCTGCACTCCAACCCGAATAATGGCCGGTATCTACATCCATATCCCTTTCTGTAAGACGCGGTGCATCTACTGCGACTTTTACAAGGAAACTGACGAGAGCCGGATGGATACTTTCGGGGAGGCCCTTTGTACCGAGGCCGTCGAGATTAGATAACCAAGCTTTCGGGGAAATTTTTGAAACATTGTTCTCCCATTTTCCGATAAAGGAAGATGCGGAAATCACCCTGGAAGCAAATCCCGACGATCTTTCGGAAGAATATATACGCTTGCTGCGGGAATTGCCTTTCAACCGGATCAGTATGGGAATTCAAAGTTTTGATGACGGGGAATTGAAGTTTTTAAGCCGGAGGCACTCGGCCCGGCAAGCGATCCGGGCGGTCGAGCTCTGCCGGCAAGCAGGGTTTGAAAACATCAGCATTGACCTGATGTACGGTTTGCCTGGCCAGATACCCGGAATGTGGGAGAAGAGCCTGCGACAAGCCTGTGATTTAGACATTCAGCACATTTCGGCGTATCACCTTATCTACGAGAAGCAGACCAGGCTTTATGCCCTCCTGCAAAAGGGAAGCGTGCAGCCCGTTACCGACGAAGCAAGCACGGAAATGTTTTCCATGCTCATCGATACGCTTGCCCAAAACGGGTTTGAACATTACGAAATTTCAAACTTCGCCAGAAACGGAAAATACTCCGCACACAACACCTCGTATTGGAAAAACGAAAAATATATCGGACTGGGTCCCTCGGCCCACTCATACGCAATCCAGTCCGGGAAGCTTTTGCAGGAAACGGAAAAGTTGACATCCGCCCAAAAATACAACGAGTTTATCCTGACCGGGCTGCGTACGATGTGGGGCGTGGATTTAAACCTGCTGAAAGAGGTGTTCGGACAGGAACTGTTCGATTATTGCTTGCAGAATGCCCGGAAATTCATCCGGGAAGGACTTCTTGTTTCTAAAGACAATTCACTGATGCTGACCCGGGAAGGTATATTTATTTCCGACGGGATAATGAGTGAGCTGATGCGGGTGTAAGAACCCGGGAGAACCAGGCATTCAGGCTATCCAGCAAAACAGGCGAGTCTTTCCGCACCGCCCACGACTCCAGTTGCGTAAAACTGATGTCGGTATCAACATCTATTTCCGGCATCTCTTGGGCAAGTTTCCGCGCAAGGACCTCATCACAAACCGTGAAGTCAATATCTCCGCCTGCAACCATCATCACCAGCTGTTCCGTTTCGTATAGATCATTTTGCACGACGAAAATGGTGTCCCCTATCTCGTGGGAAAGGTTTTGTAGGCGTAAAATAACGGGCGAATCCTTGTGTACGTGAATGGTTTTTTTGGCCAAATCCAGGTGCTGGCGGATGGGGGCAAGTTTTCGTTGTACAAGCACCTGTTTATTCCGGTTGATGGATCCGGTAAAACCAAACTGTTGTCGCAAATGCGTGTTGACGGGGATGTTTCGGGCAACAATATCGTACTTTCCCCGTTCCAGCCCCAGAAGATTTTCATCCAGGCTGTTTTCCAGAAAGATATTTACTTTCAGCTTCCAATCCCGCTCCAGGGCCTTGATGAGCCCATACTGAAATCCGGCCACGGTATCGCCGGAGACATGGTATCCGACAGGATTATAGTCAGTAACGATGTTTAGCTCACCACTTTTTGCTATCTGGGGAAAATCCCTGGGTAAAACCAACCCCGCTTTCCTGGAAACAGTATAAAGCATGACCATCAGGAAAAGCGCGGCAACCAGAAGTACGCTGTAAGTAACAAGCATCTTTTTCGATTTCACAGCAAAGCAAATTAATTGTGCAGGTCAACCGAGAGTCCCAATTTAACCATCATCGGGTTTACCGGATAGCCGGGTAGCGAGAAGTATTCGCGCGGTTTCCAAACGGCAGACGCGGCGTTGTAAAGCATCACAAAAAAGCGGGTTTGTTTCAGGTGCATGTTGGCATACACCGTGGCGATGGGATAATTGCCGATCTCTTTTTCGCGCTGATTGTAAAATTGAAGTAATGCCGGCTCGTATCCGGGGGAGAAATAGGCCGTATGATAATGTGCGTCAACTCCAAACTGAAATGTCAATTCATTTACTATCAATGCTTTCAGATACATATTTGAATAGATGCTTACCGTAGGGACAGGGATTACCTCCTGATTACCTGAAGTTTGATACACTATCCGGTTATCCCAGTTAAAAACGCCCAATTTCAGGTTCTGATCCACCCCGACTGTCAAAACCTGCACGTTCGGAGAGTGCTGGGCAATGTTCCTGTCCTTATCGAAATAAACATAATTCTGCAGATTTTCCACTCCGGCACTCAGTGTTGTGTTAGTAAAAGGAATATAGAGTTTGCCACCTGCAAACACCCGGCGTATATTGCCGAAATTCTTGTCCCACCAAAAATACTTGGAGTGATAGTGCTTTTGCAGGTAGTTAGGGGTTAGGTTCTTAATGTATGCATGACCGCTCAGTGCCGTTCGTTTTCCGGCAATGGTAAAGCCGGTTTCAACTTCACCTTCCAGGTTAAACTCCCCGAGATCGACCCCCACCGTCCCCAAATTTGCCTGAAGGTTGAACCGGAGATTTTCGCCCTGCTGCTTATTGAGAATACCCCCGATGAAAAGCGAATTCTCCCGGTGTTTTTTCCGGTCAACAGTACTGTTGATGGAGTCCATCATCGAAAAGTTACGCAGTTCGTGCTCAATATATCCCGTTAATCCGAACTTCACCCACGGTTTGAATCCTTCGCGAAGCGATAGGGCAAACGTGTTTTTAAAGGATGAGAACGTGGTGCTGTCGTCGACCGCGGTGTTGTAAAACCGGTTGGGGTAAAACTGATCGATGCGCTGCATGATATTACCGTCTACCGTTACCTGAGCTGTATCGTAGGAAAGAAACCGCCTGTCCTGCCCGGTATAATGCGACGTGAAAATAACACTTGCCACGGGAATAAATTCACCTTTACTGAGCGAATCCTTTTTCTGATCGCTGTAGCCAAGATTATATTTTCCTGAAAAGAACAGGTGGTTGGTCTTCATCTTGTTCCATGTATCGGTGAATTTTACAGGAATATCTACAGTCGAGAAGTTCTGCCCCACAGATTCCGGATCACGGATAAACCGTTCGTCGGTAACCCCGCCGTTTTCAAACTGCTTGACAGTTGATGTCGATGCAAAAAAGTGGGTTTCAAGCCGATCGCTCAAGTAGTTTCCGAAGAAGCTCCAGTCGTTATGCTTGTTCTCCTGCGACTTGTACAATCCTTTTGCGCTGATCAGGTCACCCTTCAGGCCTACGTTCAGGCGCTTACCGAAGTTTGTCGTCAGCAATGCCCCGAAGCGCTGCTCCTTCACCGGACGGCTGCCTGCCGTCTGGTAATCCAGCTTGGCATAAGGTACCCGGGTATTGTAAAATACCTGTTGCCCGGGAGACTTGTTGTAAGGTTTGTAGGCATCGTAAAACGGAAACTGGCCCGTTTCGTCCCTTTCAAAAAATATTTTGGACACAAACGGTGAACCGATCGGCCCCAGATATCCTCCGGCAACCGAATATCCATCGGGAACGGTGGTTTGCTGGAAATTGTGTTTTAACGTATCCATGGGCACAACGATGCGGTCTCCGCTTCTCGGATGCAAATGCCACACCGTGGCAGAAGGCAATTCCAGGTTGATGGTATCGAAAGGTTCTTCCTGGCCGCGTTCAAGTCCTGGCGGTGCCTGGCGGGGTAACAGCTTCATCGAATCGGGATCGGTAGTGATCTGCGACGAATCGGGCAGAATAACGCGCGCCTGCGAAAACACAAACGCCGCACTCACGCAGAAAAAGAGAAGTATGAGCAGTTTTCCTTTCATCGGGTGCAAACTTACATAAAAATTTGCCACATGCCGATAACCGACAGCCTATTTGTTGTGATTTTTCAGGATTTTTAGGAAGCAACAGAAAAATAAACAATTATTTTTGTTCCGTATTAAAAATATTCTATTATCTTTGCGTCGTCAAAACAAATAAAATGAAAGTAAACAGGCTTCACCATCATCATTTTCATACTTGCAATCAGGCGAGCTGAATAGGATGTGTAGAAGCATGAATCCACAACATATAGACCCGTCTGAACAGTTCAGGCGGGTTTTTTTAATTATCACTCAGCGGTTCGGAGCCGCTAATGCAAAAAATAAAAGCAATGGATAAACTGAAAATAGCCATCCAGAAAAGCGGACGATTAAGCGAAAAATCGTTGCAGCTGTTGAACGAATGCGGCATTAAAGTGTCGAACGGCGACCGGAAACTCAGGACGGAAGCTCGCAACTTTCCCATGGAAATCCTTTTCCTGCGTGACGACGATATTCCTCAATACGTTGAAAATGGCGTTGCAGACATCGGTATCCTGGGAGAAAATGAAGTGTGGGAAAAAGAAAAAGACGTGGATGAAATTGAAAAGCTGGGATTCGGCAACTGCCGGCTTTCGCTCGCTATTCCCAAGGACGAAGTGTACACCAACCTGGATTATTTTCACGGGAAACGCATTGCTACCAGCTACCCGAAAATTCTCAAAAAGTACTTTGGCGTTAAAGGCATTGATGTGAAGATCGAAGAATTGGGGGGGAGTGTTGAAATTGCCACCGGAATTGGGCTGGCCGATGGGATTTTTGATATTGTAAGTACGGGCAGTACCCTTATTATGAACGGCCTGAAAGAAGTTGAGGCCATCATAAAGAGTGAGGCGGTACTGATTGCCAACAAGAACCTCAACGAAGTCAAACAAGAGTTACTGGAAAGGTTTCTTTTCCGTATACGGGCATATAAAAAAGGCATGGGCAGCAAGTACATTGTAATGAACGCACCGAATTCGTCGATTCCAAAAATTTGTTCCATCCTTCCGGGTATGAAATCGCCCAGTATCCTTCCGCTTGCCGAAGAGGGATGGAGCAGCGTGCACTCCGTAGTACAGGAAGACCAGTTTTGGGATGTGATTGATGCGTTGAAAGACGTGAATGCCCAGGGAATCTTAGTGATGAATATTGAGAAAATGATACTCTAAAAGTGAAAACATTAAACAACCCGGCCGAAAGGAAATGGCCGCAATTGGCAGAACGGTCCGCCATCAAGCAAGCCAGGCTGATGGAGTTAGTGGAGAAGGTTTTTTACGATATCCGTAAAAAAGGCGATAAGGCGGTGTTGAGATATGCCCGGCAGTTTGACGGGTTTTCGGCGGATGACTTCACGGTTGGTCCCGAGACAATTGAGGCGGCGTCGCAACAGGTTTCGGAACGGTTGAAGCAAGCCATCGCCCTTGCAAAAAGCAACATCGAGAAATTCCACCTTTCGCAGAAAGAGGAAATTGTAAAAGTGGAAACCTCTCCCGGTGTGGTGTGCTGGCGTGAAGCACGGCCCATCGAGAAGGTGGGGATTTATGTCCCCGGAGGAACGGCCCCGCTTTTTTCCACGGTACTGATGCTGGCTATTCCTGCAAAGATAGCCGGTTGTAAAGAGATCGTGCTTTGTTCGCCTCCCGGCAAGGAAGGCGCTATCCACCCCGCCATTCTTTATGCGGCGAACCTTGCGGGGGTAACCCGCATATTTGCGGTCGGAGGTATCCAGGCTATCGGGGCCATGTCGTTCGGCACGAAATCCGTTCCGAAAGTAGAGAAAATATTCGGCCCCGGTAACCAGTACGTGATGACGGCAAAACACGCCGCCCAGTATTACGGTACCGCTATCGACATGCCTGCCGGGCCCAGCGAACTCCTTGTGGTGGCGGATGAAACCTGCCGTCCGTCGTTCGTTGCCGCCGACCTGCTTTCCCAGGCAGAACACGGGCCGGACAGCGAGGTCGTCCTCTTGTCGGACAACAAAAAGGTAGTTAAGGAAATAAACAGGGAACTCGATATCCAGTTGGCCAACCTGCCGCGAAAAGAAATGGCGGAAAAAGCGCTGAAGAACAGCCGTGCCATTTTGTTTAAAGACGTAGA
>JALHIE010000049.1 GCA_022840285.1 Porphyromonadaceae bacterium
TTGTAAAATATAAAATGTTATAGTACAGAGATATAGATAATAATGCATTTCCCTTCTATTTCTTTGTCAATGGTTTGAGGGAAGTGCGAAACATGAGTTAGAAACTAAAAATACTCAGCCTGCTGTATTTCTTTATTCAACAATCTTAGCATTAACTCAGAATGAAATTATCCCTGATGTAGTGGCAGGGCATTCATTAGGTGAGTTTTCCGCTTTAGTTATCAATGGTACAATATCTTTTGAAGACGGATTAAATCTAGTTTTAAATCGGGCACTTATTTCACAGAAAGTATGTGAGGCTCATGAAACAGCCATGGGTGCTGTAATTGGATTCCCTGATGAATATATAGGCAAAAGGATACAGGAAATATCAGATGAGTCTGGAGAACCAATATATTTTGCGAACCACAATGGCCCCGGTCAAGTTGTAATTACAGGTTCAAAAAAAGGTATACGAATAGCTTGTAAAACCCTTAAAGCAGAAGGAGCAAAAAGAGCGGTTCCATTAAGTATTAGTGGATCTTTTCATTCTCCCTTTATGGAAGAAGCAGGTATAGAACTTGGAAAATTAATTCAACAAACGAAATTTAACAAGCCAAAATTTCCGATTGTACAGTGTGTTGACGGCAAGTCTCATACCGATGTGGAAACCATTAAAACAAACCTGATAAAACACATCACCCACTCGGTACAATGGACTTCGATGGTGAACACAATGAACACAATAGGTGTTAAATCATATTATGAATCAGGCCCTGATGATACACTACAAAAAATTGTGAAACGAATGTACCCTCAAAAGGAAATTGTTGCGTTGGCTGATATTCCTATGTATAAAAATTTAATTATTAATTTTAAAACAGTTTGATTATGGAACTTAATGAATTTGTACAAAGTTTTTCTGAGGAGTTTGAAGATACTTCTAAAGAACTTTTCACTCCCGAAACCGAATTTAAAAATTTAGATGAGTATGACTCTTTAATTGCATTGTCCCTTATTTCGATGGTTGATGAAAAAATGGGGAAAAGGATTACTGGTGCCGATCTGCGTGCATGTAAAACAATTGAAGATTTATTTAATTTTGTAAATTCAAAATAAGCATGAACAATCCCTTTTCTCTTAAAAATAAAACAATCCTTGTTACCGGTGCTTCTTCAGGAATAGGTAAAAGTATTGCTGTTGAAAGTTCAAAAATGGGGGCAAGTTTAATAATTACCGGGAGAAATGAAGAAAGATTGGAAGAGACATATCGGCAGCTGGAAGGTGAAAATCACTTAAAAATAGTTGCCGATATGACAAAATATGAAGATATTGAAACCATTGTTCAAGAAATTCCTCAAATTGATGGATTTTCGAATAATGCTGGCATTACCCAGGTAGTTTTAGTTAAGCACATCAAACAATCAATCCTGGAAAATATCTTATCTACAAACACGGTAGCTCCGATTCTACTAACTCAATTATTGATAAAGAATGGGAAAATAAGAAAAAATGGATCAATTGTTTTTACATCTTCTCTTTCTGGAAATTATTGCGTCCATTATGGAGAAGGAATGTATGCTGCTTCAAAAGGTGCAATTTCTGGTTTTGCAAAAGGAGCTGCCCTAGATCTATCGAAGAGTAATATAAGAGTAAATAGTGTTTGCCCGGGAATTATTAATACAAACTTATTTGAAACTAATTCAGTATTAACAAAAGAAGAATTAGAAGAAAAACAAAAGTATTTTCCATTAAAAAGATTTGGACAACCGGAAGATGTAGCTTATGCAGTAATTTATTTTTTATCGGATGCTTCATCATGGGTCACCGGTGCTGATTTAAAAATCGATGGAGGTTACACATTATTATAAAGTTATGAAAGCATTTATTCAAGGAATTTCCTATCATTTACCTGATACCATTTTAACAAATAAAGAAATTGTTGAACAATTTCCAGAATGGACAGAAGAAAAGATAGTTTCCAAAATTGGCATTAAAGAGCGCCGAGTTGCAGGAGAAAAAGAAACAGCAGCAGATATGGCTGTTATGGCTGCCGAAAAATTATTCACAGAATATTCAATCGATAGAAGCAGTATTGATTATTTGATATTTTGTACTCAAAGTGCTGATTACATTCTTCCAACAACAGCATGTATTATACAAGACAGGTTAGGTTTATCAACATCAATTGGCGCAATAGATGTCAACCAGGGGTGTTCGGGATGGATATATGGCCTTTCTTTAGCAAAAGGTTTGCTTCTTGGAGAAATGGCCAATAAAATTTTACTGGTAACCTCAGAAACATATTCAAAATATTTACATCCAAGAGATAAAGGGAACCGTACTATTTTTGGAGATGGAGCAGCAGCGACCCTTATTGGAAAGGAGGGCATTGCAGAAATTGGAAATTTTTCCTTTGGTACTGATGGGAAAGGAGCCAATAACTTAATTGTTAAAACAGGAGGAGCTCGACAGAGGTTGCCCTTAAATGACCTAAAATCAGATGATTTTGGCAATCCAAAATCATCTGATTATCTATACATGAACGGTTCAGAAATATTTAACTACACTTTAGATGTTATTCCTTTATTAGCCTCCAATACAGTCCAAAAGAACAAAATGTCAATGGATGATATTGATCTTCATGTTTATCATCAGCCAAACCAATACATATCATCATTCCAAAGGAAAAAGCTAAAAATCCCTCAGGACAAGTATTATTGCTATTTTGAAAATGTTGGAAATACAGTTTCTTCAACCATACCAATTGCAATTAAAGAAGCAATAAAAGATGGTTCTATAAAAGATGGCTATAAAGTTCTCTCAATTGCGCAAGGATTAGGTTATTCGTGGGGTGGTGTGGTATTTTATTTTTGAGTTCATCAGTCGGTATTTAGTAACAAATCTTTTGACAAACATTTTGCATATTTCTATTAATCTATCAGTAAAAATATATGATTTATCATTTTTTTAATGTGAATAAATTACATTTATCACCTGCAATTATTGAAAGCATATTAAAAAATGCAAACGAAACGAATAAAAATGAGATAAAAAACCTTGTTTTTTGTTTTAAAAAGTGAGATAAATGGTAGATTCTAAGATATTTACTTTATACAATAAAGTAGAATGGAATGAATACTTAAATAAACTTCCTTTAGATAAACAAGATGTTTACTTTACTCCAGAATACTACTCGCTTTATGAAAAGCATGGCGATGGAGAAGCAAACTGTTTCATTTTTGAAAAAGAAGGGGATATCGTTCTTTATCCTTTCTTGAAGAATTCTATTAATCGATTGGGATACTCATTAGATGATGAGTATTACGATATTCAGGGAGCTTATGGGTATAATGGAATGCTTTCTTCTACGGATGACACATCATTCTTAAAGGATTTCTGGCATACTTTTAATCAATTCTGTAAGGATAACAACATCGTAGCTGAATTCACAAGATTCCATCCTATTCTGAAAAATCACAGTTTAGGAGATTGGCATTATGATATTATTTTTGACAGGGAAACCGTTGCTTTGGATTTGACCCAAGATTATGAATCTATCTGGAAAAATGAATATTCCTCAAAGAATAGAAATATGATTCGTAAAGCTCAAAAGGATGGTTCAAGAATAGAGATAATATCAAATCCGGACAGTTCCCAAATTGATACTTTCATTGAGATATATAATCATAGTATGAAATTGGTAAAAGCCGATGAATACTATTATTTCAAGAAAGACTTTTTTTTTAATACATTCTCATTATTAAAAACAAACGTATTTCTTTTTAATGTATTTAATAGTAATGATGATGTGGTTTGTTCATCAATATTTTTTCACTACGGCAAATTTTTTCACTATCATCTTTCTGGAAGATCTGAACTAGCCAACAACACGGTTAATAATTATTTATTGGACGAAGCTGTTAAATATGCAAAAGAAATTGGTGCAGAAATATTTCACTTTGGCGGTGGAATTTCTTCTGATGCCGACGATAAGTTGTTGAAATTTAAAACAAACTTCTCTAAAACTAGGTTGCCTTTTTATATTGGAAAAAAAATTCACAATCAATATGTTTATGATGTTATTGTAAGACAATGGGAAGAGAATAATTCCGAAATGAGATTAAAATACAGAAGTTATTTATTGAAATACAGATATTAATCCGGTAATTTAATTTTAATGAATAATAATAAGGTATTGATAATTGCTGTTCACCCTGATGATGAGACATTAGGATGTGGTGCCACAACCGGCGAAGACACAGACCTGCTCCTTCACTTCAAGCAGCAGATCTACGACACCGTCGTGGCCCAGTGGAAAGATAAGTAACCATGGGTTTATGGGACAAATAGGATTAAACTATTAGGATATTGAGAGATATGAATGAAAAATTTTCTCGACTCATTATTGAGTCCTCTGCGACTGTTCTTTCTGCCTTGAAGCAAATGGACGCAGCGCAACATAAGCTACTTATTGTTGCTAAGGACGGTAAATTTGAGTCGATGTTCAGCATTGGTGACGTGCAGAGGGCTATCATCAAGGGCGTAGATTTTAATACGTCTATTGAGAGTATACTCCGCGAAGTCAACATCACCATCGCGAAGGAAGACGATGACATGGATACCATTAAGGAACTGATGCGCAAGAAGCGTATTGAGTTTATGCCTATCATCAATGCAGAAGGGAACGTGAAGGATGTCATATTCTGGAAGGATATCTTCGATGAGTCGGAGAACGCCTCCCGCAAGCCAATCGACCTCCCCGTGGTTATCATGGCTGGCGGCAAGGGCACTCGCCTCAGACCACTTACCAACGTCATCCCCAAACCGATGGTGCCTATCGGTGACAAGACCATCCTCGAAGCGATAATTGACCAGTTCGAGCTCATTGGTTGCCATAAGTACTATATATCCGTCAACTTTAAGGTAGATATTCTTAAGTACTATATGGATAACCTAGACCATAAGTACGACATCACCTACTTTCAGGAAGACAAGCCGCTGGGAACCATTGGCAGCATATCATTGCTCAAGGGCAAAATCGAAACCCCTTTCTTCGTCAGCAACTGCGACAGCCTCATCGACCAGGACTTCCGCGACGTGTACGACTACCACGTAGAGAACAAGAACGACCTCACTATCGTCACTACCGTTAAGAGCTTCAAGATACCTTACGGTGTTTTAGAAACCGGTGAAAACGGCTTGATGACTGGACTGCTGGAGAAGCCCGAACTTACCTATCAGATTAACACCGGTGTCTATATCCTCAACCCCAAGTGCATCAATGAAATCCCCGAAGGCAAGTTGTTCCACATCACCCACCTGATGGAGAAGATCAAGTCCCGTGGCGGCAGAGTAGGCTGCTTCCCCGTCAGCGAATACGCCTGGCGCGATATGGGCGAGTGGCCGGAGTATTTGAAAATGATAAAGGTGCTGTAATATATGAGAAAGAAATTTTTTCGCTTTTTAAACAAGGTGATGCTGAAGATTCAGAAAGAAGCTGCCCCGAACTATCCAAATGTTCATCCTACTGCATATATATCTTATGACGCCGACGTTGTTTCGCCTGAGCATCTATATATGGAAGAGAGAACAAGTATTCCTCGCAATGCAATAATAATGAATGGCGAACGAGGGAAATTTATTATGAAAAAATGGTCTTTTTCGTCTGTCGGGTTACATGTGTTCTGTGGTAATCATATGCCTGTTGTGGGAATGCCACTGATAAATGTCACTGATGCTGTCAAGTCTGCTCTGGATGTCAACCATCAATTCAGTCAGGATGTTGTCGTTGATGAAGATGTGTGGATTGGTGCAAATGTGACATTGTTGCAAGGAGTGCATATAGGACGTGGTTCAATCATTGCCGCTGGAAGCGTTGTAACTAATTCTGTACCTGCTTATTCTGTCTGGGGGGGGGTGCCGGCTCATTTTATAAAAATGAAGTGGGGGTTAGACGATATTTTGCTTCACGAACAATCTGTTTATCCCTTTGAGGAAAGGATGTCTGTTGACAAAATCAAAAAAATTTTGATACATATCTGAATGAATAATGGCTGAATCTTCGCTAAAAGATAAAGCAACTAAAGGTGCAATCTGGAACACTATCGACAAGTTTGCCTATTATGGAATAAGTTTTATAATAGGAATTGTCTTAGCTAGACTACTTTCCCCAGAGGAGTATGGTCTGATAGGTATAGTGTTGATTTTTACTTCTATCTTCAACACTATTCTGGATGGAGGGCTGTCGACGGCTTTAATCCGTAAGGATAAAGTTGATGATGTTGACTATTGTACCGTATTCTATACAAATATCGTTTTAAGTGTAGTCTTATCACTGACGCTTTTTCTATGTGCTCCACTGATATCTGATTTTTTTAGAAGACCCGAGCTGACTCCCTACACTCGCGTGATGTCGGCTATTTTGATTGTCAATGCACTGTCCATTACCCAACAGGCTCGTCTTACTAAATGCTTGGATTTTAAGACTCAAACAAAGATATCGATTATCTCGAATGTCCTGAGTGGGACGGTAGGAATTCTGTTGGCAGTCTTGGGTTATGGTGTTTGGGCATTGGTTTTCCAACAGTTGTCCAATAGGATAATGACAACAATCCTGCTATGGTTCTTTAATAAGTGGTATCCGCGGCTTATGTTCTCCTGGAATCGGTTCAAGGATTTGTTTGACTTTAGTTCGAAGTTGCTTATTTCGCAAATCATATCATCATTATCGAACCAGTTGTATCAAGCTGTCGTTGGTAGAATTTACTCTCCTGCTACATTGGGGCAATATACACGGGCACATCAATACGTCAACCTTAGTTCTTCGATTATAGGCGATGTCATTTCTAAGGTAAGCCTGCCAGTATTGAGTGAAATTCAAAATGAAGATAACCGATTGATAAACGCATACAAACTTATTATCAAAATAACGATGCTCATCTCATGTTTCATTCTATTAGGTATGGCGGCCTGTGCGGAATCACTGATTTACGTGCTGGTAGGTGAGCAGTGGATGGAGTGCGTGCCTATGATGCAGATATTATGCCTTTCCTTTGTTATCTATCCGATGCATTTGCTCAACATTAATATGTTGTTAATTCAGGGGCGTAGCGATTTGAACTTGATTTTACAGATTGTGAAGAACATATTGTCAATCGGCCCAATACTGTTAGGCATATTCTGCGGCATTTACTGGATGCTCATAGGTAGTGTGGCAATAAGTTGGATATCATTGATTTTAAATGCATATTATTCTGGCAAGAAGCATTATTACACATGGTGGATGCAGTTGAAAGATGTTGCACCTTCTTTTATATTGGCGTTGATTATGGCTATCCCCGTATATGCGATTTCATTTCTCTCGTGGTCTCAATTTATAATACTTCCACTGCAGATTGTTTTAGGAGTGATGCTTGCAGTTTATTTATGTGAGTTGTTTAAACGAGACGAATACCTCCAACTTAAAGAGATCGCGATGAGTTATCTTAAAAAAACGTAAGTGTTAATGACTTCAAATAGCTATTCACAATCGACACCGACATTGCTTGAGAAACGTTACGAGGGGAAATGGATTCCTCTTGTTTTGTATGTTCTTTATTCTGTTACTCACTTCTATTTGCATGATTTTGGCAAAGTTCTTCCCCATGGATTGTGGTTTGTGTGGCTTTTTAGTGTTGTGGTTTTGGATAGTCAGAAGTTGTCCAAATCGTTGAAAAGTAGAAAATATTCACTCTTTTTCATCTTTCTGCTGTTCTATTTCTTTACATCAGCTATGGGGGTGGGATTATCTTCTGGCATTAACCGAACTATCGCATTTGCAGAGGTGTGCTCTCCTATACTTATGTTTGACTTGTATAGGAAGACTTCTACTAAGAAGATGCGTTTTGTTGTGATTTTTTTTGTATTGATTCTTCTATTTAACGCCTACTTCCTGTATCAAACTGTTAACAACAATTTATGGGGCCTTAATGGACTTCGTAATATAGGCGATTTTTTTGAGGAAAATTCTGCTTTGGCAAATGTATTTCATTTGCTGTATGCGATATCGATGACAACGATGATGTTATTTTATATTGTCATTCACAATCAGACCTACCTCAGCTTTAAAAAAAGGGGAATAGTTGTATGTTGTTTATTGCTGATTATTATTTTTTTCTCTTATATAATAATTAGGTCTTTGTATATGACAACTCTGTTGTCATTGATTATGGGATTGTTTCTGTCCTTGATGTATGGAAGGCAGAATTGGATATTAAAGACTTTAGTTATTCTGATTACTTTCTATGTGTCCTTTGTCGTATTGTACGACGTTGTGGTCCCCCCTCTCTTACAATTAGCAGGTGATAATGGTGTGCTGCAGATGCGGTTTGAAGAAATCCATAGTTTGATTTCAGGGGAATTAATGCAGGGTACAACTATGGGAGCTCGTAATGACTTGGCCGGCAATTCGTGGAAAACTTTTTTAGAGAATCCATTATTGGGTATAAACTATAAAATGAATGATTTTGATAAGTTTCTTTATGTGACAATAGGTAATCATTCGCAATGGATTGATGATTTGGCAAGGTATGGGGTGTTCTCAATAGTATTATTTTCCTTTATATACAAATCAATGAAGCCAATTTGGAAAGACTATCCTCTCTTTCCTTTGTTTGCTATTTATGTTTTTATAGGTATTTTCAATCCTGTCTTTTATTTCATACAGAATTCGACAATCTTTTTTTACCTACCTATGTTCTTTGCTTACCTTACGAGAAAGGCGGTTAATGGTAACCATTCGCCGAACATCGTATAAAAGTTCTTGCCACTCTGGATAGAGATGATTTTGAATTATTATTATCCCAGCTCAAATGATGTGATTTGAAGTGATGAGCATGAAATGCAACAATCAAATCTCTAAGACGTTCACGATTTGACAATTGCCCGAACATTAGAGAAAGCAGTTGATTCCAACAAGTGAAATGCTTCACGTATTTGTCTCCATTGTATTTGACAACAATGCGATTGAATTTACTTCGATTTAGAAACGAGACCTACTGAGCGAAAACGTACTTGTCTTGATACATATACAATCAGATTAAGATTAATCTTTAGCAAAACTAAAAATTCAAGTCCATTGCTTGAAATACGTCTACAACTACCGATATTTCAACTAATTAACGTTATTATATTTTAATTGGAGAGTAATAATGAAAAATATTTTAATAATTTCCACATGCTCGAAAAGGGGAGATTCAATTGGTTTAATAGGACTCTTACTTAAAACGTTCTCGCGTTTAGACCCAAGTTCTTATCAAGTGGGTTTGTGTAATATAGGCTATTTCCAACAATATAATCCGCAAGATTACAAAGTATCTGAATATTATGGAATAGAGAAGGGGCTTGCTGATAAAGTGATCTTGAAAATACCGAAACTAAGAAGTATTGTGTCTAAACGGAGAGCCATATCGCTTGTTAAGAAGGTATTTGCAAATAAGGAATATGATTTGATGATAGTTTTCAGCCTTCCATCTTTTGTTGATAAACTTGTTGATATTGCTCACAGCTATGGCTGTAAATCTATGTTGTATCCATGGGGAACGAATGACATAATAAACAGGTGTGAATTAGATAAACAATTGCATCGCGCCTTCGATACTACCGACTATGTGTGCGGAATAGAAAACTCGAATTGTTCGTTAGTAATGTTGAATAAATTTCATGTGCCTCTAGAGAAATATAAAGGGCTTAAACCTTTCATCCAAGGGGTTGCGGAGATTGAGAAGGTGAAGAAAGTGTTATCAAGAGAAGATATGGAGAACAAATTGAGCATTCCTCATTCTTCTTGCAATATTATCTGCGGATACAATGCTTACCCTGTTATGTTGCACGAACATATCATAAATTCGGTTGATTCGGTAAGGGGTTGCTTGCCTGAAGATTTTCTTCTTATTTTCCCAATGACTTATCCAAACAATGAGGAGTATATTTCTAGAATCGAACAGCTGTGTGATGCCAAAGGGCTAAAGGCATTTTTTATCAAATCATACATGACAAATGAGCAAGTGGCTTGCCTTCATTTGCTTTCTGATTTGTTTATTAATATACAGCATGCTGATTCGGGCAATGCCTTCCAGATAGAGGAATTGTATTGCGGAAATCGTTGTATAACTGGTAAGTGGTTGAATTATCAACAATTCGAACTGTTTGGAGTCCCATATTATCAGATAGAGAAACTTAATGATTTAGGCACAATGCTACGGAGTATCTTTACTAATGAAATACCTGAAGTTAATGTGCCTTCAGAGCTCATAGAACAATACAGAATACCAGCAGATTATAGTCCTGAACGTTATTGGAAGGAAATAATTGATGCCATATAATAAAATTGAACTAGAATGAAAATATACGACACAATTCCTCATCTAATTCTTAAAGTCCTCAGACGTAAGATTTACCCTAAACTCTTTCAATCTTATTCTTTACCCTTGCTTGAGTGCGAACAAGATGTAGATTTATCGAACGATATTATTTCCAATTATTTATATGTTAAGAGAGGGAAGAAGAATACTTGGAAATACATTCAAGGAAAAGGACAGGAATGGTGGTGGAATGAAAACACATTAGAACAGCTTCGTGATTGGTCTGGAGTGTGGCCAGTTTCACATGAGACAGCTGAAAAATTTGCCAAACTATCCATCGAAGATGCCAAGCAGGTGGATGTTCTTGGTAGCTGGCTTCCTACTGAGGCATTGCTATCCGAAGAATTGAAGTGTGCCCAAAAAGTTCAGTTGTTTAACATGGAACCATTTTTCTCAAGTCGCCCATGGACAAAGATTTTAAGTGACAAAAAAGTACTTGTTGTGCATCCATTCACGGACACTATAGAGAAACAGTACAAAAATAGAGAGAAATTATTCGGCAATAAGGATATACTCCCTAAATTTGAATTAAAGACATTCAAGGCAGTACAATCTTTGGGGGGTAGTTCTGATTTTAAAGACTGGTTTGATGCACTCAAATATATGGAGGACGAAATTGACAAGATAGATTATGATGTCGCTATACTTGCTTGTGGAGCTTATGGATTCAACTTAGCTGCATACATAAAAAGACAAGGGAAGCAAGCGGTTCATCTTGGTGGTGTAACTCAAATCTTGTTTGGCATAAAGGGGAAGCGTTGGGAGTATCCCGTTCAGAAAATGTGCAGAAATGGTTATTATCCTGACTTATTTAATGAATATTGGATAAAGCCCGCAAGTTCTGAAAGACCAAAGTCTGCCGATGTCGTTGAAAATGCATGCTATTGGTAGATAAATATGCTATCTATATTCTTTCATCTCATATTTCCCACTATACCTACATTTTGTCAATTCAATTAAATGAAAATACTATATATTTCAACTCTCTGCGCTAAAAGCACAATTGACGATATTGACAATAGGTTTAAAACATGTCTCAATGGGGTTACTGTCCAGAAATTCCATAGACTGATTGTTCAAGGTCTTGTGGCGAATGGTGCATCAATTGATACTTGTTCCTCCATTCCTATTAATGGGACAAAAAGTAATTTTATAAATATACCAGATATTACAGAGGATAATATAAATTTTCATTATCTGAAAGTAATAAACATCCCAATATTAAGGCATATATGGCTGATTTTTGGAACTTTTTTTTATGCCTATAAATGGTCGTTAAGATATAGAACAAAAAAGAAAGTAATAATATGTGATTCTCTTAATATTTCAACTTGTATAGGAGCTTTATTTTGTAAATTTCTTGGTCAAAAAGTAGTCGGGATAATGACGGATATGCCCGGATTAATGGTGGGTGGTGTAAATAAAGGAATACTAGGCAAAATAATTGCATTTGTGAATTTTTTTGTACTATCAAAATTTAGTGCTTATGTTTTTCTGACAGAGGCAATGAATGAACGCATTAATTCCAAACATCACGAATATATTGTAATGGAAGGATTGGTTGATATTAAGATGAAGGATTATATTGATAGTAAATCAAAAAGACATAATTTTGGTGTGCGTAATATACTTTATGCTGGTGGGTTACACGAAAGATATGGAATTAAGTTGCTAATCGATGCTTTTCGTGATTTAAAGGGAGATGATTTGCGACTTATAATATATGGACATGGCACTATGGCGAAGGAAATGCAATATTATCAAAAATTGGATTCACGAATTGAATTCTATGGATTAAGACCCAATGAAGAGGTTGTAGAAAAAGAAATGGAATCAACACTATTAGTGAATCCAAGACCTACTCATGAAGAATTTACTAAGTATTCCTTTCCATCCAAAAATATGGAATATATGGTGTCAGGTACTCCATTGTTGACAACAAGGCTTCCCGGAATGCCTAAAGATTACTACGATTACGTTTACTTATTTGAAGAAGAAACGGTTGAAGGTTATACGCGTCTATTGAGTATTATTTTGTCAAAAGATTATGAAGAACTTTCGAGAAAAGGTTTAGAGGCCCAGAAGTGGATTCTTGGTCATAAAAATAATATAATTCAAACATCTAGAATAATTGAACTAATCAATAAAATTTAGTGAGGGATGTATAACTTAGCGTGGACACAAGGTTAAGCATAAAAACTTATTTTTTGTGTAATATGAGAAAAAAAAGAACACTTTTTGACAAAGCATACGATGAGAATTTGGATTAAAGAAAGTATGGATTATATGACTTATGCTTATATGTTTTTGGCTTAATAATTCAAATCCTTAGGAATTTTCTATTTATCTTACATTACTTCGAATGAAAATGCTCGTCTTTGGTATATGTTTTTCTTTGAAAATAATATGAATGGTTATCCAAAATAATGTCAATTTATAAAAGAATTTTTTTAATAATGAATATCGCAATAGTAGGAACCGGTTATGTGGGACTGGTAAGTGGAACATGTTTTTCTGAGCTTGGTTTGAATGTCGTTTGCGTTGATGTGAATGAACAAAAAGTTGAGAATCTTAAAAAAGGAATTATTCCAATTTACGAACCGGGTCTCGAGAGAATGGTCCTCAGAAATATGGAATCAAATCGTTTGAGCTTTTCTACTAGCTTAGAGAGTGTATTGGATAATGTAGATGTGGTTTTCATTGCTGTAGGCACCCCCCCAGGGGAAAATGGTTCAGCTGATATGCGTTATGTTCTGGATGTTGCGAAAACCATCGGGCAGAACATGAACAAATACACGCTTGTGGTTATAAAGAGTACAGTACCGGTTGGTACAGCCGAGCGGGTAAGGCATTCAATACAAATTGAACTCGATAATCGAAACAAAGACATTGAATTTGATGTGGCATCGAATCCTGAGTTTCTAAAAGAGGGCGATGCCATTGATGATTTTATGAAGCCGGATAGGGTGGTTGTGGGAGTCGACTCAGAAAGGGCAAAAGAGTTGATGACCAATATCTATCGTCCGATGATGTTGAACAACTTCCGTGTTATCTTTATGGATATACCATCATCAGAAATGACAAAGTATGCTTCAAACGCGATGCTTGCTACCCGTATTAGTTTCATGAATGATATTGCCAATTTGTGTGAATTAATGGGAGCTGATGTCAACATGGTCAGAAAGGGTATCGGAAGTGATTCACGTATCGGAAATAAATTCTTATATCCGGGAACAGGATATGGGGGAAGTTGTTTTCCGAAAGATGTAAAAGCTTTAATTCATACTGCAGAGAAGAATGGTTACGATATGCAGGTTTTGAAAGCTGTAGAACAGGTGAACGAAAAGCAGAAAAATATTCTATTTGAGAAGTTCAATAGATATTTTTCAGGAGATATAGAAGGGAAAAAAGTTGCGATATGGGGATTGTCTTTTAAACCGGAGACAGACGATATGCGTGAAGCTCCTTCTTTGGTTCTTATAAATAGTTTGTTAGACAATGGATGTGAGGTGACAGTTTACGATCCAATTGCGATGGAAGAAGCAAAAAAGATATTGTGCTGAAGCCATTTTTCATGTTACCGAATGGAAAGAGTTTCGCTTGCCAAACTGGGAGGTGATAAAGAGGTCTATGAAACCAAATCCTGTACTATTTGATGGAAGGAATGTGTTTGACAAGAATATGTTGGAAGGCATCGCGTATTTGAAAATTGGGTGAAATGAATAGAGTTTGTTGTATTTTCAATTTGGCAGCACACTATAGGGCTCCAATATACAAACTTATCGACAAAGAAATCAAAAGTGATTTTTTTATAGGTGATAGTGTTAAATCACCTATGAAAAAAATGAATTATTCTGAATTATCAGGGTTTAAAGGTGAGCTGAAGAATATTTATTTATTAGGGAATGTTTATTGGCAGAAAGGAGCTATTAAAACTGTTTTCTCTGGTTACAAACATTATATTATTACAGGTGAACCACATTGTTTGTCTACATGGATCATACTTTTGTTTGCTAGAGTCTCGTTTAAGAAAACATATTTATGGACACACGGATGGTATGGTGATGAATCAAGAATAAAGAAATTTGCCAAAAAACTTTATTTTGGATTGGCTAATCACATACTTCTTTATGGTGATTATGCTCGAAAACTGATGATTGAAGAGGGATTCAAAAAGGAAAAATTGCATTGCATCTACAATTCATTGAATTATGATACGCAGGTTGAAGTGAGAAAATCTCTAAAGGTGTCGAATATTTTCAAAAAATATTTCGGTAATGATAATCCGGTTTTATGTTATGTCGGGCGTATTCAGAAAGTGAAACGATTGGATATGCTTATTGAATCCATGATTATTTTAAATAACAAATTTAAGAAGTCACTAAATTTGGTTATTGTAGGGAAAGAGAGTGAAGATACTGATATTGTTGAAATGATAAATATAAATAAACTATCAGATAATGTCTGGATTTATGGTCCTTCCTATGATGAGAATGAACTCGGTGCGATTTTTTACAATTCAAATCTCTGTGTTTCTCCAGGCAATGTTGGTCTAACAGCTATTCACTCATTGACATATGGTTGTCCTTTAATTACACATGATAATTTTAAAAATCAAATGCCGGAGTTTGAAGTAATAGCTCCGGATGTCACAGGTGATTTTTTTGAGGAGAAAAATATTAATGACCTTGCATTTAAAATAAATAAATGGCTTGAATTGCACCCAACCAACGATGATACTATTAGTAATGAATGTTATAAAGTGATTGATGAAAAGTATAATCCTCATTATCAGATTCAATTACTGAAGTCGCTCTTAATTTGATATGAATAAACTTCTTCAAATTAACTCTGTTGTCAACTCCGGATCTACTGGTCGCATTGCTGAAGAAATTGGTCAAGCAGCAATTGCTGCAGGCTTGAAGAGCTACATTGCATACGGTAGAAATGACAGACCTAGTCAATCTAAATTAATAAAGATTGGCAACGATTGGGATATCAAAATGCATGGGCTTCAAACAAGATTGTTTGATAAGCATGGTTTGGGTTCAAGATCTGCTACCAAAGAGTTAATAGGGAAAATAAAAGAAATCTCACCTGATATCATCCACCTACACAATATTCACGGTTACTATATCAACATAGAGATACTTTTCAATTATCTTCGAAATACAAACATTCCTGTTGTATGGACTTTCCACGACTGTTGGCCAATTACAGGTCATTGCTCCTATTTCACATTCGTAGGCTGTGAGAAATGGAAAAAAAAGTGTTACAATTGTCCCCAAAAAACAAGTTATCCTGCCAGTTGGTTGGTTGATCGTTCAGAAAAGAATTTTCATCTCAAAAAAGAACTGTTTACTTCATTACCCAAATTAACGTTGGTGCCTGTATCCAACTGGTTGTCCGGTATATTGAAGGAATCACATCTCCAGGGGTTTCCTATCAAGCTTATTCATAATGGGATTAATACCGATGTATTTAATCCTTCTTTTTCTAGTGATTTCCGTACCAAACATAGTTTGGAAAACAAATTCATATTGTTGGGAGTAGCAAGTGTTTGGAGCCCACGCAAGGGTTTGAAAGATTTTATTGAATTGAGTAAGCATCTGAACAGTGATTATCAGATAGTACTGGTAGGACTTTCTAGGAAACAGATTGAGCAGCTTCCTGATAACATTTTGGGTATTGAAAGAACTGAGAGTGTAGAAGAGCTAGCAGAGCTGTATGCTTCGTGTGATGTCTATGTGAACCCTACTTACGAAGATAATTTTCCTACGACAAACCTTGAGTCTTTGGCGTGCGGTACACCGGTGATAACTTACAAGACTGGTGGCAGTCCTGAAGCAATTGATGAGTTCACAGGAATAGTGGTTGAACAGGGAAACATTGGTAAACTTATTGATGCTTTCGAAATGGTTAAAAATAAAGGTAAACAATATTATTCCGATGCTTGTGTAAATCGAGCACACAGGTTATACAAGAAAGAGGATCGCTACCAGGAGTACATTGATTTGTACGATTCATTACTTTAGAATAACAATCATATAGATTATAACATTAAAAATTGATTTTAGATGTCGCTATTTACAAACAGGATACTATTAATTACCGGAGGTACCGGTTCGTTTGGTAACGCTGTATTGAAGCGTTTTTTAGATACAGATATTAAAGAAATCCGCATCTTTAGTCGTGATGAGAAGAAACAGGATGATATGCGCCATCGTTTACAGAACCCGAAAGTGAAGTTCTACATAGGTGATGTACGTGACAAACGATCAGTGGATACTGCCATGCGTGGGGTGGATTATGTGTTTCATGCGGCTGCATTGAAGCAGGTGCCATCATGTGAGTTTTTCCCGATGCAGGCGGTACGAACAAACGTAATAGGAACAGAAAACGTACTGGATTCAGCAGTTGAGCATGGAGTGAAAAACGTGGTGGTGCTGAGTACCGACAAGGCTGCCTATCCGATCAATGCGATGGGTATCAGTAAGGCGATGATGGAGAAGGTGGCGATCGCAAAAGCACGTTCTTTAGAGAATGATGCCACAACGACCATATGTTGTACCCGTTACGGGAATGTGATGGCGAGTCGCGGCTCGGTGATTCCGCTTTGGGTGGAACAGATTAAAGCAGGGAAATCGATCACAATTACGGATCCTAATATGACACGTTATATGATGACATTGGATGATGCGGTGGATCTGGTGCTCTATGCTTTTGAGCATGGCAACCAGGGCGATCTTTTTGTACAGAAAGCACCGGCTGCAACTTTGACCGTGTTGGCAGAATCATTGAAGGAGTTGTATCATGCCGATACGGAAGTGAAGGTAATCGGTACCCGGCATGGTGAAAAATTGTACGAGACCTTGGTAACACGTGAAGAGATGTTCCGCTCTGAAGATATGGGAGATTATTTCCGTATACCGGGAAGATATCTCGAAAGTGGAGGATTATCATTCGCACAATACGTTCCGTTTGGATAAGGAGGGGATGAAGCAACTGCTTTTGAAGCTTCCTGAAATAAGAGAGGATTTAAATCTGTTGTAATGATGAAAATTCTGATTACAGGAGCAAGAGGGTTTATCGGAAAAAATCTGATTGCCGAACTAAACAATATCAAAGAAGGCAAAGCCAAAGGGTATCATTTAAATCCCGCGCTTACTTTTTTTGAATATGACATTGATACCGATCCCTCTCTACTGGATGAATATTGCAAGGATGCGGATTTTGTATTCCACCTTGCCGGGGTAAACAGACCGAAGGAGCAGAGTGAATTTATGGCGGGTAATTTCGGATTCACTTCTCTGTTGTTGGACAGGTTAAAGAAACATGGAAACAATTGTTCCGTGATGATATCCTCTTCTATTCAGGCTGAATTGGACAATCCTTATGGTGTTTCCAAGAAGGCAGGTGAGGATTTACTGCTTGAATATGGTCGTGAGACAGGATCCAATGTGCTGATATACCGTTTCCCAAATGTATTTGGCAAATGGTGCCGCCCCAATTATAACAGCGCTGTGGCTACTTTCTGTCACAATGTGGCTCATGATCTTCCCATTCAGGTGAACGACCGTACTGTGAATATGACACTCGTCTATATCGATGATGTGGTGAAAGAGCTGATAGCTGCACTGGAGGGCAATCCCAACAGGTCAGGTGAGTTTTGCAAAGTTCCGGTAGAGCATAAGATCACATTGGGAGAAATTGTGGATCTGATCTACTCTTTCAAGGAAAGCAGGAAGAACCTTCTTGTGGCTGATCTGTCTGATTCTTTTGCCAAGAAACTTTATTCAACCTATCTGAGTTATCTTCCCGAGGACCAGTTTTCCTATTCGCTGAAGATGAATGTGGATGAGAGAGGTTCTTTTACGGAGTTTCTGAAATCCAACGACAGGGGTCAGGTATCTGTCAACATCTCCAAGCCGGGAATCACGAAAGGGCAGCACTGGCATCATACCAAGAACGAGAAGTTTTTGGTGGTTAGTGGAAAAGGAGTGATTCGTTTCCGGAAGATAGATGAAGATAAGGTCCATGAATATTTTGTATCGGGTGAAAAATTAGAGGTGGTGGATATTCCTGTGGGATATACGCACAACATTGAAAATCTGGGTGAGACTGACATGGTCACAGTGATGTGGGTGAACGAAGTGTTTGATCCGGAGAGGCCTGATACCTATTTTTTACCGGTTTAGAAGATAAAGATAAATAAATGAAGAAATTAAAAGTATTGACCGTAGTGGGTACGCGTCCGGAGATCATCCGTTTGGCGTGTGTACTGCAAAAGCTGGATGCATCGGAAGCCATTGAGCATGTCTTGGTGCATACGGGGCAGAATTATGATTATGAGTTGAACGAAGTCTTCTTTGAGGACCTTGGTTTACGCAAACCGGATCATTTTCTAAATGCAGCGGGTAAAAACGCCACAGAGACTGCCGGGCAGATCCTGATCAATATTGATCCTGTACTGGAAAAGGAACTACCGGATGCGTTTCTGGTATTGGGTGATACCAATTCCTGTTTGTGTGCCATTGCAGCCAAGAAAAGACATATTCCCATCTTCCATATGGAAGCCGGGAATCGTTGTTTCGATCAGCGGGTACCGGAAGAGAGCAATCGCAAGATTGTAGATCATACTGCGGACATCAACCTCACTTATAGTGATATTGCCCGTGAATACCTTTTAGCGGAAGGATTACGTCCCGACAGAATCATCAAGACAGGTAGTCCCATGTACGAGGTATTGATGCAATATCTGCCTAAGATTGAGGCTTCGAATATTCTTGAAACGCTTAATCTTGAGAAGGGTAAGTTTTTTGTAGTGTCTGCCCATAGAGAGGAGAACATCTCTTCTGAGAAGAACTTCTTCAACCTGGTGGAGATATTGAACGGGATCGCGGAGAAATATGATTATCCGGTGATTGTCTCTACCCATCCTCGCACACGTAACATGATAGAAAAGAAGGGAATCACTTTTCACAAGAATGTGCAGTTGATGAAGCCGATGGCATTGAGCGATTACAACAAATTGCAAATAAATGCATTCGCTGTGTTATCGGACAGTGGTACTATTTCTGAAGAATCTTCTATTTTGAATTTCAGGGCATTGAATATTCGTGAAGCACACGAGCGTCCGGAAGCGATGGAAGAAGCTTCGGTGATGATGGTGGGACTGAATCCGGAACGGGTGATGCAGGGACTGGTACAGTTGCAGGTTCAATCGTTAGGCGAGGAACGAAATTTCAGACCGGTTGCTGACTACAGCAAGCCGAACGTGAGTGAAAAGGTGGTGCGCATCATCATCTCCTATACTGATTACATTAAACGGGTGGTTTGGAATGAGTAAGAAAAAAATTCTTTTAGTAACGCAAAATTTCTTCCCAGAATTCTTCAAAAGCAATGATATTGCTTTTGAATTAGTTAATAAAGGATTTGAGGTGGATGTTTTAACAGGAATTCCAAATTATCCAAAAGGTGTATACTATAAAGGATTTAGTATATTTAAAAAACGTCTTGAAAGAATAAATGGTGCGAAAGTTTACAGAGCATTCCAAACTCCTAGAGGAAGAAAAGGCAGTAATATTGGTTTATCTTTGAATTATATTACATTTGCATTTAGTGCCTCTCTTTGGGCAATATATTTTTCAATTACAAAAAAATACGATAGCATAATAATTCATCTGGTGTCTCCGATAACTCAAGCTATTCCAGCCTTAATTTATAATTTCTTCAGAAAGACTCCAATTTTTACATGGGTACTAGATATTTGGCCTGATTCTGCTATCTTAGGAGGAAACATAAAGAATAAAACAATTATCAGGGTTCTTGATGATATTGTTAGGCTGGTTTATAATAAATCAAGTAAAATTCTAATTAGTTCTCCACAATTTAATGAGTTAATACTTGAAAAAGGTGACTATAAGGATAAAATTGTGAGTTTTCCTAACTGGAGTGATGACTTATTAAAGATGCCAAATGTTGATATTCCAACTTTACCAAATGGATTTATTATTATGATGGCTGGAAATCTGGGGGTAGCACAAAATCTAGATGCCGTTATGAATGCTGTGTTGGAGTTGAAAGAATATGATTCTATTAAATGGGTGATTGTTGGCGATGGAAGTAAAAAAAAATGGATTGAGGAATTTGTGGCAAAACATTCATTAGAAAATTCAGTTTATATAATGGGAAGTTATCCTTTTGAAATGATGCCGTCGTTCTATAAATCTGCAGATACTATGCTATTATCACTAAAAGCTGATTTTCCACATATCAATGCTGTTATTCCCGCTAGACTACAATCATACATGGCTGCTTCTAAACCCGTATTAGCAATGGCAACAGGTGCTTCTGCAGATTTAATAAGAGAATCTGATTGTGGTTTTGTTGTAGATCCAGACGACTATAAATCTTTAGTAAAGTATATCAGAGAAAAAGTGTTACCAAATAAAGTCAATTTTGAATCAATGGGCAAGAATGGTCGAATGTATTATGAAAAACATTATACAAAGGAAAAATGTTTATCACACTTAAAAGAATTGATTTCATAAAAGAATTACATTTATTGCAAATATATAATTATAAATAAACTATGGTACTACTAAATGAAATAATCAACACAGTCCTAAAAAACAGAGGTAAGGAAGCAGTAAAAGATATTGACGAAAGTTTTCATTTAAGAAATGATATTGGTTTCGATTCTCTTGATTTAGCTGAATTAACCGTCAGAATTGAAGCAGAATATAATGTAGATATTTTTGAAGACGGTATTGTTAATACGGTTGGTGAAATAATTCAAAAGATTAATAACAAATAATGGACTTGTTTTATTCCGACATATCAAAAAATCAGGAAACAACTTGGGAAAAACTGCTTGATGATCTAAACAATACTACGAAGTATAATCCCTATTGTTATCAGCAGGATTTTTATTCGGTTTTTAAACACATTATACTTTCTCTTTTACTCGAAAAAGAAATTGTTTTGTTGGATTCTGATTTTTCTAAAGAGGAGATTCAAAAATTAACCGGGTTAACTAATTTGAATAAAAATATATTCCCGATTATAAAAAGGGAAAAACAAGTTATAAATAACAAAACAGAGTTAATAAATCGGATAAAAGATACAGGTTCAAACTGGTCGATGACCCTTTTTACTTCTGGAACTACCGGGCTTCCAAAAAAAGTAGTTCATTCATTCCAGTCTATCACTCGTTTTGTGAAAACAACTGAAATAAACAAAGCGAATGTTTGGGGATTTGCCTACAATCCAACACACATGGCGGGTATTCAGGTATTTTTCCAGGCATTATTGAACGGTAATCTGATCATAAGACTTTTTGGATTATCAAAAGAGCAAATATTTAATTCTATTAAAAAATTTGATATATCAAACATTTCAGCGACACCTACATTCTATCGTTTACTAGTGCCATATCAGGATTCTTTTGTATGTGTAAAAAGGATAACATCAGGAGGTGAAAAATTTGATGAAAAAACGGCAGACCAACTAAAACAAATATTTCCAAATGCAAAATTTACCAACGTTTATGCTTCAACAGAGGCGGGGTCTCTTTTTGCAGCAAACGGAAACAATTTTTTCATAAAACCTGAAATGGAACTTTTTGTGCAAATTCAGGATAACGAATTGCTTATTCATAAAAGCCTGCTGGGAAAATCAGCGTTTTCAGATTCTGAATGGTATCACACCGGCGATATCGTAAAAATTGTATCAGAAAATCCCCTTCAATTTCAGTTTGTTTCGCGCAAAAACGAAATGATTAACGTAGGAGGTTATAAGGTTAATCCGGGAGAAGTGGAAGAAACCATCAGAAAAATAGAAGGAATTCAGAATGTTAGGGTATTTGCCAAAAGCAATTCGGTTTTAGGAAATATTATTTGCTGCGAAGTAGTAAAAACATCCGATGAAATTGATGAAGTATCCATCCGTTCGTTTTTGCAATCAAAACTACAGGAATTTAAAATTCCTCGTATCATAAAATTTACTGATAAAATTTCAACTACCCGCACCGGAAAAATAAAGAGGAGTTAAATATGAATATACTAATCACAGGAGTATCAAAAGGTTTAGGGTTAATTACTACGGAAACTCTATTAAAACAAGGCCATAACGTTTATGGCATTAGTCGGAGTAAAAGCAATGAACTCGAAGAACTGATCAACGACTATCCTGAAAATTTAAGTTGGTTATCATACGATTTGTCGGATGCTGAAAATGTGCGTCAGAAGCTTTTTAAGGAATGGATTGGTTTAAAAACGCCGTTACATGCCTACATAAACAATGCAGCGCTGGCTTACGATGATATTGTAACCAACCTGAATCTTGAACCGCTTGAAAAAATGTATCGGGTGAATGTATTTACCCCTATGATGATAAGCAAATACGCTATCAGGCACATGTTATTACACCACATCAAAGGAAGTATTGTGCATCTTTCATCCATTAGTGTGCATACCGGGTACAAAGGGTTGGCCATGTATGCTTCTACAAAGGGAGCTTTGGAAGCTTTCTCAAAGAATACTGCGCGCGAATGGGGTGAAATTGGAATTCGCAGCAACTGCCTTGTTGCAGGGTTCATGGAAACCGAAATGAGTTCAACTCTGAGCGCTGACCAGCGCAACAGAATTTACAAACGTACCTCATTGAAAAAAGCAACAAGTGTAGATTCAGTAGCTGAAACCATTGCTTTTTTAGTGTCAGAAAAGGCGTCTTCTATAACAGCACAAAATATTCATGTTGATTCAGGTACCATTTAAAATATGGAAATTGTAGTAAAAACAAGCAGCGAATTGTCTCAATCTGATTGGGAATCGTATGTATTTGGGTTTAATGAAGTATTCAATAAAACTGAAACAATTGAGAACTTTAAACACAAATACCTGAATACGATTGACAGTCATTCTTATCATGCTTTCTTAACCAACAATAATGAAATAGTTGGTGGCTGTTCTGTTATTCCATATCAATACAACATTGGAGTAACAACAGAAAGGATAGGTTTAGCTGTTGATGTTTTTATCCGTGAACAATTCCGAACCGATCTGTTAGCCTTGTACCGTATGTATAAAAAACTCAAAAAAGTACTGATAAGTCACGGGATAGTTATGGTTGTTGCTGTTCCGAATGATGTGTCTTATACATACTGGAAAAATATTGTAAAATGGAAAGATGTGGGGCAACTGAAATACTATGCATTTCCTATAAAAGCAGGGAATGTTTTAATGAAAGCAACTACAATTGCAAATTTCTTTTCAGGTTTGTTCAGTAAACTCCTGTTACTTATTTCATATTTTACAAATACATTAGAAAAGAGTTTGCCTGTAAGTATCGATCGTTCAGATAACATTATTGAAAAACAACGTTACACTCCAAATCATAAGATAATTAAGGATTCAAAATCATTCTTTGCTTACCGGGTTGTAAATGAAGAAGGAATAAATGCTAGTTATCTTATAGATTTTTATAATGTCACCAATCAAAAAAAGGATAGTAAAACATTGCGTAAAGCACTTAAACACATTTTGAATAATGAGCAAACAGACATAATTATTTTTGTGGGTAAATTAAATTTCTTCCAGTTCTTGCTTTTTAAAGTACCCTATAAATATGAGCCAAAACATCTTAACTTTACAGCTGATATTTTAATTCCCGAAAAGATTTCTAACACTGACTTTATATACGATATTTCAAATTGGGATTTTGGACTGTTTAATTATGATGTAAGATGAATATTTTAACTTTTGATATAGAAGACTGGTACAATGTAGATTTTGTGACACAAGATTTTAATTGGGATAAATATGAAGTCCGAATATACAACGGTGTTGATAGGATATTAGAACGTCTAGAAAGGGATAAAATTACAGCAACTTTTTTCTGTCTTGGATGGTTGGCAGAAAAACATCCAAATATAATCAAACGTATTGATAAGCTGGGACATCATATAGGCTGCCATTCATACCAACACCAATTAGCATTCAGATTTACACCAGAAGAGTTCAGATTAGATACAGAAAAAGCAAAAAAACTGATTGAAGATGCTATAGGTAAAGAGATTAATGCATTTCGTGCACCAGGCTTCTCCATTACGAAAAATAATTTATGGGCACTTGATATTTTAATACAACTTGGTTTTAAATATGATTGCTCATTGTTCCCCGCAAAACATGATTATGGTGGATATCCTGATTATGGTACTGTTGGTCCTTCAATACTTAAATTACCAAGTGGATTCATCAAAGAATTCCCAATAAATTTTCATCAAATACTAGGAAAGAATCTTGTTTTCTCTGGAGGAGGATTCTTCAGATTGTTCCCATATTGGTTAATTAAAAGGTGGAGTGAAAATTCCAAATATCTAATGACTTATTTTCATCCACGAGATTTTGACCCTGATCAACCAATATTCGAAAGTCAAAAAGGATTTAGAAAATTTAAATCGTACGTAGGTCTTAAAAACTCTTTTTCTAAATTTAATCAATACTTAGATGATTTTGAGTTTATCGATATTGAAAAAGCAGATACTTTAGTAAATTGGGATAAAATTAAATCTCTTGAAGTGAATTTTGAATGAAAAAGATACTTATCACTGGTATCAACGGATTCGTAGGTACCAACTTCACAAATAGCTGGTTCAGGAATCACAAGATAGTTGGTCTGGACATTCATCAGCCTGATAAGGAGGGCGTGGAACGCATATTTGGTTGGGATGAACTGGGTAAAGTGCCTTCGGTGGATGCAATAGTGCATCTGGCGGGAAAGGCGCATGACACGAAGAACAGGAGCGAGGCACAGGTTTACTTTGATGTCAACACCGGCCTC
>JALHIE010000160.1 GCA_022840285.1 Porphyromonadaceae bacterium
CCTGTCTTCTTTGGTTCGGCCCTCAACAATTTCGGAGTAAAAGAGCTGCTCGACTGTTTTGTGGAGATTGCTCCGTCACCGCGGGCCGTACAGACCGAAGAGCGTGTGGTGGACCCCTACGAAGAGTCTTTTTCCGGATTTGTCTTTAAGATACATGCCAATATGGATCCCAATCACCGGTCGTGCATAGCTTTTGTGAAGGTCTGTTCGGGCAGGTTCGAACGCAACGTCAATTACAAGCATGTGCGGTATAGCCGGTTAATGAAGTTTTCATCGCCCACGGCCTTCATGGCTCAGAAAAAAGAGATTCTGGACGAAGCTTTTGCTGGGGATATCGTGGGCTTGCCCGACAACGGAAACTTTAAAATTGGCGATACCCTCACTGCGGGCGAGGAGCTTCGTTTTAAGGGATTGCCGAGCTTCTCGCCGGAGATGTTCAAGTACATCGAAAATGCCGACCCGATGAAGTCGAAACGGGCAGCTTCAGTTTGAAGTGATTCAATACCGTCTTTTGCACGAGTACGGTGCACAATGCCGCTGGGAACCCATCAACCTTTATAAAGCGTGCTGGATTGAAAGTGACGACGCTGCACAACTGGAAGATTTCAAAAAGCGTAAATATCAGTACATGGCTAAAGATAAAGAGGGTAGGGATGTGTTTCTGGCCGAATCAAACTATCTGTTAATGATGGCGCAGCAAGACTTTAAAAACATTACATTCCATTTCAATTCCGAGTTCTGACGAACACGAACGTCCCCGGGATTCATCCGTTATTCCGTAATGCCCATGCTTTCCATTAGATATGAGGCGTTCATCGTTTTGGCAATTTCCTGCTGATTTTCAGCAAGCTCCCTGTACTTGGCTATTCTTTCGGTAACAGGCATTAATTGGCGTTTTGTTCAGTTGAGTTGGCCAGATGGACGGTCATTTGACGGAAAGGGATCACCAGGCCGCGCGCATTGATCTCTTTGTATACCTCCTCATTCAGGTCGTGGGTAACATTCCAGTAGTCGTTTAAATTCACCCAGGCCCTCAGGGAGAAATCGATAGAATCTTCGTTCATTTTGGTCATCCGGGCAAACGGCTCGGGATCTTTCAACACCAACGGATGCCTGTTGGCAATATCCAGCAGCATTTTTTTTACTACATCCACATCGGTTCCGTATTCAATGCTCGCTGTAATTTCTACCCGCCGGGTGGTTTGTGTGTTGTAATTGATGATGTTTCCGGTCGACAGCGGCCCGTTGGGTATGTAAATGGTTTTGTTGTCGGCTGTGGTTAGCGTTGTATAGAGAATACCGATGCTCTGAACGGTTCCCGCCAGGTTCTGCGCTTCAATGTAGTCGCCGCCTTTGAAAGGCTTGTTGAAGAGCAACATCACGCCTCCGGCAAAGTTGGCCAGGTTGTCTTTTACCGCCAAGCCAACCGCCAGGCCGGCCGAAGCAATCAATGCCGCCAGAGAGACGGTTTGTGTTCCGACTACGTTTATGATCAACATAACGAGCAGTACGAAGAGAAAGATATCGAGCAGGTTCTTTAGAAAACCTTTCAGGGCGATATCCATTTGCCGTCTCGACATGATCTTGTCTGCCAGTTTTCGGATTTTACCGATTATCCATTTCCCTACAAAAAAGATGAGGAGAGCTACCGCAAGTTTACCCAGGAAATCAATTCCCCACGTGAGGGATTGTTGTCCTAACTCCTCAAAGCGGCCATCTTTGATCATCTCGGCAACTTTTCCTCCGGTTTTTACTACTGCAGAATCGGCAGATACAAAAGTATTTAATAACATAGTTTATTTCTTTTAAATGCAATTGAGGGCGCAAAGTTACAAAAAATGAGCTAATTTTGTCGTTCATTTGATCGGGTAGTACAATGAAATATATTTTGAATTTTCTCTTGCTGCTGTTTTGCAGTTTTTCAATATCGGCCCAGACCGATACCTATAACGGATGGATTGACAAATCGGCAAAGTTTATCGAAAATAACCGGCTCGACAGTGCTGCTGTTGCCTTGCAAAATGCCATGAGGCTTGATCCGGCTAACGAAAACAATGCTGTGCTCCTGTTGAATCTGGGAATCCTGCAACGTCAACTCAGGCAGACCGATGACGCTTATATTTCATTCACGGCATCCCTAGGGAACAACCCCGATCCGGTGTTGGTGCTTCATAACCGGGCTTCCCTTTTGTGTGACCTGGGCCGTTTTGATGAGGCGATGGAGGATTACAACTCCATTATTGATAAACAACCGGCAGACGTGGAGGCCTATTACCGCCGGGGATTGCTGTTCCTGGAAAAGAACGACCGGAAAGGTGCCGAAACCGATTTCAGAACCTGTGAAAGCACGGACCCCGGCAGCTTGTTCACCAAGCTCAGCAAGGCGTTGATCTTCAAACTTGATGATAACTGGACCGAAGCCGAGAAAATTTATACCGATATCATCAACACAACTGTAAAACCCAGCTCGGCATATTACCTTAACAGGGCCGAATGTTACGTGAATACCGACCGGTTCTCGAAAGCCGCCGCAGACCTTCACGCTGTCGAAAGCGACGAAAGGGAAAATCCCTATTTTTATGTTTTACGCGGCCGGCTTCGGTTGGATCAGTTTGACAAGTTTGCCGCCAGAGTTGATTTCGAAAAGGCAAAGGAGTTGGGATACGATACGGAACTGGCCGATAAATGGATCGAGAGGGCCAGGTAATCCACTTCATTATGCCGCAAGGGTTTGTTCAACACCGTGTTTCGATGATTGTAGAAGGTGTCTGTGCTGCCTGTAACTGATGTAACAACTTCCTCCTGAATGAAAAAAATTTGAAAGGGTATGTTTGCGATGCCTTGTCCAAGGAGCCGCTTCCCGGCGCGTCAGTCGTGCTGGGACCGAATGAAATTTACGCGGTTTCCGGCAGGGACGGGGTTTTTTCCGTTGATCTGCCCGGAAAAACCCCGCATACCCTGGAGGTTCGTTTTACCGGATACGAGTTGCTGACGACGAGCATCATCCTGACTTCCGACACGGTGTTGCACTTTCACCTGGAAACGACTTCCTATTCGTTGAACGAAGTCGTCGTGCACGGGAAAAACGGACACGACCGCTTGTTGTCTGCCATCCCTGCAAAAGAGATCGACAGGTCTTTTTTCATGAAAAACAATTCGGCCAGCTTTTCAAAATCCTTATCGAAGGTTGCCGGCGTTTCATCGATGGATATCGGGGCAAACGTGGCGAAGCCGGTTATCCGCGGATTGGGTTTCAACCGCATAGCAGTAGCAGACAAAGGGGTTGTTCAGCAAAATCAGCAATGGGGAGCCGATCACGGGCTTGACATTGACCAGTACGACGTGGATAAGGTGTTTATTCACAAAGGGCCTATGTCGCTTTTTTACGGTTCCGATGCCATTGGCGGTGTTATTGAGATCCTTCCGGTGGATGTCCCTTCGGAAAACATGGCTTGGGGGGATGTGTCCCTGATTGCCAAAACGAACAATAATCTGTCGGGAGTAACGGCAATGACAAGCGTAAAAAGGGGAAGGTGGTTTTTTCGCGGACGCCTTACTGCACAACGCTTTGCCGATTATCGCGTTCCAGCCGATACGGTTACCTACCTGACGTGGAAACTGCCCCTTTATGGCCGAAGAATGAAAAACACCGCCGGACGGGAACTAAACGCTGCTTTGTCGGCCAACTACAGCCGGGAAAACATCAGCTCGTGGACCCACGTTTCCAATGTTTTCTCCAAAAACGGCTTTTTCCCCGGTTCACACGGTATTCCTGACCTGAAAAGGCTGACCCCCGACGGAAATTCTTTTGACGTCGGCTATCCGTACAGCACCTCCAATCATTTTAAAATCTCCAACGGGACAGAAATCGACCGGGACAATTCATCTTTACACTTCGATATCGGTTTTCAGCAAAATAACCGTGCCGAATGGTCGAAGTTCCATACGCATTAC
>JALHIE010000050.1 GCA_022840285.1 Porphyromonadaceae bacterium
ACCAAAAAGAAACTTCTTTCACACTTTAAAAGCGTGAAGCGTATAAAAGAAGCCCGAGAAGAAGAAATTGCTTCAGTTGTCGGAAAAAGTAAAGGAAAACTCATTACCGATTTTTTTAAAGAAAAATAAGATATTTACTTGACCTATGCGTTTATTGATTCAACGAGTATCTGAAGCATTGGTAACGATTAACAACCGAAAAAAGAGCTCCATTAAAAAAGGACTGCTGCTCCTGGTAGGCATAGAAGAATCCGATACAAAAGAAGATATCGCTTTTATGTGTAAAAAGACCATTTATTTACGTATATTTGACGATGAAAACGGTGTGATGAACAAATCGATCTTAGAAACCGATGGGGAAATTTTGGTGGTCTCCCAGTTTACCCTTCTCGCAAGCACAAAGAAAGGGAATCGTCCTTCCTATATTCGTGCTGCCAAGCCCGATGTGTCCATACCGCTGTACAGACAATTTTGCATAACATTGTCGGAAATGCTGCTTATTAACGACGGTCCCGTGACCATTTGGATAGATTCGAAAATGAGAGAATAAGATGACCATTCAGGAAGCACAACAACTAGTAGACAAGTGGATCAAGACCTACGGGGTTCGTTATTTCAGCGAACTTACCAATTTGGCCATTCTCACCGAAGAAGTGGGGGAATTGGCGCGAATTATGGCACGTAAGTACGGTGAACAATCGTTTAAAGAGTCCGATATGGAGAAAAACCTTGCCGATGAGATGGCGGATGTATTGTGGGTATTGCTATGCCTGGCCAATCAAACCGGAGTAGATTTAACGGATGCTTTGAAAAAAAACATCGAGAAAAAAACAAAAAGAGACAAGAACAGGCACAAAAAAAATACTAAATTATAAAAAATAAACATCAACCGATTGATAATATGAATACTACAAACAAATACACCGATGCGCTAAAAAAATATCCGTTTACCCTTTCGGATACTCAGATAACAGAATCCATCAACAAAATCATTGCTGATGGATTCAGCGGAAACAATACGCAGGAAGTATACCGGAAAATCTATTCCTGCATCGATCTTACAACACTCAATTCTACTGATTCCAGGGAAGAGGTATGGAAATTCACGGAGAAAGTGAACGCTTTTGAAGACATATACCCTGAATTACAGAATGTTGCATCTATTTGTGTATATCCAAACTTCGCCAAAACCGTAAAAGAAGCATTGACCGTTGATGTCAACATCGCCTGTGTATCGGGGGGGTTCCCCAACTCTCAAACCTTTTCGGAAGTGAAAATAGCGGAAACTGCACTTGCCGTGGCAGACGGAGCCGACGAAATAGACACTGTCATCAATCTTGGACTTTTTCTGGACAAGGAATACGAGGAAATGTGTGAAGAACTTACGGAGATAAAGGACGCGTGCCACGGGGCAACCCTGAAGGTCATTCTCGAAACCGGAGCCTTGAAATCGGCAGAGAATATTCATAAGGCCTCCGTCCTATCGCTCTACTCAGGTGCGGATTTCTTAAAAACATCCACGGGAAAGGGATATTCCGGCGCCTCTCCGGAAGCTGCCTACGTAATGTGCAACGTCATTAAGTCCTATTACGAAAAAACCGGGAAAAAAGCCGGATTTAAGGTTTCCGGCGGTGTGTCTTCTGTAGAAGATGCGGTAAAATATTATACCCTTGTAAAAGAAATTCTGGGTGAAGAATGGTGCTCCCCTACCCTCTTCCGTATCGGTGCAAGCCGCCTGTCCGATAACTTGCTAAATGCAATAAAAGAGGATTAATAATCCAGAGAGAATCAATAACAAATTAAATAATGAAATTCAAATTTTTATCATTGGTGCTGACGGTTGGACTTTCAACAATCGTAACCCTACACGCTCAGGAGAGCAGAATGATCTCATCCCAGCGAAAAACGCCGTACTGGCAAGATGTAAATGTAGTGCAGGTAAACAAAGAATATCCGCGCACGCAGTTCATGACTTTCGATAACAAGCCGGAAGCGATGAACTCCCGTTTCGAAGAGAGCAAATACTACATTTCGCTCAATGGGACGTGGAAGTTTTACTTTGTAGAGGGATACAAACAACTGCCCGAAAATGTGACTGACTCCGTGGTCTCACTTTCCGGCTGGAAAGAGATAAAGGTGCCGGGGAATTGGGAATTACAGGGCTTTGGTACACCTATCTATGTCAATCACCCCTACGAATTTGTAGAGCGTGATCCCAAAACACGTTTTCCTAAATTTGCACCCCCTTATCTCCCCGAGAAAAATCCTGTAGGGGTTTACCGCCGAGAAATTGACATCCCCCAAGACTGGAAAGATAGGGAGATTTTCCTGAGCATCGACGGAGCCAAATCAGGTGTCTACGTATATATCAATGGAAAGGAAGTTGGTTATAGCGAAGATTCAAAAACCAGTGCCGAATTCAGGATAAGCAAATACGTGAAACCGGGGAAGAACTCCCTTGTATTGAAAATATTCCGCTGGTCAACAGGCTCTTACCTTGAATGCCAGGACTTTTGGCGCATCAGCGGTATTGAACGCGATGTGTTTTTGTGTTCTCAACCCAAGACTTCACTCCGCGATTTCCGCGTGAAATCCACGCTTGATGACAGTTACCAAAACGGCATCTTCGAACTGGAAACCACCGTTAGCAACTACAGTCCCGGCGTGTCGTATGCCGAAGTCTTTTACGAATTGCTGGATGCAGCTGGAAAGACGGCAGCCTCCGGATCACAGGCAGTCAGTGTGCAAGGACAAGGCGAAAACACCGTAAAATTTGAAGCTCAACTACCCAACGTAGCCACATGGACATCGGAACACCCCAACCTCTACAAGCTTCTTATTAGCGTAAGAAAAGAAGATGAGAAGTCTGGAGAAGTAGTCCCCTACTCCGTCGGATTCCGCCGTTTTGAAATCAAAGCCGTAAAAACCGGTGAGAGAATCGACCGCTTATTTCTGGTGAACGGGCAACCCATCAAATTAAAAGGGGTCAACATCCACGAAACCAACCCCAAAACAGGGCATTACGTGCCCGAAGAATTGATGCGCAAGGATTTCGAACTGATGAAACAAAACAACATCAACACCGTCCGTTTGTCGCACTACCCGCAAGCACGCCGCTTCTACGAACTGTGCAGTGAATTCGGATTATACGTTTACGACGAGGCCAACATCGAGTCTCACGGCATGTATTACGGCCAGGAATCGCTGGCCAAACACCCCGAATGGGAACAGGCGCATAGGGATAGAACGGTGAACATGTTTGAACGGAATAAAAACCATCCCTCGGTAGCCATATGGTCACTTGGAAACGAAGCCGGTAACGGAATCAACTTCTTCCATACCTATAAATACCTGAAAGATCAGGAACGCAATTTTATGAACCGTCCTGTAAACTACGAGCGCGGACTTTGGGAATACAATACCGACATGTACGTTCCGCAATATCCAAGCGCAGCGTGGCTCGAAGAAGTCGGGAAAAAAGGAAGCGATCGCCCTGTTGTACCTTCGGAATACTCGCACGCCATGGGAAATTCAAGTGGAAATCTCGATCTGCAGTGGCAAGCCATCTACAAGTACCCTAACCTCCAAGGAGCGTACATCTGGGATTGGGTCGACCAGGGTATGGAGGCTGTCGACGAAAACGGCCGGGTTTACTATACATACGGCGGCGATTACGGAACGGATATGCCCAGCGACGGAAATTTTCTCTGCAACGGTATTGTAAATCCGGACCGTACCCCCCACCCCGCTATGGCCGAAGTAAAATATACCCATCAAAACTTTGCCGTTGAAGCCGTTGACCTACCAAAAGGGATTTTCAACATCATCAACCGGCAATACTTCTCCAATACAGACAATTACACGTTTAAATACAACATTACAGAAAACGGAAAGCAAATTTCCGAAGGTGTCCTCCCGGTAACATTGGCACCGCAACAAGCCGCCCATGCAACCGTTCCGGTTGGCCAAATAAAAGCAAGGCCGGGGATGGAATATTTCCTGAATTTCGAAGTGGTTCAGAAAACCGCAACCCAACTTATTCCAGCCAACCACATCGTGGCTGTAGAGCAATTTAAATTACCGATAACGCTACCCAAACAAGCGTTTACCGACAAGTCACAAAAACCCGAATTGAAGATTACTTCGTCCGGAAAAAGCATTGTTGTCAAATCACCTACAGTAAACTTTGTTTTTGATAAGAAAAGCGGAACGGTGACATCCTACAAGGTAAACGGTCAGGAATATTTCGATAAGGGCTTCGGCATTCAACCCAACTTCTGGCGTGCACCCAACGACAATGACTTTGGAAATGGAAATCCGCACCGCCTCCAGGTATGGAAACAATCGAGCCGCAACTTCAACGTAACCGACGTCAAGGGATACGCTCAGGGCAATAATGCCGTGGTTGAAACAACCTATCTGCTGGCCGCCGGCAACCTTTACACGATTAAATATACCGTTCATCCATCGGGAGTAGTGAAAGTAGACGTAGAGTTCCATTCTACTGACATGCAGGCCGCCCAACTTGAAGCATCGGAAGCAACACTTATGGCAACCGCATCGCCCGAGGCCACTGCAGCGCGCAAGGCCTCATCGGAACTGGTTGTTCCACGTATTGGCGTACGCTTTCGCCTGCCCGCATCCATGAATGCGGTAGAATACTTCGGCCGTGGGCCCGGTGAAAATTACATCGACCGCGCCTCAGGCTCAAAAGTAGGCCTCTATAAAACCACCGCTGATGAAATGTATTTCCCATACGTCCGTCCCCAGGAGAACGGACATCGTACCGATACACGCTGGGTTGCCCTTAAGGGTGCTGGAAACGGACTGATGGTTGTTGCCGACGAAACCATCGGCTTTAACTCACTGAAAAATTCAGTGGAAGATTTCGATTCGGAAGAAGCTACTCGACGCCCCTACCAATGGAACAATTTCAGCAGCGAAGAAATTGCCGGACGCGACGATGCCGATGCTAAAAATAAGCGCCCCAGACACACCCACATCAATGACATCACTCCACGTAATTTTGTGGAAGTCTGCGTGGATATGAAGCAACAGGGCGTAGCCGGATACAACAGCTGGGGTGCACGCCCGCTGCCCGAATATTCCATACCGGCGAATCAAAACTACAAGTGGGGATTCACGCTGGTGCCGTTCGGTAACGCGGGCGATATTCAAATCAAATCGGTATTGAAGTATTGATCCGTCAGATATATTCGAAAACGGGAATGTTGAATAACAACAGTTCCCGTTTTTTTTGGAGGAAAACGTCACATTTTCTTCACTTAATTCCGAAACATTACCTCAAGTTTATTGTTGAATCTGTATAAGTAATTCTGCATTAACATGCATTTATCATTGACGTATACAGCTTGATGAGTGACATTTAGCTGCTATACGCACACGTAAGAAAATTCAACAAGCAAAAGATATCAACAATGAGAAAGAACATTTTACTTCTTTTTGCCTTGCTGGCAAGTTTTACCGCTCATGCTCAGCAGATGGCTTCAGGCTATGTGTTTGAAGACACCAATAAAAACGGTAGGAAAGACCGTCGTGAAGCGGGAATTCCTGATGTTGCCGTCTCCAACGGAATCGAAGTAACCGTTACAAACGACAAAGGGCATTACTCCCTTCCGGCGGGAACCGACAATACGATTTTCGTGATAAAGCCTAGCGGATACGGAATTCCTGTGGATGAGCATTTTATACCTCGGTATTATTACCACCATAAGCCGGAAGGCTCACCCGGTTCATTCCGGTACAAAGGTGTTCCGCCAACCGGAGAACTTCCCGGCTCAATAAATTTTGCACTGTACAAACAGGATGAACCCAACGATTTTACAACCGTCGTTTTTGGGGATCCCCAGCCCTACTCCATTCAGGACCTGGATTATTTCTCTCAGAAGATCGTGGCCGATGTGCAAAAGACCGGGAAAACGTTGTTTGGCATCAGCCTGGGCGATATTGTCGGCGACAACCTCGATCTTCAACCAGTTTACAAGGAAAGGATGAAACGGCTTCAGCTGCCCTGGTACAACGTGATGGGCAATCACGATATGAATTACGACGCCACGTCCGATATCCTGTCGGATGAAACTTTCCAGCAAAATTTCGGACTGGCAAACCTTGCCTTCAATTACGGCGATGCCCATTTTGTTATTCTTGACAATATCCTTTATCCCGATCCCCGCGGCGGAAAAGGGTACTGGGCCGGTTACCGGGAGGATCAGCTCCGTTTTTTGGAAAATAACCTGAAGCGGGTACCCAAGAACAAACTGGTGGTGTTGTCGCAGCACATTCAAATGAAAGACAACACGGGCAGGTCGTACCGGTTAGAGGACAGGCAACGTATTTTTGACCTGCTTAAAGATTTTGAGAACGTACTGATTATGTCGGCTCACACACATCTTCAGGATCAGATTGAATATACCGAAATCGACGGATGGCAGGGAAAAAAACCGTTGCATGAATATAACGTGGGCACCACTTCGGGCGACTGGTATTCGGGTAAACTGGACGAAAGGGGATTGCCCGACGCCACCATGCGCGACGGTACTCCACAGGGATACGCTTTCCTTCATATAAAAGGCAACCAATACACCGTAGATTACAAAGTAGCCGGAAGGAATCCTGATTATCAGATGAATATATATGCTCCCAACGTAGTTCCCCACAACGGAAGAACGACCTCCCAGGTGGTAGTAAACTTTTTTATGGGAAGCAAAAACGACGCGGTTGAATATAAAATCGATGACGGAAAGTGGCGTCGAATGAGGTACCTCGAAGCTGTTGACCCGAATTACACGATAAAGATTATTGAGTGGGATTTTACGGAAAAACTCCTCCCCGGCCGGCGTCCCTCGAATGCGGTAAACAGCACACATTTATGGGCCGGGGGGATTCAACTGGACCTGGAACCCGGAGAACATACCATTTATGTACGTGCAACCGACCGGTTCGGGAAAGCGCATTATGGGCAAAAAACGTACAAGATATTGGCACCCTGATATGGGTGAAAGTTCGGCGGCACAATGCCATTTTGTCAGCATATCGTTCGACATTTAGCAAATATCATCTTTTTTCAAGCCATTTTGTCGTAAATCATCTCAAAAAGACGCAAATATTCCATCGGCACATAATTTGGAGTTTTTTTGATGTATCGTTGGCGATGCACATAAAAAAGTGAATAAACAACTAAAAAGAAAGGATAGAATTATGACAATTATTAGACGAACAAACACATGGCTGCCCAGTGTTTTCAACGATTTTTTTGGAAACGAATGGGTTACAAACAACAACAAGTCGGTGCCGGCAATCAATATTCAGCAAAATGAAGACGGCTTTACCGTTGAGGTGGCTGCTCCCGGCATGACCAAAGAAGATTGCAACGTAAGTGTAGATGAAGATAACAACCTGGTTATCTGCTTTGAAAAGAAAAATGAATCGGAAGAAAAGGACAAAAAAGGGACTTACCTGAGGCGCGAGTTTTCTTACACGCAATTCACCCGAAAAATGATTTTGCCCGATAATGTAGTGAACGAGAAAATCGCTGCTAAAGTGGAAAACGGCGTATTAACGGTAGATATACCGACAATTAAAGAAGAAGAGAAGGTATCAAAGGTAAAACAGATTGATATTCAATAAGGCAATTTACCTTAAGTAGGTTAAGAAATATCACTCCAGGCAGGAGTGATATTTTTTTTGGGATATCCGGCCTAATTGTTAAAATCGAATTGTTTTTACATTTTGATGCAACGTTTTTCCATTTTTTTCATCTATACCCTATACATAACGACAAGCGGCTCGATTATCTGGATTTTATAAATTAATAGTATGAACAAACGCATTACCTTATTTTGTCTGTTTATCTGCCTGTTGCAATATACTGGAGCACAACCCGTCAATGAAGCACTTTATCCGAGAGTTGAGAGAGGATACATCGAATTGAAAGATGGCCGCATTCTCAAAGGAAAATACATCTATTCTCCTGATTTTGGAAAGATAAGGATCGTCACCTTTCACGAATCTGTTGTCCTGGATGCATCGGAAGTGGTGAGGATCACCAAGAAAAAACCGGGACCAGGGGAAACGAATGACTCCGGGGAAGAATTTTCACAAACTAAAAGCTACTTTATTTTTAGTGAATTAGGGATTTTACCCGGAAATCCGGACAACATGAACAAAATGCCGTTTATTTTCCATACGACAGTAAATTACAGGCTGCTTGAAAAACTATCTGCCGGATTGGGAGCCGGTGTGGAGTTTTACAAAGAGACATACCTGCCGGTAACGATAAACGGGATTTACAGGTTCAACAACAACCGTGCTGCCCCGTTTGCCATGCTTCAGGCCGGATATCAGGTGCCAATAGAAGGTTCCCGGACAAAAGTTGTAAACGTAATGCCGGCACATACAGACTACATTTGGCCGGGCCCGCAGGTAAGTTACGATATGGAATTAAAGGCCAGAGGCGGAATTTTGCTTAATCCGTCGCTCGGAATTATGTGGCAAACCCGGTCGGATGTAAATTTCACTTTTTCTGTCGGTTATCGTTTTCACAGGCTGGCTTACCGCAACAAAGAAAAGGAGTATAACTTAAATGTAGATTACAACCGGCTCTCTTTAAAACTTGGTCTTATCTTTAACTAACTTGTTATGAAATATATAAAAATATTTTTTTGTTTTATTTCGGTGTTGGCTCTCAGCTCCTGCATGGATACATACACCGAAGATTACATGGCCAACGTGCCGGTTTATATGAGTTATGCCGATTTAAGAAGCTCCGTCAAGGCTTTGCCCGCCAGGGAACTGGAAAAACCCGGAAAAATTTATTTCAAAGACAATTACTTGTTGATTGTCGAGAAATTTAAAGGAATACACGTGATCGATGTTTCCAATCCGGCAAATCCGAAGAATACATCTTTTGTTGAGGTTCCCGGCTGTGTAGATATTGCCGCAAAAGACCATATTTTATACGCCGACAGCTATGTAGACCTGGTAGCCATTGATGTTTCGGATGTAACCAAAATCAAGGAAATAAACCGGTTGAAAGATGTTTATCCTTACGCGGTTCCGCCCACCGACAATCAACTGCGAAGGAAAAAGGCGTTGTTGTTGCCTGGGAACAAAAGAAAGAGCACAACAGACTGGAAGAGCAAATAACATACCCCATTTATTACGGATGGGAGGGTTACCGGAATAATTCCAATCTAAGCATGGACGCTACTACCGGAGGAATATCAAGCGCATCGTTTGGCAAAGGCGGCTCAATGGCCCGGTTCGGCATATACGATAACTTTCTTTATACGGTAGATCAATACCAGCTATTCGTCTTCAATGTCTCGGAAGCATCCAATCCGGTAAAAGTGGTTACTCAACCTATCGGAACGTGGAAACCATGTTTCTGTATGACCATCACATGTTTTTGGGGACAACCAACGGGATGCTTATTCTGGAGTTGGTGAATCCATCGGCTCCACGGCAAATAAGCTCGCTTTGGCACGTAACGACCTGCGATCCCGTAGTAGTGCAGGACGGATACGCATATATTACCCTCCGCTCGGGCGTCACCTGCAACAGAAACGCAAACCTAAGCGTAAACGTTCTTGATGTGGTAAAACTATCCGACGATTACAAAATGAATAACTTGATAGCCACGTATAATATGAAAGCGCCTTATGGATTGGGGATTGATAACAATACGCTTTTCCTGTGCGATGATGGATTAAAGGTATTTAATGTAACAGATAAGTTGAATATCAACAACAACCTGATAGCTCACTTTAAAGAGATAGAAACGTACGACGTAATTCCGCTGAACAAATTCCTGTTTACGATCGGCGACGACGGATTTTATCTTTATGATTACTCCAATTTACAAGATATCAAACTATTGGGAAGTATCCCGGTGAAGGAACAACGTTAAACTTAAGATTATTTTAAACTCGTTGTCTATCGAAACATTTTCGATAATCTGTTCTGCCTCTTCCAGTAAATTGTCGATGGTTTTCCGGGCATACTCAATGCCGCCGTTGCTTTTGGCAAAATCAAGCAGAAGTTCGATGTTTCCAGCAGAAAAATCAGAGGAACGGATAATCTTCATCATTTCATCCGATAGTTCCTGGGGCGCATGGTTGAGTGCATAGATCAACGGAAGGGTGATCTTGCCTTCCCGAATATCGTTACCCGTAGGCTTACCCACATCGGCTTTGTAATAATCGAAAATATCATCACGGATCTGGAAAGCAATACCCAGTATACGACCGGCTTTTCCGAATTCATCTATCGTGAACCGGTCGGCACTTGCAGTAATGGCACCGATCTTTGCGCAAGCATACAGCAGGGAAGCTGTTTTTTTGTCAATTACTTTAAAATACTCTTCTTCATCAATAATTATCTCATTGACCAACGAGTATTGGTTAAGCTCTCCTTCCGCCAAGTTTTGCCCGAGTTCGGAAATAATCCCTATGATTTCCAGGCTATTGGTTTTAACACTCTCACGCAGGGCCGACGACAACACATAATCACCTGCCAGTACGGAACGTTTATTATCGAAAACAGCATTTGACGACGGCTGTCCGCGACGTGTCGATGCCTCATCCACCACATCGTCGTGCATAAGCGTCGCCATATGGAGCAACTCCACCGTAACAGCACCGTGGTACGTGGCAGGAGTTATCTCCCCGCAACATTTTGCCACCAGGAAAACCAGCATCGGCCTTATCCGTTTACCATCAACCTTAAAAGCATGCCGAAGTATCTCCGAGATCCGGGAATTATTGTTTTCCAGAGATTTCCAGAGATAAGTGTCGAATTGATTCAATTCGTCGCGCAACGACTCTTTTATAACCTGACTTTCGTCCATTCCCGTTTTTATTGAAACGCAAATTTAAAAATAATTCACCTTAAAGCAATCAAATATTCGTAACTTTACGTTCTAAAAAGAAATATTTAGTTTATATGACCAGACAGAAACTGTTTCTTCTCGATGCTTATGCGTTGATTTACAGAGCATATTATGCATTTATCAAAAACCCACGCGTTAATTCGAAAGGACAGAACACATCAGCAATCTTCGGGTTTGTGAATACGCTGGAAGAGGTGTTGAAAAAAGAGAACCCGTCGTACATTGCCGTTGCTTTCGATCCCCCGGGACCCACATTCCGTCATACGGAGTTTGAAGCCTACAAAGCACAGCGCGAAGCCACTCCCGAAGACATAAAAGCCTCGATTCCCCTAATCAAAAAGATCCTGGAAGCCTACAACATACCGGTGCTTGAAAAGGAAGGGTTCGAAGCCGACGATGTAATCGGCACCCTGGCCAAAAAGGCGGACAAAGATAAATTTGACGTTTACATGATGACTCCGGACAAGGATTACGGACAATTGGTGGAGAAGCATGTTTTTATCTATAAACCCAAATACGGCAGTAACGAGTTTGAGATACTGGACGATAAAAAAGTGATGGAGAAATACCGCGTTTCCCGCCCGGAACAGGTAATCGATTTGCTGGGCCTGATGGGCGACACGTCCGACAATATTCCCGGCTGCCCGGGCGTGGGGCCTAAAACAGCGGAAAAGCTGTTGGAAGAGTTCGGATCCGTTGAAAATCTGCTTGAAAACAGTGATAAACTGAAAGGAACGCTCCGCACAAAAATCGAAGAGAACAAGGAGCAGATTTTATTTTCAAAATTTTTGGCCACGATAAAGACAGATGTCCCCATAGAGACCTGCATCGAAAGCCTGAAAAGAAAAGAGTTGAACGAAACAGCCATAAAAGAGATATTCGAAGAGCTGGAATTCAGGACATTGATAAACAGGGTACTGAAAATCGAAGCCCCCAAACCGGTTGTTAAACAATTCATCCAGGGCGACTTGTTCAGTGGCTTCAGCGATGTTCTAGAAGAAGAAAAAACAGCTCCGGCGGAGCTTCCGGGAAGCTTCTCCGACATACACTCCACCCGACATGCGTATAAATTAGTGGAAACGGAACTGGAGCTTACTGAGTTGAACAAAAAACTTTGCGCACAGCAATCGGTATGCTTCGATACAGAGACAACCGGAGTCGACCCGCTGCAGAGCGACCTGGTGGGCCTATCGTTTGCATATACCGAGGGCGAAGCGTTTTACGTGCCCGTTTCTGAAAACAGGGAGGAAGCGCAAAGGCAGGTAGATGTTTTCAGGCCCTTTTTCGAAAATGACCGGATCGAAAAAATTGGACAAAACCTCAAATACGATATCCTCTCCCTTCGTCATTACGGCATCAGGGTAAAAGGAAAACTCTTCGACACGATGATCGCACATTATCTTCTCAATCCCGAACTCCGGCACGGGATGGATTACATGGCAGAAACCTACCTGAAATACAGAACCATTCATATAGAAGAGCTAATCGGTCCAAAGGGAAAAAATCAAAAATCAATGCGTGACGTGGATAAACAAGTCGTCTGTGATTACGCAGCCGAAGACGCCGATATTACGCTGAGGTTGAAGAATATGCTGGAGAGGGAGATCAGACAAAACAATTTTGATCACCTCTTTTACGAAGTGGAGTCGCCCCTCGTTTATGTACTCGCCGATATGGAATGGACAGGCGTTCGTCTCGATTTAGACGCGCTGGTCCAACTTTCTGAAGATTTTACCGCCGAGTTGCAACGGGTTGAATCGGAAATCATTGCCATGGCCGGAGAGGAGTTCAATGTAAACTCACCCAAACAAATAGGGGAGGTACTCTTCGACAAAATGAAGATTATCGAAAAACCAAAAAAAACCCGGACCGGGCAATACAGTACCAGCGAAGATGAATTACAGAAGCTGCGCAACAAACATCCCGTTATTGAAAAAATACTGGAGCAGCGGGGATTGAAGAAGTTGCTGGGAACCTATATCGATGCTTTTCCCTTGCTGGTAAACCCCCGAACCGGAAAAGTGCACACCTCTTTCAACCAAACCGTTGCTGCGACGGGACGGCTGAGCAGTACCAATCCCAACCTGCAGAACATACCCATTCGCGACGAACGCGGTAAAGAAATGCGACGCGTTTTCATCCCGGACGAAGGGTGCACGTTTCTTTCCGCCGACTATTCGCAAATTGAACTGCGCATCATGGCACACCTGAGCGAAGATAAAAATATGCTGGAAGCCTTTAACCGGGGACTGGATATTCATGCCGCCACAGCCGCCAAAATCAATCATATCCCCGTTGAAGAAGTGACTTCCGATATGCGGCGAAAGGCAAAAACCGCCAATTTTGGAATTATTTACGGCATTTCGGTCTTTGGACTTTCCGAACGGCTGAATATTCCCCGATCAGAAGCCAAAACGCTTATCGACGGCTATTTTGACACCTATCCCGGCGTGAAACGTTATATGGACGAAAGTATTGCCAACGCACGCGAAAAGGGTTATGTGGAAACCGTTCTGGGACGCAAACGTTTTTTGGCTGACATCAACTCCAAAAATGCCGTCGTGCGAGGATATGCAGAGAGGAATGCCATAAACGCACCCATTCAGGGAAGTGCGGCAGACATCATAAAAGTGGCAATGATCCGTATCTCTGATCGGCTGAAAAAAGAAGGACTGCAATCGAAAATGATTCTTCAGGTACACGACGAACTTAACTTCAACGTTCCGGCAAACGAACTGGAAAGGATGAAAAAAATTGTTGTCGAGGGCTGGAAGCACATTGATTATGCTTGACGGATTAGCAGAATACGGGTATTGGGGACTACTGCTTGCATCGTTTTTGGCGGCAACGGTACTGCCGTTTAGTTCCGAAGTAGTTTTCGCAGCGCTTATCGCTGCAGGAATGGATGTTTGGACTGCTGTCTTTTACGCCACCGTAGGGAATGCTGCCGGGGGAGCCACCTGTTATTACGTGGGGAAACTGGGAAAAACCGAATGGCTGGAGAGGTGGTTCAAAATAAAACCGGAGAGGATCGATAAAACAATCCAGTGGTTGCACGGTAAGGGTGCCGTAATGGGATTTTTCGGATTTCTTCCCGCTGTGGGCGATGCCATCCTGGTGGCGTTGGGATTTATGCGGGCAAACGTTCCCGTGGTAATGGTTTCGATGACTATCGGAAAATTGTTGCGGTACGTGTTGATCGGTTTTGGGACGGATCAGATTATATCGTGGCTGTAACTTCTTAACGATTTTTTAATTAAACAATATGTCTACCATCCTCTTTCACGAAATAGTTTACGGCCCGGTCCACAGCCGCCGGATGGGCATTTCACTGGGCGTAAACCTGTTGCCTTACGACGGCAAGCTTTGTTCGTTCGACTGTATCTACTGCGAATGCGGATTTAATAGAGATTTCAGGACAAAAACAAAACTTCCCGACAGGGAAAACGTTTACGCCGCCTTGGAAGATAAATTGCAATCGCTGCGCGGACAAAACGTACAACTCGACGTTATCACCTTTGCCGGAAACGGCGAGCCGACCATGCATCCCGAATTTTCGGCCATCATCGACGATACCATCTCATTGAGAAACCGATTTGCTCCTGAAGCAAAAATAAGCGTTCTCTCCAACGGGATGAACGTGGGAAAAACTCCGGTTTTTGCAGCATTGAAAAAAGTTGAAAACCCAATTTTGAAGCTCGACTCGGCTTTCGATGAAACTGTCCGCCTGATCGACCGCCCGAATTCACCCAATTATTCGGTTGCCCGCCAAGTGGAACTTTACAAGAAATTCCGGGGTAATTTCATCCTGCAAACAATGTTTCTCAAAGGCGAGTTTGAGGGCAGGCGTGTAGACAACTCCTCCGAAAAGGAAGTTTCAGCCTGGTTAGAGCTCGTCAGGGCGCTTTCTCCCCGCGAGGTAATGATTTACACCATCGACCGCGAAACGCCCGCCAAACAGCTCGAAAAGGTACCCCTCGAAGAGTTGCGGAAAATAGCCGGCAGGGTAGGAGAGCTTGGAATCCGAACAAACGTGGCGGGATAAAACAATCCCGACAGATACCAATACAGATTAGGTCAATACAACTTAAGTTGATAAGAACAATCCCAATTTCCGGTATTTTTCGTATTTACCGGTGTAATGAGGATTACGGTCTTCATTTGGCAAATATTCAGCCCGTACTCCTTGTCCCATAGCGCACTGCGCATTTTCCAACGAGGAATAGACTCCCGAAGCCACCGTCGCGCACATAGCAGCACCCAGCGCACCTGCCTGTTCCGTGGCAGCCACTTTTATCGGCACTCCCATTACATCTGAAAGCACCTGCATCACATAAGGCGATTTTAATGAAATCCCTCCCACGCCGATCACCTCCGTCACTTTCACCCCTTCTTTCTCAATATGATCCATAATGGCTCTCGAACCAAAAGAAGTTGCCTCTACCAGGCTTTTGAAGAGTTGCGCCGGTGTGGTCCCCAAAGTGATTCCGGCGATAGCTCCTTTCAGGGTCTGATCAGCAAAAGGTGTGCGGCGGCCATTGAGCCAGTCGACTGCGATCGGATCATCCTCCCGCAAGGGTAACTGCGATGCCTCGTCGTTCAGTCGGGACAGTATCTTCGCAATCACTTCCTCATTAATCTCTCGTGACAGGAGCGAAACACTCCACGAAAGGAAATCCCGTAACCAGGCATATACGTCGCCGAATGCCGATTGTCCTGCTTCCAGCCCGATAAGGCCCGGAATGACCGAGCCGTCTACCTGACCGCTGATGCCGGGAATCAACCTGTCCTCTATGTCGGACTTGGGAGTAACCACAATATCGCACGTGGAGGTTCCCAGGATCTTAACCATCGTTTTTGCCTTTATCCCCGCTCCGATTGCTCCGGCATGAGCATCGATGATGCCTACGGCTACATCAATTCCCACGGGCAATCCGAGCCGCGCCGCCCACTCTTCAGACAGCTTTCCGGCACTTGTGTCACTGGTATACGTGTAAGCGCTTAAATGGGCAGCAAACCCGTCTAGCAGCGGATCCAGTTCCGACAGGAATTTCTGTGAAGGGTATCCGCCCCACTCTTCGGCCCACATACATTTGTGTCCGGCAGCACAACGGCTACGTTTCAGTTCTTCGGGTTTTAAATTACCGGTAAGGAGTGCCGGCATCCAGTCACAATGCTCGACAATGGAATAGGCATCTTTGCGAATCGATTCATCCTTGCGCAAAGCGTGCAGTGCCTTAGCCCAGAACCATTCCGACGAATAAATCCCTCCTGAACGGGAAGTGTAATCAACCTCATACCGGTGAGCGAGTTGATTGATCTCTTCAGCCTCCTTGATGGAAGTATGGTCTTTCCACAAAATGAACATAGCGTTGGGATTATCGGTATATTCGGGCAACAATGCCAGGGGAGTTCCCTGTTTGTCAGTCAGGCAGGGCGTACTGCCGGTAGTATCGATGCCGATGCCGATAATTTGCTTGGCCACATCCGCTTGAAGTTGTACCAATGCCCCTTTTATAGCCTGTTCCAGCGTATCGATATAATCCTGCGGATGCTGCCTGTACTGATTCCTGGAAGCATCGCAGTACTTACCGTTTTTCCACCGGGGATAAAATGCAACATTTGCGGCCATCTCTCTTCCCGAAGTGGCGTCGACGATCAGCGCCCGGCAGGAGTCCGTTCCGTAATCGATTCCTATAACTAATTTTTCCATATTCTTTTTACTTCTTGCTGTCGCAAAGCATTAATACTCCATGATGAGCGAAGTGATCCGAGATGCAGTTATTGACTTCAGAAGCAATTTCTGCATAAAAATAATCACTTTTCGGGTGAGATGATCCGCTTATTACCACATTTATTCATTTCCAAGTGTTGCCAACCGGGCAACTGCGAAAAGTTGGCATGCGGTTCTGCCTGGTACCAGAAGCATACGGACGAAATATCCGATTGCTGCGGCAAATAGCACCCTCCGTGTCTCCATCCCAAATCCTGGATAGTAACCCGCAAATCTTTTTTAAACCGGATGGAATCCACGATATGCCAGCGATATAGTCCGAAACGTTGTCCCGATTTATATGTTATGTCGGAAGGCAACACCTGAACCAATCCGGCATAAGGTGTGGTAAATGTAGTGTATTTACCTTGACGGTCAAAATTGTAGGAACCGCAAAAATAATCTTCAGTCCCTGTCCCTACGATAGTTGGAAATTTTTTGTCACCATCCATGAAAAATTTAATTTCTCCTTCTCCCCACCAACCGTTGTTGTTTACCTGCCAGGCCACGTACACGCCTACGTAATGTCCTTCTCTCCGGATACCGTCAATAATGGTGTAATCGGAAGTCTCATTTATTCTTGTGCGTTGGAACTGCGCGTGAAAATAGGCGGCATCTGCCGGAACATCGGTCAATGTGTAGTTAATCTGATAGTAAAGTGTCATTGGATCTGCATCGTTGATATTGGTCATGGTTATTCTGCATTTTTTTCCTAAAGGCATCACCCAGTATATGCGGATGATAGAAAATCGCCAGTTGCCCGTGGGTGTCATCCAGATATGTTGAATGGCTCACGGAACGGCTTTCAGCATTTGATAGCTTGTACAAGTTACCCATGTTCATATCCAGACCGTGAAACTGTCGCGATTGTGAAAATCCGGACAACGCGATCGAAACAAGAAATAAGGCTGGAATAGTTTTTTTTGAATTCATGATGGATTGTTTTTGGTAATAATGAATAAGTAGTACAAAAATATTTAAAATATTTTAAAATACAACGTGTCAATCAATTATTTAAGTGTCGCATGCAATAATTACTGACATATCCAACAAATACAGGACAGGCATTAAAAACACGTAGCGATATTGCCTATTGTTGCCAGTAAATTCATAAAGTAGGCAGAAAATACCGAAACAGTAAAAAAGAAATTAGACTAGTAAGTTAACACGTATCGTTTGGAAGCTGGAAAGGATGCGGTAGTTACTTTCTTTTACTGACAAAATAAAGATGATAGAGTTGAATCATATTTTTGGGGTATTACACGTTAAACCTGAAATGCATGATATCTCCGTCCTGAACGATGTATTCTTTGCCTTCCACGTTCATTTTTCCGGCTTCCTTAACAGCAGCTTCGGAACCGTATTTCATGTAGTCCGCGTATTTGATTACTTCTGCCCGGATAAATCCTTTCTCAAAATCGGTATGGATAACGCCGGCACATTGGGGTGCTTTCCAACCTTTCTGGAATGTCCAGGCGCGTACTTCCTGTGGGCCTGCGGTCAGGAATGTCTGAAGATTTAACAATTTATAAGCCGTTTTGATCAGCCTGTTCACGCCAGATTCTTCCAAGCCGAGTTCTGCTAGAAACATTTCCCGTTCCTCGTAGGTGTCGAATTCAGTTATTTCAGACTCTATTTTTGCTGCCACAACCAAAATTTCGGCATTCTCTATTTTTACCGCTTCACTAACCTGCTCTACAAATTTATTTCCGGTTACGGCACTTTGTTCGTCAACATTACAAACATAAAGCACTGGTTTTGATGTTAGAAGAAACAAATCGCGAGCCGTTTTATTTTCGTCTTTAGTATCAAAAACGACAGTTCGGGCCGATTCCCCACGCAACAATGCTTCACGTATTTTTGAATAAACTTCAAAAGCTAGCTTCGCATCTTTGTCGCCACCTGTCTTGGCCTGTTTTTCTACTTTTTGAATTCTTGCTTCAATGGTTTCCAGATCTTTCAACTGCAATTCAGCATCGATTATCTCTTTGTCTCGAACGGGATTTACACTTCCATCAACGTGAGTCACATTTTCATCCTCAAAACACCGGAGCACATGCAAAATAGCATCCGTTTCCCGTATGTTAGCCAAAAATTTATTTCCCAATCCTTCCCCTTTGCTTGCTCCTTTTACCAAACCTGCTATATCGACAATCTCGACAGTTGTGGGAACAATTTTTTGGGGATGAACCAGTTCCGCCAGCTTGTTTAACCTTTCATCGGGAACTGTTATAACACCCACATTGGGTTCGATGGTGCAAAAAGGAAAGTTTGCAGCTTGCGCTTTAGCGTTTGATAAACAATTAAAAAGAGTTGATTTTCCTACATTGGGAAGCCCAACTATACCGCATTGAAGAGCCATGTGTCGAGATTATTAGACCGCTACGTTTTTTGAACCGTGTGTCGGTACTTTTTGACGAAAACGGTATGTGAATATTTTTGCGGGTGCAAAGGTACAAAAATTACTTGTTTTTTCTAAATGTTCTTGTTCGTGGTTTAGTTTTTCCCTTTCCACGCAATTCCTTTGCTTTTGGATTTTTAAAACTTTCGTTTCTCTTGAATTGAACTTTCTTCGAACTGTCAAACGATTCTTCATAGGAGGAGCGCAATTTTTTCCTCTCCGGTCCCTGTCTCGAAACAAGTGACTGGCTTGATTTGGCCGGTTGGTTTTCGCTAGATGAATAAGCAATCGCCGCTTTTAGCTCTTTCATTTCCTGTTCTTCCAACAACCGCCAATCGCCTAAACCGATACCTTTCAGCGAAATGTTCATGATCCGTATACGTTCCAGTTTCTGTACTTCGTACCCCAAATATTCACACATCCTGCGGATCTGACGATTAAGTCCCTGAACAAGAATAATTCTAAAAACAAATTCAGCTATTTTTTCAACTTTGCACTTTCGGGTAACCTCTCCCAAAACCGGCACGCCGCTTGACATTCGCTGCACAAATTCATCGGTTACCGGCTTGTTTACAGTTACAACATATTCTTTCTCATGACAATTTCCTGCACGAAGAATTTTGTTCACAATATCCCCATCATTGGTCAGGAGAATCAACCCCTGAGAATCTTTATCCAATCGTCCAATAGGAAAAATTCGCTCGTGATAGCCTATAAAATCAACAATGCTGTCCTGCACACCTTTCTCAGTGGTACTTACTATCCCCCGTGGTTTGTTGAAAGCCAGCAGTACAAAATCTTCTTCCGTCTTGCACTCAATTAATAAACCATTTACCAACACTTTATCGTTCTTGCCAACAAGCGTACCTATTTCGGCACGTTTCCCGTTTACCAGCACCTGTCCTTTCTCAATGTACCTGTCCGCTTCACGCCGGGAACAGATTCCACTCTCTGAAATAAATTTGTTTATTCGTACTGTCATCTACAACCCGTATTTAGCCGATATTTCCAACATCCTTTCAATTGGTTTCACTGCTTGTAAACGAACATCTTCATCCACAAAAATTTCTGGACGTTCGTTCTTCAGACACAAATACAATTTTTCCAACGTATTCATTTTCATATAAAAACAATCGTTGCAAGCACAAGTAGAATCTTCAGGTGGAGCGGGAATAAATTCTTTATCGGGATTTTCTTTTTGCATCTGATGCAAAATTCCTGATTCTGTGGCTACAATAAATTGTTTGTTTCCGGAATTCCGGGCAAATGCAATTATTGACGATGTAGATCCAACGTGATCGGCAATTTCCAAAATATACTTTCTGCATTCCGGGTGTGCCAACAACAATGCATGAGGGAACTCTTTTTTCAATTCCAAAATTTTTTCCAACGAAAATTGTTCATGGACGTGACAAGCACCCTCCCATAAAAGCATGTTTCTACCTGTAAGTTTATTGATGTAATCTCCTAAATTTTTATCGGGCCCGAAAATAATCTTTTCATCTTCAGGAAGTGAATCCACAATTTGTTTTGCATTGGTAGAGGTCACCACTATATCGGTTAACGCTTTTACAGCTGCAGTGGTATTTACATACGAAATAACCGTATGACCGGGATATGCCTGCGTAAATTTCTCAAATTCATCGGCCGGGCAACTTTCTGCCAACGAACAGCTGGCCATACTATCGGGAATAAATACCCTTTTTTGCGGAGAAAGAATTTTTGCCGTCTCCCCCATAAAATGAACGCCGCAAAGCACAATGATATCTGCCGTTGTCTTGGCTGCCCATTGTGCCAATGCGAGACTATCGCCTACAAAATCAGCAATATCCTGAATATCAGATTCCTGATAGTAATGTGCCAATATAATCGCATTTTTTTCCTTTCGAAGTGTATTTATTTTTTCAATCCATTCTTTTTTTTCCATTGAACATTATTTATTAATATTATAGTTAAAAAATAAAGAAATATAATGATGATGATGAATGCCTGTTGATAGTGTTGATAAGTAATTCGAAAAAAAATTACAAAATAAGTTATTAAAAAATAGAGGATCCTAAAATTGCGTTATCAACAATTGAAATTAAATCAAATTATTTATTATTAATTCATTGTATACTTTATCAACAATCTTTTTATAATTGGGTTGTTGATAAAATATTTCGAATTTGTTTCTTTTTTGCTGTTGATGAAACGTGCAAAGTTTCCCGAGAATTTTCAGTAGCTTTTTTTGCATCCTTAACTTAATTTTTTCATATAAACAAAAATTCAACGAAACAAAATAAAGTTATGCAATAATTCTCTACATAAAATAAACAACTTGTCAACAGCAGCTAAAAAAACACCGAGTGCAAAAGTATCATTTAAAAATTAGTTATACAATTACTTAAGTTTTAAAGTTACAAAAAATGACAAAAATCTGATTATTTATTGTTAAGTTAGAAACGCAAGAGTTTTGTTTACAAAATGTTTTAACTATATTTGCTTGCCAAAATCAAACGCGGGTGAGAATATATAATTATCTAATTATTTCGGCTTTTTTTTTGTTGATTGCAGCGGGTTGTGCATCAACAGTTAAAATAACATCTGTGGCAGAAAAGAATAAAGACGGTGATTTGCTTCTTAAGTGGGAAGTGAGCCCCGATCAGGAAGGAAATATCAACATTTATTCTTCTCAGTCGGACAGTGACATTTCCGCTTTTACACCCATAAAGACTTCCAACATTACTGATCAGGTAACCGTTATCAATCCTTCAAGCCCGGATATCCGGGAATTCTATATCTTAAAGACTACCTCTGCGTATTCTGGAATTATTGCTGACCGGATCATTGAGATGAGCAACATAAAAAATTTCAGGGATGTGGGTGGATATTTCACGCGTACCGATCAGCAAATGAAGTGGGGAAAAGTTTTTCGCTCCGGCGATCTGAGCAGTGCTACTTTATATGATCAGGAGAGGATCAGGAGATTAAACATAAAAACCATCATTGATTTCAGATCGGAAAAAACAGCCAAGAGATTCCCTATTCTTGTCCATCCGAACATTAGAAAGATATCTTTACCCATTAGTCCGATGGACGATGAAAAAATAGATGAAATGATGGATGACGAAAATTTGACGCGCAGCGATGCTATTCGTGATGTTCAGGATTCCTACATAGGAATTATTGAAAACTACAAAAGCGAGTTTGCGGAGATGTTCAATATCCTTACCGATGAAAACAACTATCCTGTGTTGCTTAGCGGATCCTTGGGAAAGGACAGGGTGGGGCTGGCTTCCTTTTTTATACTTTACGCAGTGGGGGTTCCGCAAAATGTTATTATTGATGATTATCTTTTGTCGCGTCAAACTATAGATGTTTCTTCCATTGCTGAAAATGTAAAGTCCAAACCGGAATATTTTCAGGAAGCTGTAACTGCATTGATGTCTGTAAATCCAGCATATATCAATTATACCATCGATTACGTAAACCAAAAATACGGCTCAATAGATAATTACCTGGAAAAAGAACTTAAGTTGACTTCGGGAAAAAAGATCTTATTGCGCAAATACCTGCTCTATAATCAATAAGATTGATTTTTTTTTTCGTACCTTTGCGCCCGATTTAAAATCCGGGCCTTTTTATCCCGGAAAAAATCAGATTTTGTATATCAAATTTTCTCACATCTTTATATATGTACGTCGTGTTGTGGGGGTTTCGAGAAAATGCGAATACTTTCACCATTAAATTAGCATAAAGAAAAAATGAGAACTTTTGAAGAACTTGGGGTTGCACCCGTAATTTGGCGTGCAATTCAGGAAATGGGTTTTGAACAACCCATGCCGGTACAGGAGGAAGTGATTCCGCAACTGCTGGCAAACACCCGTGACATTATTGCCTTGGCGCAAACCGGAACCGGAAAAACAGCCGCTTTCGGCTTGCCGATCATCCAAAAAACGGTCCTTGAGTTGCATGCACCTCAAACGCTGATCCTTTGTCCTACAAGGGAGCTTTGTTTGCAGATTGCCGGTGACTTGACCGATTTTTCCAAGTACATTGATGATATAAAAATTCTTCCTGTGTATGGCGGATCCAGCATTGAAAGCCAGATTAAAACGTTGAAACGAGGCGTTCATGTCATCGTTGCCACACCGGGAAGATTGATCGATCTGATTAACCGCAAAACCGTTTCGCTGGAAAACGTTCATACCGTTGTGTTGGATGAAGCGGACGAAATGTTGCACATGGGGTTTACGGAAAGTATTGATGAGATTTTGTCTCATGTACCGGACAGCCGCAGCATGCTGCTTTTTTCTGCTACCATGCCTCAGGAGATAGCCAAAATTACCCGTAAATATATGTCCAAACCCATGGAAATAACCATTGGTCGGAAAAACGAAGGTGCACAGAACGTGAAGCACACCTATTTCATGGTTCACGCAAAAGACAAGTACCTTGCGCTGAAACGAATCGTGGATTACTACCCCAATATATACGGCATTGTTTTTTGCAGGACGAGAAAAGAGACCCAGGAAATAGCAGACAAGCTTATCCAGGACGGTTACGATGCAGATTCGCTGCACGGTGACCTGTCGCAAGCGCAACGTGATTATGTAATGAACAAGTTCCGCTTGCGGAACCTGCAGCTGCTGATTGCTACCGACGTTGCTGCAAGGGGACTGGATGTGGACGATATTACGCATGTGATCAACTTCGGACTGCCCGATGATTACGAAGTGTACACACACCGTAGTGGACGTACCGGCAGGGTGGGAAAAACCGGGACCTCCATTGCCATTATACATACCAAAGAAAAAGGGAAAATTGCTCAGATAGAAAAACTTATCAACAAAAAATTTGAATATCGCCAGGTACCCAAAGGGGATATCATCTGCGAAAAACAACTGTTCAACTTTGTGGATAAAATTGAAAAAGTAAAGGTGAATGAAGAAGAAATTGCCCGTTTACTGCCCTCCATTTTCAAGAAGCTCGATTGGCTGGAAAAGGAGGATGTCATTAAACGTATGGTTTCGTTGGAATTTAACCGGCTGATTGATTATTACCAAGCCGCCGATGAAATCGAAGAACCCAAAGAACACAGCTCGAAAAGAGAGGAACGCGGCAAAGGAAAGAAATTTGACAGAAACGAAGGAGGTCCGAAAAAAGCTGAAAAAGGATATACCCGCTTTTTTATCAATATCGGAAAAATGGACGGTGCCAACCCGGCTAACCTGATGGGTTTTATCAACGATTACGTGCCCGGAAAGATCAGGGTAGGGCGTATCGATCTGATGAAGAACTTTTCGTTTTTTGAAGTCCCCGAAGAAAATGCCAAACAAATTATCAAATCCTTTAAAGGAGTCTTCGTTGAAGACAGAAAACTGGTTGTTGAATTAGCAGACAACAATATGCCGGAAAACAAGAAATACAAGGGTGACAAACCAAAACAGGATTTCAGCGTCTCCAAGAAGGGGAAAAAACGATACTAAGGTGTAATCTCCTTTCGTTTATACGCCAGAAAGCAGTATTTCAAATGCGAAATGCTGCTTTTTTCGTTTTTGATATTAATTAAAGAAATAAATCTTTAATAAATTACTTATAATCCGAAATTAATTCGTTACTTTGTATGGAGAAACTTAAAACTAAATTTCTGTATTTAAGGTATTTATAATGATTAAAAACTGTAAGGAGAAACAGCTGAAAATAACGAAACTAATGTCAAAAACCACAATAAAAAGTAGGAATTAAATTTTTAAACAGATGAAACGTAAACTTTTAATCAGAGATCTCACGTTGAGAGACGGTCAGCAATCGGCTTTTGCTACCCGGATGAACCAATCACAGGTCGAGAGAGTGTTGCCTTATTACAGAGATGCCAATTTCTACGCAATGGAAGTCTGGGGAGGTGCTGTTCCCGACTCTGTCATGCGCTATTTAGGCGAAAACCCATGGGACAGGCTAAAAAAAATCAGTGACGGGGTGCAAGGAGCCTCAAAACTCACAGCGCTTTCTCGAGGACGAAACCTCTATGGATATGCTCCCTATCCGGATGAAATTATCGACGGATTTTTCAAAAATACCGTTGTCAACGGACTCAACATTATGCGTATTTTCGATGCACTTAACGATGTCGACAATATAAAGTCGAGTATAAAATACATTAAGAAATACGGAGGATTGGCTGACTGTGCGGTTTGCTACACTATCGACCCTAAATATGACGATGAGGTAAAAATAGTTGAAAAAAAGGGCTTTCTCGGATTATTCAATAAAAAGGAAGAAGCGCGGATAAAAAAAGAAAATGTTTTTACCGACCGCTATTTTCTTCAGAAAGCTAAGGAGATGCTGGCACTGGGTGCTGACATGATTACCATTAAAGACATGAGCGGGTTGATTCCGCCGACGCGTGTGGCAAACCTTATCTCGTTGTTCAAGAAAGAGCTCAACGTACCCATCGATTTCCATACGCATTGCACCCCGGGTTACGGATTAGGTTCCGTGCTCTCGGCAATTGTGAACGGGGCCGATATCGTAGACACCAACATCTGGTATTTTTCCGGCGGACCCGCTGCTCCAGCCATTGAACTCGTTTATATTTTCTGCCAAAAACTGGGCATCGAACTGGATGTGAACATGGAGGCCGTAGCAAAAATCAATGCCGAATTGTACGGAATTCGCCAGGAACTGGAAGCTTTCGATACGGTAAAAGAGTTTCCGAATCCATTTAACCCGCTTACGGACACCCTGCCTGCTGCGATTGATAAATTGTTTGACGAAGCTGTAACTGCAGTTCAAACCAGCAACGAGGCCTCTTTGCTGGAAGCCTGCCACCAAATTGAAGCTTATTTCAATTTCCCCAAACCCGACGAAAGGGTGAAAAACGCCGAGATCCCCGGAGGAATGTATACCAATATGGTGGCACAATTGAAACAATTTAACTCGTTGGATATCCTGGAAGATGCAATGAAGTTGATTCCCAGTGTCCGGCTCGATGCCGGATTACCCCCATTGGTTACTCCTACGAGTCAGATCGTTGGGGTGCAGGCGGTCAGCTCAGCCCTGAACCTGAAGAATGGACGGGATAAATATGCCAACGCTTCAAATCAATTCGTTGCGCTGGTAAAAGGGGAATACGGAAAAACTCCCGTCCCGGTAGATCCGGAATTCAGGTTGAAAATTGCAGGAACGCGTGATGAAACCCCGTACGATACCAGCAGGTATAAGCGTCAGGAGAATCCTGTTTTGCCGGAGTTTGGAAATGTTCGCCTGGCTAAAGATGAGAAAGAGGAGTTGTTGCTTGAACTTTTCCCTGCTGTGGCTACCCAATACCTGAGGAAAATCCGTGAAACGGAATTTGCATCGCATCAATCGCAAAAAACAACTGTAACCGGTGGTGGAACGGTACCTATCGATGCGGAAGTAAAAGAGCCCGAAGGATACATTACAGAAAGTCCTATGCCCGGAAGCGTTATGAAGTTTTTGGTAAGAGAAGGTGATGAGGTGCAAAGGGGAAAAAACCTGTTTGTTCTGGAAGCTATGAAAATGGAGAACGATGTAATTTCTGAATATTCGGGAAAGGTGTATAAGATATATGTAAAACCGGGTGATATCGTTCAGGCCGGAGAGCCTATAATGAAAATCGTACAATAGAAGTAACAACACATGAGTAAGTTGAAAAAACCGGTACATCAGTATCGGTTTTTTTATTTGGTGAAAACTTAACAATAATGTAATCAGAATGTAACTGCTTTGTAACATTTATACTTGACCTTCGTGGCGATAAATTATGATACTCGTTAATGAAAAAAGACTCAAAATTAATGATAAGTAAAGCAAAGGTATTGTTTAGGTTATCTGTTTTACTTTTATTTTTCGTTTCAGCATCCGCTATTTATGCTCAGACAGGAATAATCAAAGGGACAATTGTTGATGCCAAGACCAAAGAACCGTTAATAGGAGCTTCGGTTTTGGTCGAAGGAACCACAAACGGCGCCGCAGCCGATCTGGACGGCAATTTCGTTATCAATAACGTATCGGCGGGAACGCACACGCTCGTTGCATCTTACGTGGCATATCAACCGGTAACTAAAACGGAGATTGCCGTAGAAACAAACCGCGAAACGGTAGTGGATTTTGAAATGAACTCCGACGATATCAGCCTCGAAGCGGTTGAAGTGGTCGCACGCGCTAACCGCGAAAGCGAAAATATTCTGCTTCTCGAGCAAAAAAAAGCATTTGTTCGAGGATTAGGTGATAGATATAACGCTACGCTATTAAATGGTTTCCCCATTCCCTCGGAAGATCCTGAATATAAAAATATCGCACTCGACTTTTTCGGAATCGATATCATTCAAAATGTAGGGGTAAACAAAGTTTTTAGTAGTAACAACGCTGGAGACGTTGGCGGAGCCATTATCGATATTTTTTCGAAAGAACTGACGGGCGATTATGCTTTAACTTTAGATTTATCGGCAGGACTTAATGCTACGGCTTTCGGAAAGGATTTTCTGCAACAGGAAGGTTCCAATTATTTAGGTTTTGCAAACACAAAAAAACCCGTCGAAAATCAATTTTCGTTTCCAAATAGTCTGGATCCTAAAAAAGTTTCTCTTCCTTTGAATCACAGTTACGGTATTTCGGGCGGGAAATCATTTAAGTTAGGAGAAAATAATAATCCGCTCTCCTTTTTTGTTGTAGCTTCTCATAGCGATGACTACTCTTTCACTGAAGAAACCGTTCGCAACACATACACAAACGGAGAAATTTGGCAAGATCAGGTAGGAAATAAATTTTCACAAACAACAAGCCAGTTAATTCTCGGAAATGCTTCGCTCGGAATCAATCGCAAACACAATCTTCATTACAATTTAATGCTGATTCACGCTAACGATCAGTATGTGGGTGAATTTAGCGGTATAAATAAAGAGAGGCATCAGGATAGTAACAGTTATATCGGTTTTTACAGAAGGCAGCAGACGAATGATAATCTTCTGATAGTAAATCAACTGATTTCAGACTGGGAGTTGTCTAAAGCACTCAATCTTAGTGCCGGAATTTCTTACAATACAGTGAAAGGTCAGGAACCGGATCGAAGAGAAAATTATCTTTCACAGCAAGATAATGGTTCTTATATACTGACGGGAAGTAACCGTCAAAAACGATTCTTCTCCACACTTACAAACAATGACATCAATACCAAAGCAGCCCTAACTTACAAAATGAAACATCGTTTCAATAACGGAAACTCGTTTTTGAAAGTTGGCTATGACGGGCGTTTTATCGATGACAACTTCGAAGCTATAGAATATAATTTAGATGCTGTTGGCGGTACATATCCAATCGATAATTTAAAGCTGGATGATTTGTACAACCAACAGAATATGGCAGATGGCAAATTTAGTATGAGTATAGGAGATCCAAACAAATATAAAGTAACCAAGTATATTCATTCCGGATTCGCTGAACTAACTTATCAATTATTACAAAACTTAGCCGGAAATATTGGTTTGCGTACAGATATTGTTGATATGGCCATAGATCATCGTGTACAGCACGTATCACCTGATAAAGTTCCGTTGAAGAAAAATTATTTCTTACCAAGCCTTAACCTGAAATACGACGTTAACGATAAAAATGCAATTCGTTTAGGTACCAGCAAAACGTACACGTTGCCTCAATCGAAAGAAATTTCACCGTACCAATATGTAAACATTTCGTTTACAAGCCAGGGTAACGCCAATCTGAAACCTTCGGATAATTACAACCTGGATCTGAAGTGGGATTATTACATCAGCCCCAACGAATTATTCTCGTTAACCGGTTTCTATAAATACATCCTTAGTCCTATCGGACGAGTGGATGAAGGAAATTCAGCCGGATTGCTGACTTACAACAATATTAGTAATCATGCGATGGTAGGTGGCGTTGAAATGGAATTACGAAAGAATATTTTCAATCGTTTCAATTCGCAAATCGAACAAATGAGCAGATTGTCGGTGGGTTTAAATGCATCGTACATTTACACCGATCTGAAACTTAAAATACGCGATACCGAAGTAAGAAACAGCCCGCTCGAAGGAGCTTCTCCTTTCCTTGCTAATATGGATTTGTCGTATAACCATACAAAAAAAGACAAAAACTTGATAGTATCAATAATTCTCAACTATTTCAGCGACCGTGTTCATACTATCGGCTCAAAGGGCTACAAGGATATTATTGAAGAAGGAGTTCTTACGCTCGATTTTGCAGCATCGTATAAATTTAATCGGCATTTCTCATTGAAAACAAAGGCAACCAATTTACTGGATCCTTCATACCGATTATCACGTGAAAGCAGCTCGACGGATGAAAATATTGTATTGAATGAATTTAAAAAAGGACAAAACATCAGCTTAGGTATAAGCTATGAATTTTAACAAGAAATGACTCTTAACTAACTCTATTTATTAACTAATTTACTCAAAAATGAAAAAAATCTTATTTAGTTTAGTAATGCTCGCAGCTATGTTGACACCCGTTGTGTTGACGTCGTGCGGAAGTGATGACCCAGTTGATCCCACGCCGATGGAAGATAAAAACCTGTCTGGTTCTATTACAACCACAAGAACTCTTGATGCATCTGTAGAATACTTATTGGACGGACCGCTGCTTGTTGAAGATGGTGGCGTATTAAATATTCCTGCCGGTACTGTAATTAAAGCAAAAAAAGGTTTTGGCAGTTATATTCTTGTATTGCAAGGTGGCAAAATCAACGTAAACGGAACAGCCGATAAACCTGTTACAATGACTGCTGATGTGCCAAACGCAGAACAAGGATACTGGGGCGGACTTATTATCAATGGCCGCGCTCCACTCTCTGGTGGATCTACCGGCTCTACCGAAATTAACTCTGCATATTCTTACGGTGGAACAAACACGGCAGATAATTCGGGTTCCATCACTTATTTGAAACTTGAAGCTACCGGTGCACGTTCAAGCGCAAACGTTGAGCACAACGGCCTTACATTGAACGGTGTTGGTAACGGTACAAAAATCGAAAACGTTTTCATTCCTGATGGAGCTGACGATGGTATTGAATTTTTTGGAGGTTCTGTAAACGTTAAAAATCTGTTGGTTGTAAATTCTGACGATGATATGTTTGACATGACACAAGGATGGAACGGAACGTTGGAAAATGCTTACGGAATTTGGGAAGCCGGTTATTCTAGCTCTGAATCTGACCCACGTGGTGTTGAAGCTGATGGTAACTTAGATGGAAAATATCCTGATCAAACAGGACAATCTGATTTCACGATCAAAAACATGACTATAGATTTAAGATTGGCTCCTATTGCAAAAGATCACGCTGATTTTGCTAAAAAATCGATGCAAGATGTTCTTAAAATTCGTCGAGGTGCAAAAGCTACCATAACCAATGCATTGGTTAAAGGTACAGGAACAGCTCAGGACGTAATCGATCTTGATGGTGCAAACGCAGGTACTTCTATCAGCCTGACTAATCAGTTGACATCTGTTACCAGTGCTGATCATATCAAACCTACAACTGGATTCCCCAATGTAAAGATTGAAGCAGGTAATACCGGTTGCCCAACCGATATTTTCGCTTGGACAGGATACAAATTCTAACCAGAACAGTCGGTCTATAAGAACAGAAGGTATTTCGTGTAAAAACCGGAGTACCTTTTTGTTGTTATGCGGCAGGAAATTGTACCTTTGTTATGGAGGTACAATTTAAAAAACAAGAATCGTATGAAAAATAAAACAATACTATTGGTGGGTATCTTTCTTTTAGCGTTAAGCGTCCAGGCTCAAGATCAGCAGGGTAATCCTCAGATCTATCAAAACGAAGGAGTCTATTACCGCGACAAGAAGCAAAACGAACTTTATACCGGAGATTATCGTGAATATTACGATAATGGCACGCTCAAGCTTGAGATGCAGATCAAAAACGGCTTACCCGAGGGAGCTTACCTGATCTATTTCGACAATCGGAAACCTAAGGAAGTACGTTCTTACAGAGAAGGTAAATTGCACGGCTTGTGGCGTACGTACGATATTTCGGGGCAACTCATTTCAGAAGCCGAATACAAGAATGGCGCAAAACACGGCACCTGGCGTATTTGGGACGAATTGGGAAATCAGCGTTACGAAATGAATTACTACGAAGGTAATAAAACCGGATTGTGGCGCATGTGGGACGATAAGGGAAATCTATTGGATGAGAAAAAATATTAACAAAATCTTAACCGAAATGTAACCGTTCTGTAACATTTATGCCTCAACTTTGTATCGGTTCAAAACGAAAATTTTTTAAAAATTAGATGCATAGATGAAAACAATTTTGGTATTAATCGCAACGGTTTTATTGTCAGTTTCAGTGTATGCTAAAGACAACAAAAACGACAAAAATGTAAAAAGTATCGCTGCTACGGAAGCTATCCGGAAAGTGAATGCTGTGGATATATCGGGTTCTGTTGTCGACAACAAAAGCAACGAATCGCTGGCGGGTGCGGCCATCTTCATTGACGGTAACAAATATTATTCGGACCTGGACGGAAATTTCTCTGTTTCAGATCTTAAGCCGGGAAAACATACCGTTCGGGTAGAGTTGATTTCGTATCAACCGTCTGAAATACAGGTAGATCTGCAAAAAGATAAAAAAATCAACATTGAGCTGGCACAGGAATAAAAAGTCAGTTGAGAGGACATTGAAAAGTTTGCCGCGAAGCAAACTTTTTTGTTTTTATGACAGGAAAAGTTAACCAAAACTTAACTGAAATGTAGCGGGTTCGTAACAAAAGATTCCGACATTTGCAATGTTAATACAATATTCACTTGGTTCAAAAATAGTACAAAAATCAATTTTTCATTAACTCTCTATGGGTCTTAAAAAATGGTGAAGATGTGAATCTGCGCCATTTTTTGTTATCTTTGCGAACCACATTGTTACCATTATGGCAAAACGAACATTTTCACAAACGCAATTCGGCTTTATCGCCATACTCTGGGTGATTCTAGCCGGATATATTCTCATGAATGCTGAAATAAACGCCGTTACTATTATTTCCCTGATCATGTCGGGCATCATTGTATTTGTTCCTGTTTACAGAAATCTACGAAAGTAAACTTATTTCTGTCAAAACATAAAAAAATGTCGAAAAATTCTTTCATTTAAATTTTTGATACTATTTTTGTATTTCAAAGTGATTGTTTAATGAGTTATCACAATAAAACCTTTTTTTATGAAGTACGAAGAAATTATCAGTCTGGTGAAAAGACGTTTTCCAAATGAGCCCGAATATCTTCAGGCTGTTGAAGAAGTGATTGAGTCAATCGAAGAGGTGTACAACCAACATCCTGAATTCGAAAAGGCCAACTTGATCGAGCGGTTGATCATCCCCGATAAAATTCACACGTTCCGTATCACCTGGGTGGACGACAAGGGCAATGTACAGACAAACATGGGATACCGGGTACAACACAACAACGCTATCGGTCCCTACAAAGGAGGAATTCGTTTTCACGCATCCGTGTCTCTTTCCATCTTGAAATTCCTGGCTTTTGAACAAACCTTTAAGAATGCGCTCACCACACTTCCTATGGGTGGTGCCAAAGGAGGGTCGGACTTCTCGCCTCGCGGCAAATCGGAAAGTGAAGTCATGCGCTTCTGTCAGGCTTTTACCGAAGGATTGTGGCGGGTTATCGGACCGGATACCGATGTTCCGGCAGGTGATATCGGTGTAGGTGGTCGAGAAGTGGGGTATATGTTTGGTAAATACAAGAAACTGGCCGGTGAGTTCACGGGAACGTTTACCGGAAAAGGGCGTGAGTTCGGCGGGTCACTTATCCGTCCGGAAGCCACAGGCTACGGAAACGTCTATTTTTTGCTGGAGATGCTGAGAACCAAGAATATCGATATAAAAGGGAAAAAATGCCTGGTATCGGGTTCAGGAAATGTGGCCCAATACACTTGCGAGAAGCTGATCGAGCTGGGTGCTGTCCCGGTTACTCTTTCCGACTCAGACGGGTACATTTACGATCCTGACGGAATCACTTCAGAAAAACTGAAGTTTGTGATGGATTTGAAAAACCTTTATCGCGGCCGTATTCGTGAATATGCAGAGGAATTCGGTTGCAAGTACGTCGCAGGTGCCCGTCCGTGGGGTGAGAAAGCCGATATAGCGTTGCCGTCTGCCACACAGAACGAAATTGACGGGGATGATGCCCAGTCGCTTGTAAAGAACGGGATCTTTGCCGTCTCGGAAGGGGCCAATATGCCCAGTACACCGGAGGCGATCGAGATCTTCCAGAAACACAAGATCCTCTATGCACCTGGTAAAGCAGCCAACGCAGGCGGAGTATCGGTCTCGGGGCTGGAAATGACGCAGAACTCGGAACGTTACAGCTGGAGTGCTGAGCAAGTAGACGAAAAACTGAAATGGATTATGGGCAATATTCACGAAAACTGCGTAAAATACGGTACCGAACCGGATGGTTATGTCAACTACGTGAAAGGGGCCAACATCGCCGGATTTATGAAAGTAGCCAAGGCGATGATGGGTCAGGGAATCTTGTAATTTTCTCGATTTGCCTTAAATTCAGTTTCATAAATTTTTTTTATTCTCAGAATTGCCGTATTTTTGCAGCCTGAATTTGCACAAGGAGGGTCGGGTAGCTCAGCTGGATAGAGCAACAGCCTTCTAAGCTGTGGGTCCTGGGTTCGAATCCCAGCCTGATCACGTTAGAAACGAAACACTTATCAATGAATGTTGGTAAGTGTTTTTGCTTAATCACACACATATGCCTTGAGAAATATAAAAAATAACTTATTTCGGAATTTACTGCTAACTCAGAAGAAGAGAAGTTTATACTTCCGATGAAGACCAGTATGTAATTAGCAAACGGTAAAATCATTCTATTTCTACATTCTTTTTTTTAATTTTGCTTTTCTTTAACGTTATTTTTATAGTTTTGCAATTCAATGAATTATTAACTTCCACCTGTGGCAATATTGAATTTTTTAAATACATATATAAAGCTATAATATTAAGGTTGTTATGGAAAAGATGGTGAAGTATTTTTTGACATTGTTAAGAATAGTTCTTGGATGGTATTTTCTTTTTGAGGGAATTTCTAAAATCCTTGTGCCCGGATGGACATCAAAAAATTACTTGTTGGGATCGACGTGGATTTTTTCTGATTTTTTTTATTGGCTTGCTTCCTCTCCTACACTTGTTGGAATTGTTGATTTTCTAAACATTTGGGGGCTGATTTTAATAGGAATTTCCTTATTTGTCGGACTGTTTGTTCGTTGGGCATCACTATTTGCTGCCATCTTATTGTTGTTTTATTTTGTAGCATATCCTCCAATCCCAGGATATACTTTTGGTGCAATTACCGAAGGGAACTACTTGTGGGTTAACAAAACCTTGATAGAATTTTTTCTACTGGTCGTATTTATTTTTTTGTCAGCAGATATGACGTATGGGTTAGACCGGTTAATTGCCGTATGGAAAGATGAACAAGCCAGAAGACCGGTCCCCCCGGAGCCACAGAAAGGACTGGTCGTCGGTCGTCGTGAACTGTTGAAAGATTTGATTTCCGTTCCATTTATAGGGGCGTTTGTTTACGCTGTTTATCGAAAAAAGAAATGGAATAGTTTTGAAGAAAAATACTTGGCCGGTAACCCGGATGCTGTAAGCAGTGCAACGATTCGATCATTTACATTTACATCATTAAACAACCTTAAAGGGCTTTCACCCAAAGGGAAAATCGGAAATATTAACCTGAGCAGGCTAATCATAGGAGGTAACTTAATCGGTGGTTGGGCTCATTCCCGTGACCTGATCTATGTCTCAAAATTAGTTAAAGCCTACCATTCTGATGAAAAAGTGATGATGACTTTGCAACTTGCCGAAAAATGTGGCATAGATACTCTTCTCTGCAATCCTCAACTTGCACGCATAATTAACAAGTATTGGCGTGAAACAAAAGGGAAAATTCAATTTCTATCGGATTGCGGTCACAAAGATGGTTTTTTAGAAGGAATAAGAATATCACAAGAAGCTGGAGCGATAGCCATGTATTGTCAAGGTGAAATGACGGATAGGTTGGTAAGGCAAGGGAAATTATCAGAAATATCCGAGGGGTTAGAATTAATACGCAGTTACGGGAAACCTGCAGGAATAGGAGCCCACCGATTAGAAACGATCAAAGCTTGCGTAGAAAATGGAATAAAGCCGGATTTTTGGGTTAAAACACTTCACCATCATAATTATTGGTCTGCGCAACCGAACTCAGAATGGCACGATAATATGTATTGTTTCGAACCCCAGGAAACAATTGATTTTATGAATGCCCTAGAAGAACCGTGGATTGCATTCAAGGTGTTGGCTGCAGGTGCAATTGAGCCTAAAGATGGTTTCAAGTATGCATTTGACAACGGTGCTGATTTTATCTGTGTTGGGATGTATGATTTTCAAATTGTTGATGATACGAATATTCTTTTAGATACTCTGTCGAACGTACAGCGTGTAAGACCTTGGAGGGGTTGAAAAATCCCGTTCTTAGTTTGACATCATCCTACGAAAGGTTGTGCTCACACTCTAGCCGACCGGTTGTGCAACGGACATAACCTCAATAAACTGATCGTGTGGTTGTGGAAAAATTACACACTCTGCCGTTTTTGTTGAAATAATCCTGTTTGATTTTGTTTTATGGGTTACCTTTGTTTCGGATTCATTAATAAACAATAGAATTACGCGCATTGATTTTTATTTTAATCCAACCAAAATCTTAACTATGTTTTTATTTTTTTCGTTTACACCCAACACTTTATTGATCTCGTTTGTTATATCCTAAAATGCAACCGGTATGGGCTACGAAATTGAACGTAAATTCCTGGTCAGCGGCGAATACAAATCACAGGCGTACGACCACTATGTTATGAAGCAGGGTTATCTCTCCCTGTCGGGTATCAGCGTGGTGCGGATACGTGTGAAAGGAGAGAAAGGGTATATCACTGTCAAAGGTGCTGTAGGAGATGGAGGTATCACCCGGCGTGAGTGGGAGTATGAAATCCCGCTCCGTGATGCGGAAGAGATGCTGCTCCTCTGTGAAGATGCCGTGATTGAGAAGATCCGTTACCTGGTGAATGTGGGAAAACATACCTTTGAGGTAGATGAATTCGGCGGGGAGAACGAAGGATTGCAAATTGCCGAGTTGGAGCTGGAGAGTGAAGAGGAGCCCTACGAAAAACCCGGATGGTTGGGTCCCGAGGTTACCGGTAATGTTCGCTATTACAACTCTTATCTTTCCATCCATCCCTACAGAGAGTGGGCATAGCGGTAACAAAAAAAGCGGCGATCGCCGCTTTTGGTCTTATTCAACAATGGTCACCCATCCGTGCGCATCCGGCTCGTCACCGTACTGGATAGCGCGAAGTTTTTTGTACAATTTTTCCGAGATCGGACCGGCTTTCCCGTCTTTGCAGAACGGGTAGGTTTTGTTTTCCGCCAGGTCGTCGATGCGCAGGATCGGGCTGATTACTGCGGCCGTTCCGCAAGCTCCGGCTTCTTCAAAGGTGCCCAGCTCTTCTTCGGGAACACGACGGCGTTCCACTTTCATTCCCATATCTTCTGCCAGTTGCATCAAGCTTTTGTTGGTAATGGAAGGCAGGATTGAAGTTGATTCGGGCGTAATATAAGTGTTGTTTTTGATGCCGAAAAAGTTGGCAGGTCCGCATTCATCCAGGTATTTTTTCTCTTTGGCATCGAGGTAAAGGACAGCTGAATAGCCCATTTTGTGGGCTTTTTCACCCGCAGTGAGGCTGGCGGCGTAGTTGCCGCCCACTTTGAAGGTCCCGGTTCCCAGTGGAGCAGCACGGTCGTATTCGCGTAAGATCACCATGGGGGTAGGTTTGAACCCCTCTTTAAAATAGGGGCCTACGGGGGTTACAAAAATCAGGAAAGTGTATTCCGATGCCGGCTTCACCCCTACTTGAGCACTGGTTCCTATCAGCAGTGGGCGGATATATAACGAGGCACCGCTTTCGTAAGGCGGAACAAACCGTTCGTTTTTCTTTACGGCCAGCAAAACCATCTCTTCAAACAGCTCCACGGGAAGTTCAGCCATCATGATACCGCGGCACGACGATTGGAGGCGCAAGGCATTCTCGCGCATTCGGAAAATACGAATTTTCCCGTCCTTTCCTTTAAAGGCCTTCAATCCTTCAAACACTTCCTGCCCATAATGCAGGCAGGTGGCAGCCATGTGGATGTTTAAAAATTCAGAGGTATCAATTTGTGGTTCACTCCATTCTCCATCCTTGAAATAGGCGCGGACATTGAAGTCTGTTTTCATATAGCCGAACGATAAATCGGCCCAATTGATCGTATCCATTTTTGTTGTGTTTAAAATAATAAAGTCAGGTTTTATACCTTACACAAAAGTAACATTTATTTTCAAATTATCCTTTATTGACGATTAATTTCACTATTTTCGTATTCCCAAAATGATCGATTCACAAACCATAGAACGGATTCAGGACACAGCTCAGATCGTTGATGTGGTGTCTGATTTTGTTACGCTTCGCCGTAGAGGTGTTAACTTTGTGGGATTATGTCCGTTTCACGACGACCGGACTCCCTCGTTCTATGTGTCGCCTGCTAAAAACATTTGTAAGTGCTTCGCTTGCGGAGAAGGCGGTTCCTCCGTGCATTTTATCATGAAGCACGAGCAGCTTTCCTACTACGAAGCACTGAAATTCCTGGCCAGAAAATACAACATTGAAGTTGTTGAAAAAGAGCTGACAAGCGAGGAAAAACAAGCCCAGAGCGATCGAGACAGCATGTTCATCCTGAACGAGTTCGCTCGCGATTATTTTGTAAAAAAGCTTCACGGCGATCCGGAGGGAAAAGCCATAGGGTTAAGTTATTTCAAGGAACGCGGGTTCCGGGACGATATAATCAAAAAATTTCAGTTGGGTTACAGTCTCGAACAGCGCGATGCTTTTTCGGAAGAAGCGCAACGGGCCGGTTACAGACGCGACTATCTGTTAAAAACCGGCCTTTCTGCCGGAGGAGAGAATAACAGCCCGCTGATCGACCGTTTTCGGGGGAGGGTTATTTTTCCGGTACACACCCTGTCGGGGAAAGTGGTGGCTTTCGGCGGCCGTATTCTCAAAAAGGCGGAGAACACAGGAAAATACGTAAATTCACCGGAAAGTGAGATCTACTCCAAAAGCAACGAGCTCTACGGGATATATTTCTCCAAAAGCGCCATTGTTAAAGCCGATAAGTGTTTTCTAGTTGAAGGCTATACCGATGTGTTATCGATGCATCAGGCTGGAATTGAGAACGTAGTCGCATCTTCGGGAACAGCACTTACCCACGGGCAGATACGGATGATTCACCGGTTTTCCGAAAACATTACGGTCCTTTACGATGGTGATGCAGCTGGTATCAAGGCTGCTCTGAGGGGTATCGATTTGCTGCTGGAAGACGGAATGAACGTAAGGGTGGTGTTGTTGCCCGAAGGCGAGGATCCCGATTCGTTTGCCCGAAAGCAGAATGCCGAAAAGTTCAATCGTTTTATTGATGAGCATGAACAGGACTTTATCCGCTTTAAAACCAATTTACTGTTGGATGAGGTCGGGAATGATCCCATCAAAAAAGCCGGGCTTATCACGAACATCGTCCAGAGTATAGCGCTTATTCCAGACAACATCAAACGCTCCGTTTACATCCAGGACACGGCAACATTGCTTAATACGCGCGAAGATGTTGTCATTGCTGCAGTCAATAAAATCAGGATCAGGAATTACGAAAAGAAAAAGGAACAGCGCGAGAAGGAAGAATCCCGGGAAGCAGCTGTTGGAGCGGTATCCTCACCCGGCGATATTGCAGATAACGGAAGCCGTAAGATCTTAACGGCAAGAAATCCTTATGAAAAACCGGAACGCGAACTGATCCGGTACATCATACGGTACGGGACGCTGCCCATCTTTGTGAGGTACGAAAAAGAGAAACAAAAAGTAGAAGGGGAAGAGATCGAGGTGGAGGTAACCATCGAGGACGGACCGTCCGTTATCGAGGTTATCCGGTTCGATCTCATGAGGGATAAATTCATTTTCTCAGGTGAAGTTTTTTTCTCCAATACCTTATACCGGGCAATTTTTGACGAAGCCTGCGGGAAAGTAAACGATGAGTCATTCGTCTGCGACAAGTATTTTCTCACCCATCACGACCCCCGGATTAGCAAACTGGCTACCGACCTAATCAGCGACAAATACCAGTTGAGCAAGATCCACGCAAAGTCAATCGGTGAGAGTGAAGATGAAAAAAGCTCGCGTCTTCGTGAACGAAACTCACTGGACAAGCTGGTTGTCCGTGCCACTACAGAGCTTAAAAATGCCCACGTGATGCAGCGGATAAACGGAGTGAAAAAAAGCATAGAAACTGCAGATGCCCAGCAACAACTGGAGTTGATGAACGAACTCCGTCAATTGCAGGACCTGAAAAAAGTGCTGGCTAAAAATCTGGGAGAAAGGATAATCCTGAGGTATTAGAAGTCCACTGAATAACAACCGAATATAAATGTACTTAGAAACCACCAACGTTGTAAAACAATATGCCAACCATTTGGCGCTGAATAAGGTAAGCATCCGGGTTCCCCGGGGGACGGTTTTCGGGCTGCTGGGACCGAACGGAGCGGGGAAAACCACCCTTATCCGCATCATCACACGTATCACTGCGCCCGACAGCGGTGAGGTGCTTATCAACGGACGTCCGTCAAGAAGTGATGACGTGTTCAATATCGGATACCTGCCCGAGGAGCGCGGGTTGTACAAAAAAATGAAAGTGGGCGAACAGGCCATGTACCTGGCTCAACTGCGCGGATTATCGAAAGCTGACGCACATCGCGAACTGATGGTTTGGTTCAGGCGGTTCGATATCGTGAATTGGTACAACCGCAAAGTGGAGGAATTATCGAAAGGGATGCAACAGAAAGTGCAGTTTATCTCCACCGTCATCCACAACCCCGACCTGATGATCTTCGATGAACCGTTCAGCGGCTTCGACCCGGTGAACGCCGAGATGATAAAGAACGAAATGCTCCGCCTGAAAGCCGAGGGAAAGACCATTATCCTTTCCACACACAACATGGAGTCGGTGGAAGCGCTGTGCGACAACATCGCGCTTATTCACCGGTCGCAGGTTGTCCTGCAGGGAAAGGTCTTCGATATCCGGCGAGAACACCGGACCAACATCTTTCGTTTTCGTCTCCGCGACAACGATTTTTCGTTTGAACACCCCTCTTTCACGCTGGTCTCAAAAGAGCCCTACCACGAATTTACCGATATCCGGATCAGGAAACAACCCGAAGTTGCCACCAATGAACTGGCAAAACTTATTTTCGATAAATTCGATGTGGTGGCATACGACGAGGAAATACCTACGATGAACGATGTTTTCATTGAAACCGTATCAAGCTAAAATTATGAATACCTTATCATTGGTTATACAACGCGAATACCTTACCCGGGTAAGAAAAAGATCGTTTATCATCATGACGCTGCTGATGCCGTTGCTGATGGTGGCATTGTCGTTTGTGCCCCTGTGGCTCTCCACCTTGAACGACGGTGCGGTAAAAAACATCGCTGTCATCGACAATACCGGCATGTATGCGCCGTTATTGAAATCCACCGACCTCTATCGATTCCAGGTTATTAACGATGCGCAACAAGATGAGTATCAATCGAAAATAGGAAAAGATCTGTTTGCTATCCTGCAGATTACCGACGACCTGAGCAGAAACAACCAGGCCGTGACCATCTTATCTGAAAAGCAGACGCCGCAGGAACTGCGCACGATGGTAGAAAGTGCACTGAGCGAAAAGGTTATGGAACAGCGGCTGGACGACTTGTCGCAGCAGGGCAACGTAAACGCGGAAGCCATCTCGGAGGTTCGTTCCATCATTGAGGCCGGTTCTGAAATTTCGGTGAAAACGATGAAATGGGGAGACGACGGGACAGTGTCGGAATCATCCACCGAGATTGCCACCATTATCGGAATGGTATTTACCGTTCTCATCTACATGTTTATCCTGATGTACGGAAACATGGTGATGCAGGCTGTTCTGGAAGAGAAAAAAAGCCGTGTGGTGGAAGTGATGGTTTCGTCGGTGAAGCCTGTCAACCTGTTGGTCGGAAAAGTTGCCGGGATCGGGTTGGTGGGGATTACCCAGCTCGTTATCTGGGGAGTGCTGACCGGGGTGTTGTTTACCTCGCTCTCCCTGTTTATTGCTTCACCACAACAAGCCCCGGGGGCCGTGCCGGCCGGGATGAGCAGCTTCGACACGGAGGGAATCATGAAAGCCGTATTGAGTGTCAACTGGTTTGAGATCATCGTTTACTTTTTGCTTTTCTTCGTAGGGGGATACATCCTGTATGCTTCCATTTTCGCATGTTTGCCTTTTTTGCCGGATTTTACAGCGTAAGCAATCCCGACGGGCCGTTGGCTTTCTGGGGCTCCTTGATTCCGTTTACATCGCCCATTGTGATGATGGTGCGGCTGCCGTTCGGAATCCCGCTGTGGGAGAAACTGTTTTCGCTGGTGCTGCTTTACGGGACGTTTATACTTATCTCTTTCTTTGCCGCTAAGATCTACCGGGTGGGTATCTTGATGTACGGCAAGAAACCATCGGTTAAGGAGATGATCAAGTGGGTGAAATATAAGTGATTGAAAATCCTAACTCATGAAGCAGAAACTCATTTTTTTCTTTTTGTTTACCGCAAGCCTGGTGAACGCGCAGCAAAAACCTTCTCAACGGTGGCTCGACCAGAAATTTTCGATGTTTATTCACTTCGGATTGTACTCCGTTTATGGCGGAGTTTATAATGGAGAGCCCGTTCGGCGCGGTTACAGCGAACAGATCCAGTCGTTTGCCGGGATTTTCAGCGATTGGTACGCAAGTACCGCTCAGGAATTTAACCCGGTAAAATGGAATCCCGATGAAATAGTAAAGCTCGCCAAGGATGCCGGAATGCGCTCCATTGTTTTTACATCCAAGCATCACGACGGGTTTTGCATGTACCATTCCCGGTACACCGATTTCAATATCGTGGATGCCACGCCTTACAAGCGCGATCTGATGAAAGAGCTGGCAGAAGCCTGCCGCCGCGGAGGGATAGACTTTTCGGTTTATTATTCCCTTATCGATTGGAACTTTCCGCAAGCTTATCCTATCTCGAGCCACAATGCGGACCCGCTCACGGAAGAACACTACCGGTTCAACCTGAAGCAGGTGGAGGAGATCATGACAAACTACGGCGATATTTCGGAAATCTGGTTCGATATGGGTTCGCTCACGCCTACTCAAAGCCAAGGATTGTACGAGCTGGTCAGCCGCTTGCAGCCGCAGTGTATGATCAGCGGACGGTTGGGCAACGATTGGGTGGATTTTGCCGTGATGGCCGATAACGAATATCCCGATTATAAGCTCGGCGTGCCGTGGCAGACCGCCGCCTCCATCTTTTCCGAAACGTGGGGTTATCGCTCGTGGCAGGAGCGGGGAGAGGTTCGGCCGAAAGTGGAAGAGAAGATCGCCAGCCTGATAAGGGTGATCAGCCGTGGCGGGAATTACCTGCTCAATATCGGTCCCAGGGGCGACGGATCGGTGGTGGAGTTTGAGCGGGATGTGTTGGCCGGTATCGGTAAATGGATAAAAGCGAATGCCGAAGCCATTTACGGCACGAATGCCAGCCCGTTCGACCAGCCATTCGCCTGGGGCAGCGTAACCACGAAAGGCAACGACCTGTTTGCCTTTGTGGAAAAATTACCTGCCATACGTTTGTCGGGATTTTCCGGAAAAGTGAGCGAGGTACTTCTGCTGGCATCGGGCGAATCCTGCCGGTTTTCCCAAAAAGGGAACTCGGTTGTGATTGATCTTCCGCAAAGAATCTCCGGGGAATTTATTCCTGTTTTAAAGATCCGGCTTGAAAAAGGATTTAAAGTTCTTCCTTCAACCGTTGTAGCCGGCAATGTGCTTTCGCCACAAAACGCCACACCCGTATTCGGCCATTCTAGCTTAAACTATTACGGCGGATACAAGAGCCTGATCGGGTACGGCTGGAGGGTGTCCTCAGGCAAAAGAGCGGGGAGCCCGGAACTTGTGTATACGGACAACGAACGGGGGCGTCGTCTCCATATCGAGATCGACGGAAAGACACAAGCCGTTGTGCTTAACGGTGGCAGCCCCAGGATCGAAAAGTTGAAAAAGAACACGGTGAAGTGGGGCAGTTTATACAGAAAACCCGGACGCGGCGTGTTTGGATATGTGGAAGAGGAGGGTATGGCTGTCGTGAATGTCCGTGCGGAGGATTCGGGATGGGAACCCGTCAGTCATTTCCGGTACGGTGAGCCCTACTCAGGCCATAGCGGTGGAGGTAGGCAGTGGAAACGGGGTATATATGTTGCTCAACGGAGCATACCTCACTGCACATTTATCTCCCCAGAGCACAAAATTCGGCAAGGAGATTGTCCTTCTTCCCCTCCGAGAGGGCCTGAATCAATTGGTTATAAAACACTATAACGGATACGAGAAAGACCTGAGTTACAGTTTGCAACCTCTCGAAGAATGGTCGATCTACTCTCAACAACTTCCGGTAATACGGATAAATCAATCGGTTTCCATACGTGCTGCAGATGCGGAGTCGAAAGTGGCGCCGTTGAGGATGAACAATTTAAGGATTATAAAATGAAAATAGGCAACATATCATTTGCATCGCGGTATCCCGTTTTTCTGGCACCGATGGAAGACGTTACCGATATCGGTTTCCGGCTGTTGTGCAAGCAGTTCGGAGCAGATATGGTGTATACCGAGTTTGTGTCGAGCGATGCACTTATCCGCCACGTGAGAAAAACCAAGGAAAAGCTTACGATCTGCGAGGAAGAGCGCCCCGTGGCCATACAGATTTACGGAAATGATTCCGATTCAATGGTCGAGGCTGCGAAGATCTGCGAAGAGGCGAGCCCCGATGCCATCGATATCAATTTCGGATGTCCGGCCAAGAAGGTGGCCGGTAGAGGAGCCGGTTCGGGCATGATGAAAACACCCGGTTTGATGCTTGAGATTACGGAAAAGGTAGTGAAGGCCGTCAGCCTGCCCGTGACCGTGAAGACCCGGTTAGGGTGGGACGAGAGCTCCAGGATTATTGTTCCGCTGGCAGAGCAGCTGCAGGATTGCGGAATTGCCGCACTCACCATTCACGGTAGGACGCGCTCACAAAAATATACAGGAGAGGCTGACTGGACCCTTATCGGAGAGGTTAAAAACAACCCCCGTATGTATATTCCCATCATAGGAAACGGTGATCTGATAACGCCGCAGGACTGCAAACGCCGTTTCGACGAAACAGGTGTGGATGCGGTGATGATCGGACGGGCAAGTTATGGACAGCCGTGGATCTTCAGTGATGTAAAGCATTTTCTCGAAACGGGAGGGTTGGCTCCTAAACAATCTTTTTCCTGGTACCTCGATGTGTTGAAACAACAGGTGATGCAGAGTGTGCAACGATTGGATGAACGGCGCGGCATTCTCCACATCCGCCGCCATCTGGCAGGGACCCCCATCTTCAAGGGTATTCCCGATTTTAAACCCACCCGAATCGCACTGCTCCGGGCGAACACCGTGGAGGAGTTGTTTGCCGTGATGGATGAAATTCCTGAAAAGTTCGGAATCCGTTAAACAAACGACTTTCGGGATAGTCAGAATATTAACACTAAAACAAACGGACGAGATGAAAAAATTGGGACTGTTGCTGACCGCTTTGATTGTTATTGCTGCCATTGCCCCGGCACAAAAAGCGGGAATTATTGCCGATGTACTGAAAAAGAGCACCGAAGAGAAAGTAGCCAGGATGCAGGAACTGATCGGTTTCGACGATAACAAGGCCAGGCAACTCAACGAACTCGAGTATACGTTTCTACTCGATGTGCAGAAAGCGGAGAACTGCTGCCTGTGCAACAGGAAAAAACGGATCGAGAAATTAAAGAAAAAACGAGACCAGGACCTGCAGCAAATTCTAACACGCGTTGAGTATATAAAATATGAAGGAGGGGATTTGGAGGGAGTAAAAAAATATCCCGTGAGAGTGGGTGTTTAGAAACTGTTATCTTTCCAGTTTAAAATTATCCAGGATAACTGCTTCTTTCCTGAAATCTTTCGGAATTGGAAATTGTTTAAAATTGGCCGATCTCAAAGATTTCATAGCGGCATTTCTTGTTTTGACATTAACGGGTTTATAGTTTTCATCCCCTGTAATCATATAGATTGCCTGACCCAAGAACGTATCTTTCGTATCTCCGATCGGGACCCAATGATCGATGTAGCCAAAACCTTCGTCCAGCGCTTTATCGGGAATCAATCCGTCGGTAGCAATAAAATCGTTTCCTTTATTGTCAGTATATTTTGCAACTATAGGTTGCATTGCCCAGTTTTTGAGGATGTGCTTTTTTTCGCTGGAAAGCACTTTTCGAGGATAAATTTCAGGATATAACGGATAACCAAGGTTATGGTCGTAAGGATGTATTGTTATGGATGCAGTATATTTTCCTCCGGTTTTCCCACCAATATGCATCACATTTACGAACTGCCTCAAGCAAAAAGTGATGAGTTCCGAGGCAGAATAAGAGTCCGGAGTAGCGATAATATATACATTGCTTAAATCCAAGTTGGCTTCAATCGGATTGGGTTCAGCCTTTTTAACAAGTTTACCGTTCTCCAGAGAATCTTTTTCTGTATATACTCCTAAGTATTCTTTATTTTCACCTATGTCTTTATTCCAGGCTAACTTGGTAAAGACAGGCTTTTGCCTTACTTCTGATAGAGGGGCGATCATTGAGGCCAAATAGGTTGCAGCACTGATATCCCCACCGGGGTTGTATCTCAAATCCAAGACAAGGTCAGTAACACCGGCCTGCTTGAATTTGTTAAAAACGTCAAATAGTTGTTGATTGAAATTGCTGATAAAACTTGTGTAAAATAGATATCCGATCTTCTTGTCTCCAACCGTGTATATTTCATCGAATAGTACGGGATTGGTTTGTATTGATACGGGAGCAAGCCGTTCTTCCCTGTCGTGTACTATTCCGTTTTCTGTCAGTTTGTAAATAGAGAAAGAGGCGGGAGAGTCGCCAAAAAGAATCCTGTAATTGTCATTAGTTATCGGTTGTCCGTTAATTTTTCCTATCAGATCAAGTCGTTTTAGTCCAGCATTCGCTGCAGGAGAACTTGGATAGACATAACCAATGATGTAGTAAAATTCTGTTCTTTCGACATTCGCCGGCAAGAAGAAACTACCGGAATAGTGATACCCGAATGTTTTAGGTTCACCGTCAAATTCTGCTTTCAACTCTTCAGCGTCATCCGTTATCCATGACCATCCGTGCTCTGTGTCTGTTTTATTTAAAATGCGTTGAAAATATTTCTTGGGGTCAGTATCATTTGCTGTAGGTTTTCTGCCATTGACCTCATCATTCCAAAGGTACAAAACCGACATACCGTCATAAACAAATTGGGATACAGCATTTACCGTATCTGCAACGGGTTCATCCTTTTTTTCACAAGATGTGACAAAAAGCACAACAAAGAGAAGAAGAGACGTTATCGAAAACGGAACAAGTATTTTTTTCATTGCGTTTTTTTTGTTTGCAACAATCGTTTGACTGCGAAAGTAGCGAAGATTTTAATTGGGAAGCAGATATTTTAAAGATTTAACACTCCTTTTCCCTGGCGTACGATCTCCGGCTCGTCGGAAGTGCAGTCCACAACGGTAGAAGGTTCTATTCCTCCAAATCCTCCATCGATAACAACGTCTACAATGTCGCTCCATTTCTCGTGGATAAGTTCGGGATCGGTAGTGTATTCGACCTCCTCCCCTTCGTCCTTTACCGAGGTACTGAGGACAGGGTTTCCAAGTACCCGGGCAATTTCGCGGATGATCGGATTATCGGGTATACGGATACCTACTGTTTTCTTGTTTTTGTAAATCTTGGGCAGCGACGATGTGGTGGGCAGGATAAAGGTGAAAGGTCCCGGCAGGTTTCGCTTCATCAGCTTGAAAGTGGGCGTATCTACCCGGGCGTATTCGCTGATGGCGCTCAGGTCGTTACAGGATTCCTTTCAGGTCGCAGATTTTCTCCACGGCGCGTACGTTCAACGCATCGCAACCCATCCCGTAAAGCGTATCGGTAGGGTAGACCACGATACCTCCGTCCCTCAGGACCGAAACTACCTTCTCAATTTCTCTCGGATTGGGATTCTCATTGTATATCTTCAGTAGCATAACGAACACAAAAATATAAAAAAATAGCTTCGGTACACTGTCCGAAGCTATTAAATTGTCATTTACGGGAGGCCTGCCTCAACTTTCACTGCCTGAAAGCGTCGTGTTTTCATCAAGGCCATTGCTGTACTGTTTCATTGCCCTGAGGCTCATCCCCATGCTGGAGAATCCTCCGTCGTTGTAAAGGTTTTGCATGGTTACCTTGCGGGTAAGATCGGAAAACATCACCACGCAGTAATCGGCACAATCATCGGCGTCGGCATTTCCGATAGGAGCCATCCTTTCGGAGAAGTCCATCAGGTCGGTCATCCCTTTCACACCGCTTCCGGCGGTAGTCATGGTCGGCGATTGCGAAATGGTATTCACGCGAACCCCTTTGTCGCGGCCGTAGATATAGCCAAAACTCCGTGTTATCGATTCCAGCAACGCTTTGGCATCCGCCATATCGTTGTATCCGTAAAATACGCGCTGCGCAGCAACGTAAGTGAGGGCAAGGATCGATCCACCCCGCTGAATCGCATCGAGTTTACGGGCTACCTGCAACATCTTGTGGAAAGAGATGGCCGAAATATCCAGCGTCTTGTTCAGCAAATCGTAATCGAGGTCGTCGTACGTGCGTTTTTTCCGTACATTGGGCGACATGCCTATGGAGTGAAGTACAAAATCAATTTTTCCGCCCAGTATCTCTACCGATTTGGCAAAAACCATTTCCAGGTCTTCCACGTTGGTAGCATCGGCAGGAAGGATTTCGGCATTGAGCTTTTCACCCAGTTTGTTTGTGTCCCCCATCCGTACGGCAACCGGAGTATTCGACAACGTGATGGTTGCCCCTTCTTCAACGGCACGCTCGGCCACTTTCCAGGCGATGGACTGATCGTTCAACGCTCCGAAGATAATGCCTCTTTTGCCTTTTAATAAATTGTGATTCATTTGACTTTTTGTTTATGAAATAAAAAACTGCACAAAAATACAAAGAATGTGCAAAGTTCTAAACAAATAAAGATCAAATATGTTCTTTCCCTCGCCTTATTTTGTCTTTTTTACTCAAAAGAAAGGGCTTCCACAAGGTGTGAAACCCGCGTCTCAGGTTGTCTCCATCTCGTTTTCAACAGTAATTCCTTTCCAGACGAATGCTGCGATAGCTGCACCCAGGAAAGGCGCTACGATGAACACCCAAAGTTGAGTAAGTGCCGCACCACCCTGAAAGAGAGCCGGTCCGATGCTGCGCGCCGGATTAACGGAAGTCCCCGTGATGGGAATACAAACGATGTGCACCAACACCAATGCAAGGCCAATCGCCAGGCCGGCAAATTTGTTCAGACCGTTTTTTGCCGTAACACCAAGCACAACCAAAACAAAAATAAAGGTGAATACCGTTTCTGCAACAAAAGCCTGAGCCATTTGTCCGTCTGCAAAACCGTTAGCGCCTGTAAGCGTAGTGGTTGAACCCGATTCTTTGGCTAAAAACCAGAGAATGGTGGAACCTAAAATTGCGCCGATAATTTGGAATACAATGTACAATCCCGCATCTTTCCCGCTCATCCGGCCGGTTAACAAAACGCCCAGCGTGATGGCGGGATTAATGTGGCATCCCGAAATACTGCCGATAGCATAAGCCATGGCCACGACGGAGAGTCCGAACGCAAAGGCTACGCCCAGTGTTCCCACCGGGTCAAAAGGCTGGCCTGCCCCGGCAAACACGGCTGCTCCACAACCCATTAACACCAGTACCATAGTACCGATCATTTCTGCTACATACTTTTTCATAACTTTTTGAATGAATTTTTGTTGAAATTAAACATAGGTAAAACCAAAATTAAGCAGAATTATGGTTTAATCAGACGAATACGTGAGCTAAAAAAACAAATGGTGATAAATTCCCCATCAACGTTTTTTTGCCCCTTTTTCCCTTTCATCATTCACCAAGCACTCGTTCACAAAGATATGCTTTTTACAGTTTTTATCAAATTTTATAGCCCTTAAGATGAACAAAATCCCTTAGAATTGTTATAAAGAGAAGTTACATGTAAGTTATGACAGTCACATATATTTTTCACAGTTGCTACCTGCTTGAATTTGACGGGTTTTCAATTGTTTTCGATTTTTACAAAGATGAAAAAAGGGACGACGGCCATTTTTGGATAAACGATTACCTGCTTGAAAAACCGGATGACCTGTACGTCTTCTGCACCCATTCACATCCCGATCACTTCAATCCGGAAATATTGAAATGGGGTATAAACAAGGCAAACGTGAAGTATATTTTTTCAAAAGAGGTGATGGATAACCGAGATATTTCAGTTTATCAGAACATCGTTTTTCTTGACAAACTGGAGGAGTACGAAGATAGCCGGATAAAGGTAAAAGCATTTGGTTCCACCGATACCGGAGGGTCGTTTGTGGTGGATGTTTTTGGAAAACGTTTTTTTCACGCCGGAGATCTCAACAATTGGCACTGGAATGAAGAAGTTCCGCTGCTTGAGTCCACAGGTTATGAAAATAGTTACCTTTGTCAGCTGGAACTGTTGGCAGAAAACGTTGATCAACTTTACCTGGCAATGTTTCCCGTTGATCCCCGACTGGGAAGAGATTACATGCGCGGAGCCGAACAGTTGGTCAACAGGATATCCACCGATTATTTTCTACCCATGCATTTTGGGGAAAATTACGAAAAAGCCAATGCATTCAGCCGGTATGCCCGATTGCAGAACTGCACCTATCTCAACGTGTATAAAAAGGGACAGTCGTTTGAATTATAGAACGCTTCGTTATTGAATACCGGAGGTCTATTGGTCTAAAATCTAATTGGCTAAATAATATAGAAAATATGGAAATTAAAAGCAGGTTCGATCATTACAATATCAATGTGTTTGATCTTCAAAGGAGTATCGAGTTTTACGATAAGGCACTGGGATTGAAAGAAGTGAGAAGAAAAGAAGCTCCGGATGGGTCGTTTGTCCTGGTTTATCTGGGCGACGGTGAAACCGGTTTTACCCTTGAACTAACCTGGCTCCGCGATTGGGATCGACCCTACAACATGGGTGATAACGAGCAGCACTTGTGTGTGCGGGTGGCGGAAGATTATGACCAGGTAAGGGCTTATCACAAGAAAATGGGGTGTGTCTGTTACGAAAATGAATCCATGGGGTTGTATTTTATCGTCGATCCGGACGGTTATTGGATTGAGATCCTCTAAACATTTGCCCGGTTCGGGTGTTTATCTCTCACGTAAAACAATTTATAATGGATTATTTTAATTATCACCGTCGTCCAACCATTGATGTGCGTATCGGAAACATCACCATGGGCGGGAACCATCCGGTTGTTGTGCAAACAATGACCAACACCAACACGCTCGATACCGAAGGCAGTGTTGCCCAATGCGAGAGAATTATCGCCGCGGGTGCCGACCTGATCCGGTTAACGACACAAGGTGTTCGTGAAGCGGAAAATTTACGGCACATTCATCGGCAATTAAGGGAAAAAGGACATGCCACGCCGCTTTCGGCCGACATTCATTTCAACCCGCGTGCTGCGCACGTGGCGGCTACCGTTGCTGAAAAAGTACGCATCAATCCGGGGAACTTTGTCGACAAGCAAAAAACATTTGCCGTAGTAGAATATACCGACGAGGAGTACGCACAGGAATTGGAGAAGATCCGTTCCAAGGTGATCCCTTTTCTACAGATCTGTAAAGAACATGGTACGGCAGTGCGTATAGGCGTCAATCACGGGTCGCTGTCTGACCGGATCATGACTCGCTTTGGCGATACCCCCGAAGGGATGGTAGAGTCGTGCATGGAGTACCTGCGCATCGCTCTGGACGAAGATTTTACCGATATTGTCATATCGATGAAAGCGTCCAACACATTGCTGATGACCAAAGCCGTTCGTTTGTTGGTGGACAGGATGGATAAGGAAGATATTCATTTTCCGTTGCACCTCGGTGTGACCGAAGCGGGTGACGGTGAAGACGGGAGAATGAAATCGGCCGTAGGTATCGGAGCGTTGCTTTCCGACGGCTTGGGTGATACCGTCCGGGTGTCGCTGAGCGAAGATCCCGAAGCGGAAGTCCCCGTAGCCCGGAAAATTGTAGACTATGTGGCGAAAAGAGAAGGGCACGAGCCTATACGAGGAGAACTTTATCCCGGATTTTCCCCTTTCTCTACGGACAAAAGGGAAACACGCGCCGTGAGAAATATCGGCGGAGGGTTTGTTCCGGTGGTTATCTCCGACAGAAGTGCAATAGCCGACATGTCGATCAATCCGCACTTCATTCCCGATTACATATACGTAGGCGGCCGCGTTCCCGGTAACTTTCCCAAAGGGATGAAGTCAATAGTGGATTTCCCCGATTGGGAAGACAGGATCGATAACTTCCCGATGTTTACGGCCGGAAATATTTCGGATATCAGGGAGTGTCAGGCAGCTGTCAAATTCCTGCAACTTTCTTATCCACAGCTGACTGGAGAAGTTTTATCTGTTCTAAAAAACACGGAAAAGGTGGTCGTTATACTTCAGACCGGACACGTGAACGGAGTGGGAGAGCAGCGGGCATTTTTTCATAAATTGCTGAACGAACACTGCGATGTTCCGGTAGTGCTTCAGCGTAGTTATTTGGAAGACACGGCGGAAGATATTCAGGTTAAGGGTGGAGTTGACTTTGGAACCGTTCTGCTGGATGGTTTCGGTAACGGAATCATGATCTCCAACGCGGGGAAAATCGATATTGCCGAGCTCGACTCCTATGCCTTTGGCATTCTACAGGCGGCCCGTGTACGCACCAGCAAAACGGAGTTTATCTCTTGTCCCAGCTGCGGCCGCACACTGTTCGACTTACGGACGACGGTAGCGTTGGTAAAGAAACACTTCTCGCACCTGCGGCACCTGAAGATCGGGGTTATGGGTTGTATTGTGAATGGTCCGGGAGAGATGGCCGATGCCGATTACGGTTACGTGGGAGCAGAGCACGGAAAGATATCGCTCTACAGGAAGAAAGAACTGGTGGAGAAAAATATCCCCCAGGAGGAAGCTGTGGAACACCTTATCCAGCTGATCAAGGACAACGGCGACTGGATAGAGCCGGAAGCGAATTAAACAGAAAAGGTAGCCAGAAGCTGCCTTTTTTGTTTTTATACCCATGCTATGTGTATCGGTGTCGGGTTTGATTTCTGCATGTATCGATTTATAACCCGCACGATCTTCGGTCTCTTTTCCAAACAATTCCTCCGGATTCAATGCTCCCGATATTTTTATTTCCACTCCCTTGAGTTTTACATTCATTTCCCGGGCCACAATATGGCACAGGACGTTAAGGCAACCGGATTTGGGCCATCGTTCGTTCCTCCCAGGTCCGGGGGTTCGTCGATAATTATCTTGAAAGTTCTCACTGTGCGCTAATTTTTCCCTCATTCCGATCAGTTTAATGCATTCCAGTTTGGTAATTTGCAAAAAAAGTAGTAATATTGCACCCGCTTTCGACGAAAGAATTGTCGAAAAGGTCCCATAGCTCAGTTGGTTAGAGCACCTGACTCATAATCAGGGAGTCCTTGGTTCAAGCCCAAGTGGGACCACATTTTAAACGGCATAAACATTTGAATTTCATTTATTTGTGTCGTTTTTCATTTTAAAAAGGTAAGAATATCGGTAAGAACGATTTTTTTGATGTGCATTTTCGGGTGTTTTTTGACTGTTTCGTTATCAAATAAAATCACTGGTGTCCGGTAAAAAAAGAAACGCTAAAATGAAGGGGAACCCCTTTCGGTAATTCCCCCAGAAGGTTTACCTTTATAGTTGCAAAACAAAAAAGCGTTGGGAGCCGATAAGTATGTGAAGCGATTCACCAGCCATAAACATATTGTTGTGAAATTGTTCGTTCCTCGTCCTTTGAACAATGATGAACAAAAAGATAAGGACATCAAGTCAGCTATCTGGGAGAAGTTGTCCGGACAGGCAAAGGATGAAGATGATTTCTCAAATACTTCAAGAAATTTGAATTATTAATAGGCAATGATTTGGTCACAATATAGTCTGTTTTTTATTTTTCTTGAAAACTATGCATATAGACTATAAAAGCTCTGTAAATGAGATGATTAATAATTTCTATTATTATTTGTTTTTTGGTGTAATTATTTTTGATTTAAACAATATCAAATTTATTTTTTTGCCCTTAACTGTCAGAATAAATCAAAACTAATTCAATTTACACAACCATTCCTCCGGCATTTTCGATCCTGCTTCATCAGCAGTATCACTGACTGGCCTGAACCGGACTTCTTTTAATCTTCCGGGTCTTGCTACAGATTCGCTTGATTTTTCTCCCTGAAATCCTCCAGCACCTCGAATGTCATTTTCCAGTGATCGTCGTTTGAAACGTATTCCTCCCCGGTCTCCTGTAAATGCTTCCTGATCCTCTCTTCCAGTATTTTTTCCTGCTCCTCTGTTATTTTCACTACTGCGTGAAGATAACCCGGCTTCCCATATTCCCCTTTGGTCACCCCCATTCTTTTGTAATTGTTCATCGTGTAATTTATTTAATTGATAACGTCGCTCGTAAACATACCGACGAGTCTCTGTAAAAAGTACTGCAAAATGAACTGAATGTTTTCACTTACAAATGTAAGCTACCCCTTTTTTGTAACAGACTTTATCACAATAGTTCGTTAAAAAAATAGTTTAGAGTCACGCAAAGCTGTTTATGGATTGTCTCGCCTTTTATGATGATTTCTCAAAAGCTTCAAGAAATTTGAATTATTAACAGGCAATGATTTGTTCACAATATAGTCTGTTTTTTATCTTTCTTGAAAACTATGCGTATAAACTATATAAGCTCTGTAAATGTGATAATTAACAATTCATTTTTTATTTGATTTTTGACTGTTTTTTGGTGTAATTATTATTGATTTCAACAATATCAGATTTATGTTTTTGTCCTTAACTGTCGAAATAAATCAAACTAATTTAAAATAATCTGTTATTTTCGTTATTCGAGACCTCATTTTTAATATCAGGAACATTCCGGTTTTTACGAGAATTTCCGGTATCAGTGGAAATGGCATGAAAACTCATTTCACTTTCAGGAAACGGAATCATTAATTTATCAATCAATTGTTTACTGGTTTCAGGATTGATCCAGGCTTGGATGTCTGATTTGCCAATAATGAGAGGCATCCTCTTCTTGGAATTGTGGACATATTCCATCAACGGATTGGCATCTGTTGTGATGATAGAGAATGTGTCGCGCACTTCTTCCGTGAGTTTATTAACCCACGAATTATAAATACACCCTAAGTAAAAAACGGTTTCATCCTTTGGATAGATATAAAAAGGTAATTTCTTGTTGTTTTCGTGCCTCCATTCGAAGAAACCATCGACAACGAGCACACACCTTTGACTGACTATCGATTTCTTGAAAGATGGCTTTTCGTAAATGGTATCCGAACGTGCATTCAACGTCATGTTTTGCAATTCGTCCACTTTATCCTGAACCGCAAAAGGCGGGATTAGTCCCCATTCCGACAATGTGATAGCACCTTGTTTTATAATGGGTAGTCTGGGATGGGAAAATCCTGACACAAGAAAGTAATCATCATCAAAATCGAACTTCATCTGAACACCTTCATTCGATTTCAGGTATTCACGGATAGCTTCTTTTGCCTTTTTCTCAACCGAAATAGTGAAACACATGATCAGATATTAATTTCAATTAGTTCATCAAAATTCGTTGTATAAGCTTTCGAGAGGTGACGACGTCGCATCTTGTGGGCTAACTCATCCTGGGATGCCAGGCGAACAAGCGTTTTGCCGTACTTGCTGTTCAGCTTGTCAACAGCTTCCATCAGGTTTTTATGCTTCGGGTTGGAATTGAAAAACAAGGAGGGTTGATATTCGTTTGCATCCACAAAATCCATTAGAATTACCCCGGCACGCTTGTAATGCTTGTTCTCCCTATAGATGTTCTTTAATCCGTTAATTGCAAAACTCACCAGTTCGAGCGATGAAGAAGTGGGAAAAGGCAGCTTCAATAAAATACTATTCGAATAAAAATCCTCTTTCTCATTAAAACGGTTCGTCTCAATAAAGACAACCAGACGTCGGCACATCGATTCCTGCTTACGGAGCTTTTCCGCACTCATCATCGTAAAGGTGGAGGTCCGCTCGTGGAGATCGTCAAAAGTACTGTAATCCCTGTCGAAAGAGCGGGTTGTTGCAATGCTTTGTTTCTTCTCCGGCACTTCCATCTCGATGCTGGATCAATTAATTAGGAAAACGTCGGACTAAATGTCGGACGTTTTTTTGTTAAGCCTTAGCTTTTTCCTGATTTTTCTCTGAAATGAAAACTCTTAAAATCTTCATTTCGTAAAGTTACTTTGATTGTCTTATTTGGCAAAATTGTTGAAGAAAAAAAGAATATCCTAATTGGTTTGTTTAAGATATTATTTTGCTAACTTTGACTTTTTAACTTAAATAGATTAATCAATAATTAAGAGTCAGGTTTTTCCAATCATGACAATGAGGAAAAATAAAGCCTGGTGG
>JALHIE010000051.1 GCA_022840285.1 Porphyromonadaceae bacterium
ATGTCAATGGGTTGATTTGCTTTATAAGCACCGCACGTAAAATCCGGAACTTCTATCGGCTCAGAATCGTTGGCTACGGACCATTCTGTAAGTGCGACCATTGAACTCCACAAGGCAGCATCGTAAACATTTTGATCCAGGGGTAATCCGTTTCTTAAACAATCGATAAGACGCCAATCCATCATAAAGTCCATTCCACCGTGTCCGCCTACTTTTTTGGCTAAATCGCCCACTTTCTTAACAATAGGCGGAGTATATTTTTCTTCTAATTCTTTCATCTCCGTTTCGGACAGCCATTCATGGTTTCCCAGACTTATACGTGGAGGAAGCGGCCATTTTTGAGCTACTGCTTTCGTTCCACTCACCATGTAAATCCTTGAATACGGACGAGGGCTCGAAACATCATGTTGGAGCATAATTGTTCGTCCTTTTTCAGTTTTTATAATGGATGTATTCATGTTGCCCCTGTAAGAATCAGTGTCGAACTCTTTATAAAAATCATCTTGCTGGGCTAATCGATGAGCTTCCGGCCCATACGTGAAATCATTGGACTGCATGGACACCAGTTTGGTCATTCTGTCTCCCCTGTTAATATTCATGACCTGACACACAGGTCCTAATCCGTGTGTGGGGTAATGGTTGCCATTTCTTGTTTGGCTTTCCTTTAATAACCACATTCCGGGATAGCCGTTTTTTTTGAATGCTATGTCTAATTGATCATGGAGATAAGCTGCTTCTGCATGAATTATTTCTCCGAACACCCCTTGTCTTGCCATGTTCAATACCTGCATTTCAAAAAAATCATAGCAACAGTTTTCCAGCATCATGCAATGTTTTTTTGTCCGTTCGGAAGTTTCAACCAATTTCCAGCAATCTTCAATGGTTAAAGCGGCCGGCATTTCAACAGCGGCATGTTTATCATGCTCCATTGCAAAAACAGAAACAGGCGTATGCAAGCGCCAAGGTGTAACCTGGTATATTAAATCGATATCATCGCTCTCGCACATTTTTTTCCAATCATCTTCGGTCTGACCATATTCCCTGGCAGGAGGTAAACCTGCATCTGCAATGACCTTTTGCCCTTTTGCCAAGCTTTCGGGACGAATATCGCAGATTGCTTTTATTTCAACGCCATCAATCAAGCACAGTCTCCGTAGTGATGAAGGGCCCCTGTTCCCTAATCCGATGAAACCAATACGTACAGTTTCCAAGGGTGGAGCCGCATATCCACACATGTTAAAATGCTGTTTTCTGGATTTCCTAACCTCATTTAAGGTGTTGACAAATTTTACATCTTCATTCTTTGACTTATGACATGAAATGATGCTTGGGCTGATTACTGCTCCTGCAGTAAGGGTCCCTGCTGATTTTAAAAAAGTTCTTCTGTTTGTTTTCATGGTTGTTTTAATAAGAATTTGTTTTATTTGTTTTAACTTCATTCAACAGAGAAAGAGCCTTCTCAATTAATATTTCACCGCCGCCCGAATCAATCAATGAATATACGATCTCATAACTTCCTTCAGGGAAAGCTTTTCTTAACGGAATACACTCTTCATGACTATTTGCTAAAGTAAGAATAAGAGTGTTTTTAAAAGGAGAATCTCTTTTAAGTGCTAACCCCAGTTCCACGAAAATCTGACCAGGTAAAGCTACAATTGCAGTTTCTTCATTAAACATAAAAACCTGAATTTCGAGTGGAAGGGTGTCTCCATATTTTTTTATGAGTTTTTGAAGAGAAAGTATTTTTTTGATACGTGCCTGAACAATGGCTGGAGTTATAGAATCCTTATGGCTAACGACCCACTCCAAATCCATATCACTGTAAGTTTGCAAAGGGACATTTACTACCTTACTGCTAACTTTGAATATCTCATTCATCCTTTCGAGCTTAGGTGTTTCTTGTAAAAATCCAGTAGCCAATTTTCTGCCGATGGAAGATGTAACCTCTTCATAACCAGTCTGGGGCCCGGGCTTGGTAATATCCCAATGATTTACATCGGCACACGGACCTTCACCAAATACCGATAAAAAGTCATTACCAAAATATTTTTGTAATTCTTGTTCCAAAAAATGAGGGAACCCACTGCTAAATTTTGTCGTATTTCCAATAGTTGCCAACTGCATGGCAAATGTGGTGAACGACGCGAAAGCAGTCTTATCGTGTTTATCATCAAACAATATAATTCCCAGCTCGTTGTCCACAGGTCCAACCGTTCTGACAATATCTGGATTTAAAAAACCTCCGTTCATCCTTACGGTACCATCTTTCATGAGATGCCTTCGGTTGAAAGCCAATCCATCAACCTGTGCGAAGCCTGACCTTAAAAGAACAGGTTTGAGATTTTTTTGTGCTTCAACAATTGAATATACAATTTTTTGTATTAACTGTGCAACATAAGCATAGTTGCCTTCATTGGGAATCAGGCTGGAACCCATTTTTGAGATATAATCTTCCATTTCACCATAACAGGTTGGGTCGGCATGTGTATGTGTGGCGGCCAAACAAATGTTGGAAACAGGAATCCCCGTTTGTTCCGCTGCTTCCCTGCGAATTAAATCGGAGAGTTCTAATGGTATATAAAAAAGGTCTGCCATAACCAGGGCTCCTGTACGGTCACTTTGACTAAATACCATTGTCTTAATTTCAAGCGAATCGAGTACTCCATCACTCTTGACCTTATGAACAAGATATCCGGTTGGAGGAGTCATATCAAAAACCGAAACGCCTACCTTTAGATCGTCCCCTCTCTTTTCAGTGTTTTGTTGTTGGCAACTAAACAGAATTAAAAAGGCTGGTAAAAGTAAATGGATAAAAATTCTCATAGATTATATCATTTTTTATTTGGACAATTGATGTAACATAATTAATGCTTCTTCTACCATTCTTTCACCTGATCCGGGAGCTAACCGAGAATTGATAGCTTCATAACTTCCTTCCTGAAAAGCCTGTATCGTTGGGACGTAGGCGATATCAGCATTGGCCAGTTCGATCAACATAGTATTTTCAAAAGGAGACATTTTCTTTAATTCGATGCCAAATTCAGTAAAGAGCTCTCCGGGCATAGTCACTATTGCCGTTTGCTTGTCAAGTTTAAATACATGTATCTCTACCGGCAATCTCCACGGATCTCCAAAAAAAGAGGGAGGAATAGCTTCCTTTAAACGAAGTTGCTCTAAAGGTGGCTGCACACCCCAAACAGAAATCTTAAGTTTTCTTCTTTGTTCAAAAAAAGAGCTTTCAGGGTACAAAGAAGTACCGCCTTCTTTTGACCATAGCAATTCTTCCTGTGAGTAATCCTGCAAAGGAAGATAGATTACTTTGCTTAAAACCTTAAAGTCGGGTCTGCTCATCTTCTTTTTTATGTCAGCATTTTTGACAACTTCCGCAAGCGTATTACCCATTTTTTCCACCTTGCGATCTGCGTTCTCAATCGTTGAATCTTTTAAATTGACCGTATTGATGTTTCCACAAGGGCCCAACCCAAACACTGAAACAAAATTTTCACCAAAAGCATCTTTTAAGTTTTCTTCCAAATAGTAAGGATAATCTGAACTGAACTCGGTTCCTCCACGAACATAATGGCTTGCAAAAACTGTGAGAGAGGCGTTGAAGGAGAGTCCATCTTCAGATGTAAACAATACAAAATGTACATCCGGATCAACGGGTCCAGCAGGTAAAACAGTTTTTGGATTTAAGCGTCCCGGATTAAAACGTACTTTCCCGTCCGTCATCAAATAGCGTCTATTGAAAGACAATCCAGGAGCTTGCCCTATTCCGGATATCATTTTTACCGCTTTTCGATTTTCAGATGCATCCATGACTGCTTTTGTCATCCCATTAATTAGATACCTGAAGTAGCTTGTCTCATCTGAATCAACTAAAATGCCGTTTACTTCGTTGTCAATAAATTTTTGAAACTCTTCAGTTATGGCTGGACTTGTATGGGTATGGGTAGCTGAAACAGTGATGTTTTGAAAAGGTATTCCTGCTTCTTTTGATACCTGTTCCCTAATTATTCGACTGAGATCCCTGGGAATACCCAGCAGGTTACATATAAGCAGTGCTCCTTGTTCATCTCCTTGTTTAAATACCAGAGCTTTGGCATAAAGCGAATCTTTAATTCCGGTGCTTTTTACAGGTGGATAACCGTATCTCCAATATCCAACAGGAGGTGTGATGTCAGCTACTCCGACTCCTAATTCAAAGGGAGAGGACTCAATTTTTTTACAGCCGATGACGCCAATTGTCAATATTAAAAATAATTGACCATATATAAATGCGGCTTTTCTTATCTTGAATGCCTTTGAGTAATAATGAATTAAACGCATAACACTCTTTTTTAATATTCTCAACAAATTTTTATTGTCCTTCCCATTTGAGCGATTGCTTCTTTATGCTTATCCAGACACGGTGCGAGCGTAGGCCTCCAGAGGGCAGTCATAAAACCGTAAAGTCTTGATTGATCGATTAATTTTTTCCCATATACCCAGGTTCTCTCCATGTTTATTTCGTTGGAGTGATTGCTGCCTGTTGGCATTTGGTCATAGCCATGTTCTTCCAAATCAAATTTGCTCCCAAGATAACGAATGTGTTTTTTTGTACACTATTGCTACCCATCCATACCCTAACATTTGTAGTACCAACTTGTTGCAAAGATATGTCGTGCGGTTGGTTCAATTCCCATGCCCCGTTAGTGAAGTCGGGTATGTCAATTGGAGTTGACCTGTTTGCGACCGACCATTCGCTCAAGGGCCCGATCACGCTCCAGGAAGCGACATCGTATACGTCCATGTCCACGGAGAACTCGTCACAGATGGCCATGACCCTGACCGTGTCTATTTTTGGCGCTGCGTATCCGCACATGTTGAATCTTTGGGGATGCTTCTTGTAGGCTTGCAGGTAGATGGATTTTAACTGTTTAGCCGAAGGTTGCTGTAGCGAGGGCATTTCACTTCCGGTTAATTTGCCGGTGAGCATGCTTCCGACGCTTGCCGCGCCTGAAATTTTAAGGAAACTTTTTCTGTTGAGTTGCATGACAAAATTGCTATGTTTAATTTTTCCAATTTTCAATTTTATACCCCCATTTCCCATAGTAAAACAGGTAGAAGTATGTAGGAATTAACATCAAAACAGCCCAACGTGGATACATCGGGTTGAGATCGATGATCTTTCCAAAAATCATGGGTGCGATTGCGTACGAGATCAACGTCATCAACAATAACGCGGAACCTAGTTTTGTGTATTTGCCGAGGTTTCTTATTGCTAATCCCCATATCGATCCCCAGGTGAATGCAGATAAAAAGGCTTGGGCCAACAAAAACCAGACGGATATCACTCCATTGGTAAAAAAGGCGAGCATAGTTAAAATAAATCCCGTAATAGCGCATAGCACGACAGCTTTTTGCTGAGTCAGGTATTTGGGTATAAGCAATGTGTTTCCAAGGAATCCGATCAACGTGAATGTCAGTGCGTACGTACTAAAATGCCTGGATACGGTAAAGGGAATCCCTAAGGCGTCACCATAGAGTATGCTGTTGTTCACCGCGACAGAAATAGAGCCGTCTAAAAACAGTGCAATGACTCCCAGCACGAGATAGGGAAAGCTGAGTATACTCTTGCGTTCTGTTCCCTCAGTAATTTTATTTTCTTCTTCATCTTTCAGGTTTGGGATGTTTGAAAAATAGATCAGACCAGCCACTACCACGAAAAATAGCGCAAGAAAGATGTAGGGACTTATAACCTTTGATAAATACTCCGTGAGTATTAACTCCTTTTCCGCTGGCAAGGCAATAGTCAGTTGATGGGAAATATCCCCTGCGTCACGTAACAGAATACTGCTGAAGATCAGTTGAGTTAAAACCCCGCCTAATCTATTGGCCATACCCATGAAACCCATCCGTTGTGCCGTGCTTTCTCGTGGACCAATTATGGTTACATAAGGATTTGCCGCGGTTTGAAGCAAAACCATCCCGATGCTTATTACAAAAATTGCTGCCAGAAAAATGCTGTATTGTCGTGATAACGCTGCGGGAATAAATAATAACGCTCCAATAGACATGATAAATAAGCCTATTATAAGTCCTTTTTTATATCCTACTAGGTTGAGAAAACTCGAAGAAGGTATGGAAAAAATAAAATAAGATACAAAAGAAGCGACTGCTACCAAGGCAGCCTGTGCATTACTCAATTCGAGGCCCACCTTAAAATAGGGGATAAGTATAGCGCTAGCCCAGGTCATTACTCCGAAAACGAAGAACAATATCCCCATTATTAAAAGCGGGTAAAAATAATTTTGCTTTGTATTCATTTATTTTTTCGTTTATGGGTTAAAGTCAACGGGAGGTTTATGTAGGTCTACCGATGGTGAAGCTGCCGGATTGAATTGCAGGAACATAGCTCGCTCTGTTACAACGCGTCCGTCACCCGCCAAGTTATTCACATCCGCATAATGACGAAAACCTACTTGTTCATACAACGTGTACGCGCGATGGTTATCCGGCAACGTGGTTAATTCAATACCATCCCGGTTTGTCCGACGCGCGGCATCGATCAGGAATTGGATCAGTTTTTTGCCAAATCCCTTTCCCTGGTACTCGTCAAGTATTCCGATTCCCAGCAACGGTATGGGATTAGTATAATACCATAAGAAAAAGTACGCAACCATTGTATCATTATTGAAAAGTCCAAGAGTGAGATCTTTTCCTGTCTCGGAACGTTCAAGAAAAGCGTTTACGGTATCGTCGTCGTAGGAATGAGGTAAAAAGGAAGCGGTCGATTCTTTAGATAATGAATTCCCAAATTCTTGCAAACCTCTTCGATCACTTTTCAGAAGTCTTCGGATGATGAATTCATCGCCGGCTGTCGAGTTAATTAATATATTGTCGTTTATTTCCATACGCTTTCTATCACTTGGTTTTTATCAACGAAAACTGTTTTAATAATTCAGATACAATTTTTTCTGAAGCTTTAAGTTCAACATTATTTGTACTTAGCCAAGTTTCATAACCTCCCAGCTCGTGTTGTGCCGGAGTCGGTAAATAACCCCAATAACCATCTGCCAGCCCAACAACAAATGTTTGTCTTCCAATCCGGTTTCAGCGAACACTTCAAACGGGATACTCGCTACACCTAAATCACCAATGCCAAAAACGTGCAAACGAATAGACACTTGATCAGGTTTCTTTAGTTGATTCAACGTTCTTGCCGCGTATGTCTTTTCAAGCGAATGCAACGATTTGATCGAATCGGGTCTGGCCAGGATGATTTTGGCCTGTTCAACCATTTTTTCATCAGGTTTTCGCACCTTCAGGGTAACCTCTTTCTGTTTAGCTTTTAAAGGCACCCAATCGTGATAGGCGATTGATCCGGAAGCTTCGAATACTTTTTGTGCGACATCTCTACCCACATATTTCATTTTTGCATAAGGAACATTTTTCTCAGGAGAGCCTCCGAAGTTGATGTTGTTGATATCACCAGATGTGCCGTTTGACATAATCCCTACAAACGGAGGATCCTGTCTTCCAGCATCAAGCAGTTCCTGAATACGGTCACAAAAAACGGCAAAGTAATCTGCCGAGATGTGTCCCTTAAGTGTTCCTCCCACGTAGTGAAGCGAATAATTTGCAAATAATGCGATGTGACGTCCTTCGGTTGATTTGACTGAAATAAAAGAGACGTCGGGATCGGGTACGGCAGCGGGAGCTAGTTTGTTGGAGTTACTGTGTCCGGGATTCATCACAACCTTATCGTATTCTCCAAAAGGATTAATAACCGGCTTTTTCATTTTCCAACGACGAACAAAAACATGTTCGGGAACAGCAACAGATCCCCATCCAATCCGCGCAGGTTCCAGGTGGTTGGCAGCAAGTTGTACAACATCGGCTATTCGGTGAATGACAAACTCCTGATAAGGATCAAATGTGCTATTATAATCCCAACTGCGTCGTTTTTCTCCTCTTCCCATTGCGCTTACAGCCGAATGAGTATGAATAGCGGATATGATGATATTGGAAGACGGGATATCCATTCTTTCTGAAATTAATCTTATGGCTGCATCGGTCAGATCCTGATGCAAACCTAAAACGTCTGCAACAACAAAAACTAATTTAGTTGTTCCATCGTCAAGTATTAGACAACGAACATGCAATTCGTCATGCACTTCTGTTGACGACGGATCATTCCAATTGCCAATCAGTGCACCGCCAAGAAACGGGGTGATATTAGCTGTTGCGGCACCTGCCTTAAAAACTTTTTGCTCACTGGTTTTATGCTTCACGTCGTTCGTCATTGCTTTACCGTGTGGCATACCCCAGAAGCCACTCACAATCAGCGTGACAAAATAAAGCTTTAATGTAAATGATCTCATGTTGTATACGATTTAAAAATGATTTGATGAGACATGTTTGTATGGTGTAATCTTATTTTGCAAGTAACCGCTTAATTTTATCTTACTCTTTAATTTAAATTATGTCGTAAGAATTTTTCTTGTTTCATGGTCATAAAAGGTTTTCTTTCCGGTTTCATACGATTTCATAGCCATGAGGACTGCAACAGCGTGTTGGTAGCCAGCTTCAATTGGAGCGATGGGTGTTTTATTGTTACGGATACACTGTAACCAATTCAGAAAGTGATCGGGGCATTCTATTGGTTCTACTTTCCGTTCACCTTTAATTGATCCATCACTCCTGGGTGCACCTTCGTCACTAAAAGTTGGAGTATTCCAACTACTCATCTTAAGCACCCCTTTGTCACCATAAAAATTACGTACGCTCCCTGCTCCATTGCCAAGATTGTTTGAACTGCTTACCAGAAATCCTTCGGGATAAATCCATGTGGCTTGTATACAGTCGGGCGTGGTAAACTTGTATTCGTCATGCCATGTAAATGTTCCTCCAAGGCATACACATGATTCCGGAAATCCAGCCCCGGTAATATAATGTACCATATCAATAAAGTGTGCTCCCAGGTTAGGAATCGGGCCATGGGAGAAATCGTAATAACCGTACCAGGCTGAATATAATGCAGCATTAAATGGCCTGTAAGGCCTGTCTGCAAGAAACTCTTCCCAGTCAACATCCTCTTTCCTAACCTCACGCAAATATCCGTACCAATATGGTTTTGGACTGTTGCGGCACTCTTCAATTCGAGAAAGTTTGCCTAATTTTCCATTGCGGAATAATTCGCGTGCTCCGACTGCTCCGGGCAAGCTTCGAAGTTGTGTTCCCACTTGTGCAACAATACCGGCTTCCTTGACAGCATCGACAGCATTAATCAGTTTTGTCATGTCCATGGCCAACGGTTTCTCCACATATACATGTTTCCCCGCACGGGCAACTGCTTCCAGATGTGTTGTATGCAAATGATCAGGCGAGGCAATCATTACCGCATCCAGATTATCTAATTCCAAAAGATCGCGGTATGAAGTGACCTGCCTGGCATCGCGTCCATACCACTTTTTGATTTTTATGTTGGCTTGTTCTCTGGCAACGCTCCACGGATCACAGATTGCGGTAATTTCAACATTCATTTCATCTGTATGTTTATAAATGCCACCCATGAATACCTTGTTACCACGCGAACCACAGCCGATAATTCCTATTCGAAGACGGTCGTTGGCTCCTATTGCCTTTCCTTTTTTCAATATTGTCAGTGGATGTGGCATAACACTAAGTCCCGATGTATATAAAACACCTTTTTTTATAAAATTTCTTCTGGATATATTTTTCATAACTATAAAATTTATTGCTGATTCGTAGGATTAATGTTCTTTGTTCTTATCTGAATCCCAATTACTCCCTGCCGGTATTTCGTCGTATCGATAAGCTTTCAGGTCATTGTAAAATTTAAATGTCCTGCCGACTTTTTGGAGTGAACTCATATTTTTATTTTTTGGGTTTAAGAAACATATATTCTGCACGGTCAATCCATCCTGTTCTTAAATCAAGTCTAAACCAACCCTCTGAGTTCTTTTTATGAATTCGTGAAGGGGAGAAAGATCCAAAGTCTTTAATGTCATATTCAAGCCATGTTTTTCCCAGATCGTTCGAAATCATAATTCCCAGTGTAAACGGTGACGCGACTGCAATATGCGTAGCAAGCATTACTCCGTCCTCAATAATCATGGTCGACGATTCATATTTAGGATCGAATAACTTAGTATGAGCATTGGGATTACCTATATCGGCCGGATGACAGCAAAAGATTCCTCTGTCCCAGGGTTCTGGGCCATTGGCATCGCTTATCCAGTACATTTGTCCATCTACAAAACTGATGCCGCCCGCTTTATATCTTGTGTTTAAACTTTCGGTAATAATTATCTTCCAGTTCCATTTATCTTTTATCCTATCATATTTCCCCCGAAGCCAATGACATTCCCATCCTGCCGGCCTATTGCCGTCACCTGTGCATGCATAAAAAGCATCTTCGGCCGGATTATACGCAACCGAGTGAATGTGTCGGCATATTACAGGATTATTCGGATTGCCCAAAAGGGTTCCTTCTGCTCCTCCGCCCGGAGATCCGTTATCTGTAAAATAAGGATTTTGCCCGAATGAATAAGCTATCTTAACCGTTCTTCCACAATCGCTTGTATAGTAAATATTAACCGGAGATGCTCCTCCTTTTACATTGCAATAATTACCCCATACCAACATCTCCTTACCGTTAATTATCCAGGAATTGATTCCCGATAAAGTGTGGAAATACCATCCCGGATTATCCGGATTTTTCGATTTGTGAGGAAGATAAGCTTTGCCATCGGTATCTTTCACAATAATTTCACGGCATGATTTTAGTTTTTTGGTACAGCGGTATAATTTTTCTTGTGTTGCAAACAATACTGTTCCATCATTGAAGATATGACTGAAAGTAATATTTTTTGCGTCGGCAAAAGCCTTTTTGTAGCTCCAAGTATGGCTGTTATCATCAGATAGCATTATTTCAGAATCGGTAAATGCAAAAGCCAGATTTTTATTTTGCGAGTCTACATAAGGCTTATTCAATGGTTTACGATACCAAAAATGCGGAGTTTCAGAATACTCATCCGGCCTAACTAAGCGTAGAGCACCAAAAGCATCGCCCAACGGTAAAATTAAGCTCCCTGCCACAACACTTGCAGCAGTTCCAATAAAGTGTCGTCTGTCTATGTGATTCATAACCAAAAGGTGGTTTTAGCCGGGTAGAATTTAAAAATAATCATCATTGAATTTAATCGTTGTTTTTATTTTAGTTGACCCTCCTCCTTTTGCCATGGCGATGTCAAGCGGTTCATTTGTTTTGTACGCACCTCTTGTAAAGTCTGGTATCCTAACCGGAACGGAGTTATTTGCAACGCACCACTCGCTGAGGGGAACAATAGAGCTCCATGCAGCAGCATCGTATACATCCATATCAAGTGGCAGGCCGTTCTTCAGACAATCGATTAGTCGCCATTCCATCAAAAAATCCATTCCTCCATGGCCTCCTACCTTTTTTGCCATTTCTCCTACCAGGGTTACCAAACGAGGTGTATATTTTTCTACCAGAGCCGCAGTTTCCTCTTCACTGAGCCATTCGTGCCCTACAGAAATTCTTGATGGGAATGGATACTTTTTTGAAACTGCTTTTGTGCCAACCACCTGCTGAAGACGATCATAAGGTCTGGGATTACTAACATTATATTGAAGCATAATGGTTTTTCCTTTTTCTGTTCGGATGGTTGAAGTATTGATATTACCTAACTTCCATTTGTCTTTATACTTTTTATAGAAGTCGTCAGTCAGGGCCAATTCATCAATCTTTGGTCCCATAGTAAAATCATTTGATGACATTGAAACCAGGTAATCGAGTCTGTCACCCCGATTTATATTCAGTACCTGACATGCCGGTCCTAATCCATGTGTCGGATAAATATTTCCATTTCTGTTAATAAATTCTTCTATCCTCCATGTTTTAGCTTTATCAATATTAATTGTCCGTTGATCGTGAATATATCCTGCATCAACATGAACTATATCTCCGAAAAATCCTTGCCTGACCATATTCAGTATCAACAATTCCCAAAAATCATACACACAGTTTTCGATCATACTGCAATGTTTTTTGGTTTTTTCAGAAGTTTCAACCAATGACCAGCATTCATCCAAGGTACGGGCAGCGGGTATTTCTGTGGCTACGTGCGCTCCGCTCTCCATACCGTATACACACATTGAGGGATGGAGATCCCTTGGAGTGGCTATATAAATCAGATCCAGTTCTTCCTTGTCACACATCTCTTTCCATAACTCCTGGCTGCCGTCTGCATACCCTTTTGGTTCCGGCATGCCCAATTTCTTCAGGTAAGCTTTAGCCTCATCTATTTTTTCAATTTTAAGATCTGAAAGGGCCACAATTTCAACTCCTTCCAGCAGTGCCATTCTTTTCACAGCAGCCATTCCGCGTCCGCCTATTCCAATATAGCCTATTTTTATTACATCTATTTTGGGGGCGGCGTAACCGGACATATTAAATACTTGTTTCCCTTTATTTTCAGATATGTCCCAAATAGCCGGAACATTTTTCGAAGATGATGAATCTCCACTACCACTGCAGGCACTCAATCCGCCTGTGGCTAACATACCTCCGGCCATACCGGCTGTTTTAATAAAATCTCTGCGACTTGTTTTCATTTAAAAGATTGTTTTTATGTGATAATTTTATGCTCAAGATGCTTTACTTTCCGGATTTAATTCTTCATGATGTTATTCCTTCAAGGTATTCTCTTACTTTTCGTGCCTCTGCATTAACGAAAGGAAGTTCTCCCGGTGCCAACTGTTCAACAATAAGAGGGCCTTTGCTGAAACCACCCTTTTTCAGACGAGTAATTAATTTTTCAAAGTCAACTATCCCTGTTCCGGGAGTAATGTTAACGTTCTTGGGCTGTTTAAAATCCTTCACGGCCATACCTACCACCACTCCGTCCAACGCTTCGGCATCCTGAACCGGATCAACTTTGCCTTCCGTATAGTATGCAACGTTTCCAGGATCATACCATAATTTGAAATTTTTATGGTTTATGCGATCAACATGTTCCCTGCATTCAGCACCTGTGGAACCATGTGGTTTAACGGTGATTAATACTTTTTTTTCCAAACCATAATCGCAACATTCTGAAATTACTTTATAAAAATCGGGTTCCAATGACTGATCAGCAATATCGTTTAATTGAATCAATGGTGCTCCACATCTTTCCGCGTTGTCTATCAGACGTTTTAGTTGCTCAATACCTTGAGAGACCGGTGCATTGGAATCAAATGTCCCGCCTGATAGAGCAACAAGCTTTAGTCCCCTTTTCTTGATTTCTTCACCCACCTGAAATGCGATATCGGGAGCTGTATCCCTATCGATCACCCTTCCTTTGTCGTGAGTACTTAGGCCTACGTATTTGTACCCCGCTTCAACCATTCCATCCAACGCTATTAAGTAGTTACGACTTCCCCATGCTCGTGTATAGCATCCTATTAACCATGGAGAAGTCTTGGAAAACGTATTACATGCACTTAATAATAGACCTGACAATGTACTTGTTGTTGAAACTAGCATGATGCTACCAATAAATTGGCGACGGGAAATAGAGTCGAGTTTTTGTTTTTTCATGTTATGTACCTTAATATTATCAATTCAAGTTTCGCATTTGTTAATAATTTTTTATTGCCCTTCCCATTTGAGCGATTGCTTCTTTATGCCTATCCAGACACGGTGCGAGCGTAGGCCTCCAGGGGGCAGTCATAAAACCGTAAAGTCTTGATTGATCAATCACTTTTTTCCCATAATCCACGGTCGCTTCCATATTTATATCGTTGGAGTGATTACTGCCTGTCGGTATTTGATCATAGCCATGTTCTTCCAAATCATTATAAAGTTTCACATAAGTTTTGGCCGGATCCTTTAATTTATTCAAATCAAATTCGGTCCCATAGTACCAGTTGCTTTGTAAAACTGATTTGGGCATTTTTCTAAAGAAAAGATCCGGCTTGTTCCAAGCATAATCCGACCACACCCACGCGCGTACTCCTTTCTTCTCAATTTCATCCGTGTAGAAATATAGATCCCCCCACCATAAATCGTTTTGACGTATCACGGCGTAGTCTTGGCGACTCTGATGACCTGCCGTTTCTTCATCCATTCCTATATGAAAGAAACGGGGAGTACCGAACAATTCGATCACTTCACTGATAAGATCCCGGCATACGGAATAGTATTTCGTCGTAGAAACCATTCGTGAATATTCACCCATCCAGATGTCATGAGTCGTAGCAAAATTCAATTTAGGGATCGGTTCTAATCCTAGCTTCCTCATTTTAACAAGTTCTGAACCTAACTTTTCTTTTGTCCATGCATTTCTTACTGCTATTTCAGGATGACTTTCGTATTGGACCGCGTCTCCCAGATCTATCACTACCATATTCATCCCGACGTCGGCCATTTCTTGAAGGAGAGTATTCCATGTTAAATCGTCGAACGTTAAAAACGGCCGATAAGGATGAGCCCACTCTCTGGCTTCCTGACAAGTTAAGCATTGATAGTTTTCGTCCCGATACTTTAGCGGCACATTGTCTTCCCACATGTTGTAACTGAGATGCAGAAGGTTGGCCCAGATTAGTTTTTGATCACTACTTTTTTTCAAAGAGCTTGTTTGATTAAAATCAGGTTTTGAGTGAGTTAGGGACGGTATTGCACTCGCAATTCCGGCCATGGTCATTTGTCTGATAAAGCTTCTTCTGTTGGTCATGGCTTGCAGTTTTTGGTTTTCAATAATTGTTTTTAATTGCCCTGTTTATTTGATTGATCGCTTCCAGGTGTTTGTCAAGACAGGTGGATAATGTTGGTAACCAGGGTGCTGTCATAAATCCAAGTAACCGGGCGGGGTCAATATTTTTTTTACAATAATCTACTGTGTCCTCCATATTGGTCTCATGGCTCCAGTTGCTACCGGTCGGTACCTGGTCGTAACCATAATTTTCCAAATCGTTGTAAAATTTGACGTAATTTTTAGTCGGTTCTTTTAATTGAGCTAAATCAAATCCGGAGCCGTAATACCAGTTGCTTTGCAATACCGATTTGGGCATTTTTTTGAAGAAAAGTTCGGGGTGACGCCATCCGTAATCGGACCAAATCCAGGAACGGACTCCTTTTTTTTCCACTTCGTTGATGTAGAAATGGAGGTCATCCCACCATAAATCGTTTTGACGCATAATGGCATAGTTGTATGTCCGTTGATGTTGAGCAGTCTCCTCGTCCATTCCCAAATGAAAAAAGCGGGGATTGTCAAATATTTCGATTACCTCCCGGATCAGGTCTTGACAGACCGAATAATATTTACTTGTTGAAACCATCTTGGAATATTCTCCCAGCCAGGCGTCATGGGAGGTTGCAAAGTTCAGCTTTGGAATGGGTTCCATGCCAAGGTTACGAATTTTTACAAGCTCCAATCTTAATTTGTCGACGGACCATGCATTCTTTACAGCAATCTCCGGGTGACTTTCGTATTTCACTCCGTCTCCCAAATCAATGATAACCATATTCATGCCTGCATCCGACATCTTTTGGAGTACCGTATTCCACACCGGTTCTTCAAACACCAAAAAAGGCCTGTATGCGCGTAAGCCCCATGCAATAGCATCTCGACAGGTTTGACAATTAAAATCATCTCTGTAGATACCTTCGGATACATTTGGCCATGTAATATAGGGATGGTCTTCCCACATGTTTGAACCTAAATGCAGAAGATTTGCCCAAATCATTCTCTTTGCCTCTGAGGCTTTTACCTCACTTTGTTTTCTTTGGGAGAAAACGACAGAAGGCATACTGGCTGCTATGCCTGAAGTAGCCGATAACTTAATAAATTCTCTCCTTTTTATCATTGTCATTTAAAAATTAGGTCAACTTTCACGAGAATCAACAGATTGTATGCTGTTGATTAAAATGATTGTTATGTTGTGACATTTATTTTCAGTATAGAATACCCCAATAAAAATTAAGAGTTTGTCTCAAAGAGTCTGTCTGTATGGATCAGATCCTGTACGTTTGATTGTCGGTGTAATTATTTTGTTATTGCGGGTACGAGAAATTTTTTATGTTCAGAAAATTGGGCTTGGGTTTTTAGAGCAACCAATATAATCAAAAAATTGGTTAAAAATAGGATATTAATATTTATTCTAATAATTTTAGGTAATATTAAGCATGCACTCTAACAAAGTAATATGTACTCTTTTGATATCGCTCTTTAAATACCAGTCTAATTTATTAAAAACAAATTAAATCACTTTTCTGAACGTATAAATGTCTTATTATGAAAAATTACTGATATATTGCGCAAATATTCTTAATTTAATTGTTAAATGAGGAACAATGAGGGCGTTTTTTTGTTTGATAGTTAAATATTTTTTTAACATGAGTTGCATTATGATTTCTTTTTGATAACATAAAATTAAGCAGTGATGATAAAAGTTTTGGTACTTATAGATTCTACCACCGAGTTTAGTCGGCGTTTTCTGACCGGTTTAATCCAGTATGCCAATGAGAATGGCCCCTGGACATTTTATCGCCTGCCGTCCTATTATAAGGCATTGTACGGAGAATCCGGTATCGTGGAGCGGATTAAAGAATGGAAGATAGAGGCCGTAATTGCGCAATGGGAATACGAGGGGGTGGATTTTCTCGACCAGCTGGATATACCGGTTTTTTTACAGAGTTACCGAAATATAAGTGGGCGATTTTCAAAAATATCCGGCGATTATATTGGTGCGGGTGTGATGGCTGCTCAATTTTTTGCGAAAAGACATTTTAAAAACTTTGCTTTTTACGGAAATAAAAATTTCTTCTGGTCGAAAGCCAGAGCAGAAGGTTATCGTCGTGAAGTAGAAAGGATAAGGGGGAATTATTATTATTTTGAGTCTGAACTGTTGGACAGCATGCAGTGGAGCCGGGAGCATGTTGAATTGGATAACTGGCTGCAAGGTTTGCCCAAGCCGGTGGCCCTGTTTGCGTGCGATGACAATTTTGCTTTGCAGGTATCGGAAATGTGCAAGGTGAACAACATCAATATTCCAGACGAATTGTCGTTGCTGGGTGTGGATAATGACGAGCTGATATGCAACTTATCGCATCCTTCCATTTCGTCCATTGTTACGGATGATGAAAATGGAGGGTATCAAACCGGAAAAATGCTGCAGAATTTGATCCTGAACAAAAACAACATCCCTTTCAATATCAACATCGATCCGGTTCGCATTGAATTGAGGCAATCCACAGAGAAATACAACATTTCTGACAGCTATGTAAAAACGGTCCTGGATTATATTCACGAAAATATCAGGCTTAATATCTCCATTGATGAGTTGACAGCTATAGTTCCGCTTTCGCGTAGAAATCTTGAGAAGAAATTCAGGGAAGCTACCGGAACTTCGGTTCATCAGTTTATTCTGGATAAAAAGGTGGACTTGATTTCCACTGAGCTGTTGACGACGGATAAGGACCTGTTGGATATCGCCATTGAGACGGGATTTAATGATGTTAGAAATGTTTACCGGATCTTTAAAAAGTATACGGGATATACGCCTGTTAGTTTCCGAAAGAAATACTTGCGAAAATAATCGATCCCCGATTTCCTCCCGTCGATATGCTTGACGAGGGTTAGGAGCCGGAAGACAGATAATTGGTTAAAAAAGAAAAAAGGCATAATAATTTGTATATTTATGTCTTAATGATTATTATTGCACAATAATAAAGATATATGAATAAATATAGGGAAAATATGAGTCATTATGAAATTTACTAAAATGCACGGGACCGGTAACGACTATATCTACATAAACGGTTTTGTGGAAAATATAAAAAATCCATCGGAGCTGTCCTTGAAATTAAGTGACAGGCACAAGGGTGTTGGTTCCGATGGGCTGGTCGTGATACTTCCTTCCGAAGATTGTGATTTTAAAATGCGCATGTTCAACTCCGACGGATCAGAATCGGAGATGTGCGGCAATGCATCCCGGTGCGTAGGTAAGTATGTTTACGAAAAGGGCATGACCAATAAGACTGGAATCACGCTGGAAACGCTTGCCGGTGTCAAGGTGTTGAAGCTTTGGTTGAACGAAGAAAAACGGGTCGAAAAAGTAACTGTGGATATGGGCGCGCCTGTTCTGGATGCTTCGTCCATCCCTACTGCTTTCAGTCAATCGCCTGTAGTTAAAAGTCCCTTGCCGGTAAGCGACGATGCAACTTACGAGGTTACCTGTCTCTCCATGGGTAATCCGCATGCTGTGCTCTTTATGGATAAGATCGATGAGCTTGATCTGTCCGAAATCGGGCCGGTAATCGAACACTCACCCTATTTCCCCAATCGTACCAATACCGAATTTGTCGAGGTGGTTTCGGATCGTTGGTTGAAAATGCGTGTTTGGGAGCGCGGTGCCGGTGAGACGCTGGCTTGCGGTACCGGAGCTTGCGCAGCAGTGGTTGCTGCTGTTCTTAACGGCCTGGCAGGGAGGAAAGCAACTGTGCAATTGCGGGGCGGCGATCTGGAGATTGAGTGGAATGAAGAAGACAATCGTGTTTACCTTACGGGTGACGCTGTGACCGTGTTTGAGGGAGAAATAAAATTAGATGAGTGACCCATGCCCTATATTAACGAGAACTTTATTAAGATTCCGGCAGCCTATCTTTTTTCGGAAGTTGCCAGACGTGTGTCTCAATATGCGTCGGAAAACCCGGGTGCGGACATCATGCGGATGGGTATCGGGGATGTGACGCTGCCCCTGCCGGATGTTTGCGTGGATGCGATGATGAAGGCTGCTGATGAGCAGCGAAAAGTTGAAACGTTCCGGGGGTATGGTCCCGAGCAAGGTTATGACTTTCTCCGAAAGGCGATTGTGGAAAATGATTTTGCGTCGTTAGGCATAGAGGCAGATGAGGTCTTTGTGAGCGACGGGGCTAAAAGCGATACGGGGAATATCGGCGATATATTCAGTGGGAGCAATAAGGTGGCCATCACCGATCCGAGTTATCCGGTTTATGTGGATACCAATGCCATGGGGGGGCGAGCAGGAGAGTTTGTAAATGGGTGTTGGACGGACCTGGTTTACTTGACATGCAACGAGTCGAACCAATTCATCCCCGATCTGCCGGAAGAAAAAGTGGATATCGTCTATCTGTGTTACCCCAACAATCCTACAGGCACGACGCTGACAAAAGACCAGCTGGCTTCCTGGGTGGGTTATGCGCAGGAAAACAGGGCAATTATTCTTTTCGATGCGGCTTATGAAGCGTTTATCACAGAAGAAGACGTGCCGCACAGCATCTATGAAATAGCGGGAGCAAAAGAGGTGGCCATTGAGTTCAGGAGCTACTCCAAAACGGCCGGATTTACCGGTACAAGGTGCGGCTATACGGTTATCCCAAAATCGGTAAAGGCATCCTCGGAAAGCGGGGAGCGTGTCAGCCTCAACAAGCTTTGGCACCGGAGGCAGACGACAAAATTCAACGGGGTTTCCTATGTTGTACAGCGGGCTGCAGAAGCTACTTACAGCCCGGAAGGCAGAAGGCAGGTTGATGAGCTTGTCCGATACTATATGGAGAACGCCCGGGTAATTCGTGAAGCGCTTCAGTCCATTGGCTTGAGTGTTGTTGGCGGCGTGAATGCCCCGTACGTTTGGGCAAAAACACCGGATGGGATGAGCAGTTGGGATTATTTTGATTTCCTGCTGAAAAAAAAGAACATCGTTTGCACTCCAGGAGTTGGGTTTGGTGCTTCGGGGGAAGGATTTGTGCGTTTCTCGGCGTTTGGAGATAAGGACAGGATTGCTGAGGCGACCCGGAGAATGCTGAGTTGATTAAGGAATTTTTTTTACGAAGAGAGCGTATCCGAGAAATCAGGATACGCTCTTTTTTCGTGTTTTGCAGTTGACGATGCGGTTTGAAATCAACGGTGAGGAGTGAAAAAACTGCCGCCTTTATACCAAAATGATATATTTTGAATAAAATAAAAGAAATATGTTGTTTTTCTTGCATAAAACAATCAAAGTGTTTATCTTTGTTCCAGTAAACAGTCAAAAAGATATAATCTGATGATTGTTTGTGGATAGTTGAAACTAATTTGTTAAAATAAAATTCATTATGTCAACATTGAGATTCAGTGCAATTGTGGAAGCATCAAAGCGTCTTCCGGTGATGGAGGAAACTCCCAAGGGGCAACCGTCGGATTATTACGGCAAGTACGTTTTTAATCGGAAGCAAATGGCCAAATACTTATCCAGGGATACAATAAAAGTAATCGTGGATGCCATAGATGAAGGTATAACGTTGCCTCGTGAAATTGCAGAGCACGTTGCAGCAGGCATGAAAATGTGGGCAATGGAAATGGGGGCGTCTCACTACACGCACTGGTTCCAACCTCTGACGGATGGAACGGCGGAGAAGCACGACAGCTTTATTGACTACGTTGATGCGCCGGGTGGCGATATCATCGAAAAATTTTCCGGCAAGTTACTGGCGCAGCAGGAACCGGATGCCTCGAGCTTCCCCAGCGGCGGCATCCGGAACACTTTTGAAGCCCGCGGGTATACTGCATGGGATCCATCATCGCCCGCCTTTATTGTTGACGACACCCTTTGCATCCCAACGGTTTTCATTTCCTATACGGGTGAAGCGCTCGACTATAAAACTCCTTTGCTAAAGGCCTTATCCGCTGTTGACAAAGCAGCGGTAGAGGTGTGCCGGCTGTTTGACCCCAAAGTAAATAAAGTTTATTCCTACCTCGGCATTTAAACCTCACCGGAAGAACGCTTATGGGGCACGAGAGCGCGAAGAACCAACAGCTCGAAGACCACTATTTTGGTTCTATACCCCCCCGGGTTGCAGCATTTATGCGGGCAGTGGAGTTTGAAGCGTACAAGTACGGTATCCCGTTAAAAACACGGCACAACGAAGTAGCTCCCAACCAGTTTGAACTGGCCCCTGTTTTTGGGGAAACCAACCTTTCCATAGATCAAAACCTGCTGGTTATGTCGTTGATGCACAGGTTAGCCGCCAAGCATCACTTCAGGCTTGTTCTTCACGAAAAACCTTTTGCCGGCGTAAACGGATCGGGCAAACACAACAACTGGTCGCTGGGAACGGATACGGGAGTGGGGTTGTTCACGCCCGGAAAGACCGCCCGTGAGAACCTGCAGTTTATCGTATTTATTGTCAATGCGTTGATGGCGGTATACAAAAACAACGGATTGCTTAAGGCATCCATTATGTCGGCTCAGAATGCACACCGTTTGGGAGCCAACGAAGCGCCTCCGGCAATTATTTCTGTTTTTCTCGGAACACAGATTTCCGCTGTTCTCGATAAAATCGAAGAGAGCTCAGAAGACGACGACATTGCGGTAGACGAATTTCAGAAGATGAGGCTGGGTGTAGCCCACATTCCCGAAGTGCTGATCGACAATACGGACCGCAACCGCACATCACCGTTTGCCTTTACGGGAAACCGTTTTGAATTTCGTGCCGTTGGATCATCGGCTAACTGTTCTTCGGCAATGACTGCTCTTAATGCTTCGGTAGCCATGCAGTTGATTGAGTTCAAAGAAGAGATCGAGGTTAAAATGAAGACCGGGATGAAGAAAGAGCAAGCGATTTACGATACGCTCCGCCTTTATATCAAGGCGTGTAAAAACATCCGTTTCGACGGGAACGGGTATTCCGACGAGTGGAAAGAAGAAGCCCAAAGACGGGGGTTGAATTGCGAAACAAGTGTTCCTCTGATTTATGATACCTACATCAGCCGGGAATCGGTGAGATTGTTTGAAACCGTCGGAGTGCTGAGCGAAAGGGAGCTTCATGCGCGAAACGAAGTGAAATGGGAAACCTACACCAAGAAAATTCAGATTGAAGCACGTGTGCTCGGTGATCTGTCCATCAATCACATCATTCCGGTGGCAACGCAATACCAAACGATGCTGCTGGATAATGTGTACAAGCTCCGCGGAGTGTTTGATGAAAAACAGGCGGACGAACTGAATAAGGACGATCTCGCCTTAATTGTGGACATCGCCAGGCACATCGCCGGAATCAAGACCAATGTGGATGCGATGGTAGAAGCCCGGAAAATAGCCAATAAAATCGATAACGAACGCGAAAAAGCCATTGAGTATCACGATAAGGTATTGCCCTTTTTCGACGTTATCCGTTATCACATCGATAAGCTGGAACTGATCGTGGATAACCAGATGTGGCCCCTGCCCAAATACCGCGAATTGTTATTTATCAGTTGAAGCTGCCTTCCATGCTGTTTCAACCTGTTTTTCTTTTTGGACAAACGGATTTAAAAAAATACGAATACAATGTTTATCGACAATCCTTTACAGTATATAGCTGATTACGAGCGTAAAACCCTTTATTCTTTTCAAAATGAGCACGATGCCTGTGGCGTTGGGTTGGTAGTCTCGTTGAACGGAGACAAATCGCACGAAACGGTAGAAAACGGACTTCAGGTGCTCGAAAATATGGTGCACCGGGGGGCGGAAAGTGCCGACAACAAAACCGGAGACGGAGCAGGTATACTCGTTCATGTCCCCCACGAGTTTATTTTGCTTCAAGGAATTGAGGTTCCCTCTAAAGGCAAATATGGGACCGGCCTGGTTTTCCTTCCTAAAAATAAGCAAAAAGCCGGCGAATACCTCGAGCTTATACGGGATCTCACCGTGAAAGAGAGCCTGCACCTGCTTGCCGTAAGGGACGTGCCTGTAAATTCAGCCTGTTTGGGAAAGATTTCCCGCTCCAACGAACCCGACATCAAGCAGGTTTTTATTACCGGTAGTTATCCGCAGGATGAATTGGAACGTAAACTTTATATCCTACGCAAGAAAATTGAGAAAACTATTTTGCAGTCCGGCACGGCGGGCGACCGCAGTTTTTACATCGTCAGCCTCTCTTCCAGGCAGATGATTTACAAGGGAATGCTGACCTCCCTGCAACTGCGGGAGTATTTTCCCGATCTTTCAAATCCGAACTTTACAAGCCGGGTGGCTTTAGTCCACTCCCGTTTCAGCACCAATACTTTCCCTACCTGGGACTTGGCGCAGCCCTTCCGCATGCTTGGACACAACGGTGAGATCAATACCATCCGGGGCAACCGGCAATGGATGGAAAGCCGGGAAAGTGTTTTGAAATCCGGCGTCCTGGGG
>JALHIE010000052.1 GCA_022840285.1 Porphyromonadaceae bacterium
CAAAGCCCGAAAACGAAAAGAGAAAGTAAACAGAATAAAGAAAGCGTACGGGCAGGATTGATACAATTTTTATCCTTATGTTCCTTGCCAGCTTAAAATAAATGATTAATTTTGGAAAATAAAATATCTTTTATGAGATTGACTGTGTACGTAAACAAATACATATAATCAAATGAAAAAATTTATCCATAAAAATTTTCTGCTGCAAACGGATGTTGCAAGGGAATTGTACCACGAACACGCAAAGAAACAACCGATTATCGATTACCACTGTCATCTGGATCCTGCGCACATTGCGGCTGACCGGAGATTCGACAACCTGGGGCAGATCTGGCTCGAGGGAGATCACTATAAGTGGCGTGCCATGAGAACAAACGGAATTGACGAACGCTACTGTACGGGTGAAGATACGTCAGATTGGGAAAAATTTGAAAAATGGGCTGAAACCGTACCCTATACCATGCGCAATCCGCTCTATCACTGGACCCATCTGGAATTAAAAACGGCATTCGGTGTAGAAGATCTTTTGAGTCCGCAGACGGCTAGAAAAATTTTCGATAGCTGTACTGAAAAGCTAAGGACCCCTGAATTTTCTGCCCGGGGACTGATGAAAAAATACAACGTCGAGGTAGTTTGTACTACCGATGACCCTGTCGATACACTGGAACATCATGTCTCTCTAAAGAACGAGGGTTTTGATATCAAGATCCTGCCTACCTGGCGTCCTGACAAGGCCATGGCCGTAGAAAAACCTACCGAATACAGGGCATATGTCGAAAAGTTATCCGAAATATCGGGAATAACCATTCTCAAATTCAACGATTTAATTGAGGCTTTACGGAACCGTCACGATTTCTTTGCTTCCGTTGGTTGTAAGTTATCTGACCACGGAATAGAGGAGTTTTATGCCGAGTCTTACACGACTTCAGAAATAGAAAGCATCTTCGATAAAGTGTACGGTGGAAATGAATTATCAAAAGAAGAAGTTCTGAAATTCAAATCGGCTATGCTCTACGAGGGAGCAATTATGGATTGGGAAAAAGGCTGGACGCAGCAATTCCATTACGGAGCTATCCGAAACAACAACACCCGGTTATTCAATCAATTAGGACCAGATGCAGGTTTTGACTCCATGGGTGATTTTAATGTAGCAAAGGCCATGAGTCGTTTTTTTGATCAGTTGGATAAAAGCAACAAATTAGCCAAAACCATTATTTACAACCTTAACCCTAAGGATAATGACATGCTGGCCACCATGATCGGAAACTTCCAGGACGGCTCTGTGGCCGGCAAGATACAGTTTGGCTCGGGGTGGTGGTTCCTGGATCAGAAAACGGGCATGGAAGCGCAAATGAATTCCTTATCCAACCTGGGGCTATTAAGTCGGTTTGTCGGAATGCTTACCGATTCGCGCAGTTTCCTTTCCTATCCACGGCACGAATATTTCCGCCGTATATTGTGCAACCTTATTGGAAATGACATTGAAAAAGGCTTATTGCCCAAATCGGAATTGGTTTTTTTGGGACAGACGGTAGAAAACATCTCCTATTACAACGCAAAAAAATTCTTCAACTTTTAGTAAAAATACGAAAACAGAACTCTATGAAACTAGAAAAATTCAGTATCGGAACCGGCGACCGTTTTTCTCATCAGGGAGAAGCACAGTTGAGAGCCATTTTAAAGGCAAACAGCAAAGGGGTTGGCATAAGTCCCGTATGGAATAAATCGAACAGGGAGCACATTTACGTAAATTCTAAACCGGAAGACGTCAGAAAAGAAGCCGATTCAGCCGTACAAAGCCTTAATTTTACCGGAAGATATTTTGTGGATGCCGATCATATCAATCTGAAGACCGTTAAGCCATATGTATCGTCTGCTGATTTTTTTACGCTGGATGTCGCATCGTTTATCGGCAATGAAAGCTCCGAAGAAGAGGAAGATAAATTTTTATCTTCCTGCAAGAAATACCTGGGGGAATTAAGCATACCGGGCATAAGTGAACCGCTTCGTATAACAGAAGATTTACTGAGAAATATTGCCGGTAAATTTTTAGCTGCCACTCAGCAGGCAGCCGATATTTACGCTTACCTGAAAACAAAAAAAGGCGCAGGAAATTTCATCACGGAAGTATCGATGGATGAAGTGGAGTCACCGCAAACACCTGTTGAAATGCTTTTTATTCTTAAGATGCTGGCTGACAGGAATGTTCCGGTACAAACCATCGCCCCTAAATTTTCCGGTCGATTCAACAAAGGTGTTGATTATGTGGGAAATTTAGCTCAATTCGAAAAAGAGTTTGAAGAAGATGTGCTGGTAATTGATTTTGCGGTAAAAGAATTCGGGCTCCCCGGAGAATTGAAATTGAGTGTTCATTCGGGCAGTGACAAATTCTCCATTTACCCGATAATGTCTAAAATAATACGCAAATACGACAAAGGATTACACCTGAAGACGGCAGGAACCACGTGGCTTGAAGAAGTTATCGGCTTGGCTATGGCGGGTGGCGAAGCATTGACGCTGGCCAAAAAAATTTATGCCCGTTCATACAACCGGAAAGACGAGCTGTGTGCACCTTACGCCGATGTGATTGACATAGATGCTGCTAGACTGCCATCTATAGAGGAGGTTAACCAATGGTCAAGTGAGAAATTCACGAACACGTTGCGTCATATTCCCGGGCATCCCGACTACAATTCCGATTTCCGCCAACTCATTCACGTAGCTTATAAAGTAGCTGCCGAACTGGGAAGCGAATATACCGATTCGCTTAAAAAATATGCCGCTATTATCGGTGCCTGCGTGGAGGAAAATATTTACGACAGGCACCTGAAAAGACTTTTTAATTTATAAACACAATAATCCCATACAAATACGTTATAATTCATGAAAAAAGTAGTAACATTCGGGGAAATTATGCTTCGTCTGGCCACTCCCGGATACCTGAGGTTTGTTCAATCGGACCACCTGACTGCCACTTTTGGAGGAGGTGAGGCCAATGTAGCAGTCTCGCTGGCCAATTACGGTATCCCGGTTGAGTATGTCACCCGACTGCCTCAAAACGACATTGCCGACTGGTGTGTTTCCGAACTACGAAAACACAATGTCGGCACGCAACACATGATCCGCGGAGGCGACCGCGTTGGGATCTATTTCCTGGAAACCGGTGCCGTTGCCCGGCCGTCGAAAGTGGTATACGATCGTGCAGGGTCATCCGTCGCAGAAATTGTACCCGGCATGATCAACTGGAAAGAGGTGCTGAAAGACGCCGGATGGTTCCACTGGACAGGAATCACGCCAGCCCTGTCGCAGGGGGCGGCGGACACCTGTCTGGAAGCCATACGGACCGCCAATGAATTGGGGGTTACCGTTTCTTGCGACCTCAACTACCGGAAAAACCTTTGGACCTACGGAAAAACAGCAGCGGAGGTGATGCCGGAGCTGGTAAGTGGCTGCGACATCATTCTCGCAAACGAGGAAGATGCGGAGAAAGTTTTCGGAATCAAACCGGAGGGATTCCACGCAGAACACACCGGAGGGGAAGTTGATGCCGCCGAATTCGAATCGGTCTGTCAACAACTTATGAAGCGTTTTCCCAGGGCGGGAAAAGTAATCATAACGCTGCGGGGATCCATCAACGCCAACCACAACACCTGGGGCGGATGCCTCTATTCCGACAGGCTGTACCAGTCCCGCCGCTACGACATCACCCATATTGTGGACAGGGTCGGAGGAGGCGATTCGTTCATGGGCGGGCTAATCTATGGATTTCTCGCCTATCCGCAGAACGACCGGCAGGCGCTCGATTTTGCGGTGGCCGCATCCTGCTTGAAACACACGGTATACGGCGATTTCAACCTGGTATCGGTGAAAGAAGTGGAAAACCTGATGAAAGGTGATGGATCCGGCCGGGTTTTAAGATGATCTGAAAAACTAAAAAGAAACATATGGCAAGATTTTCAAGACTCAACGTGTACCGGACAATTGAGGAGACGGGAATTGTCCCGGTCTTCTACCATTCCGACGCCGAAGTGGCCAGAAAGGTGGTAAAGGCCTGTTATGAAGGCGGTATCCGCGTTTTCGAGTTCACCAACCGGGGCGATTTTGCCCATGAGGTGTTCGTCAAGTTGATCAGGTGGGCGGAAGCAGAGTGCCCTGAGATGATCCTCGGTATCGGATCCATCGTTGACGCCCCCACGGCCGCACTCTATATCCAGTCGGGGGCCAACTTTGTGGTGGGACCGCTGCTCAACCCCGAGATATTCAAGGTTTGCAACCGCAGACAGGTTGCCTACTCCCCCGGCTGCGCCACCACCAGTGAGATCGGCCTTGCACAGGAGCTGGGTGCCGAGATCGTGAAAGTGTTTCCCGGCGGCAACGTGGGGGGACCCTCTTTCGTGAAGAATATCAGGGGACCGATGCCCTGGACCAAGATCATGGTCACGGGGGGGGTCGAGCCTGCTGAAGAGAACCTCACAGCCTGGTTCAAGGCCGGTGTCACCGCCGTGGGAATGGGGTCCAACCTCTTCCCGGAAGAAGTGATCAGGGCTGGCGAGTGGGAAAAAATATCCGGATTATGCCGTCAGGCACTGGCCATCATTCGAAACAACAGATAATTATCCATTAACTTAATATCAAAAATAAATCATGAGTAATCTACAAACAGGAAAGATGACCAACCACCGGTGGACCATCGTTGTGATGCTGTTTATGGCCACCACGGTGAACTACCTCGACAGGCAGGTGCTGTCACTGACATGGGCCGACTTTATCGCACCGGAATTCCACTGGACCAATAGTGACTACGGTACCATCACCGGACTCTTCTCCATTTTTTATGCCGTATCGATGCTTTTCGCCGGTAAGTTCATTGATTGGATGGATACCAAAAAAGGGTTTCTCTGGGCGATAGGCGTATGGTCGCTCGGCGCGGTGATGCACGCTTTCTGCGGCCTCCTGACTGCGGGAATCACTGCCGGCGAATGGACCGTGAGCTTCTCCGGTGCACGTCAAGCCATCGGAGCAGTAGGAGATGCATCGCTGGTGATTTCCGTGAGTGTCACCCTCTTCGTGTTTGCGCGACTGGTGCTGGCCATCGGCGAGGCGGGAAACTTCCCCGCCGCCATCAAGGCCACGGCGGAGTACTTCCCCAAGAAAGACAGGGCCTATGCCACCAGCATCTTCAACTCGGGCGCGCAGATCGGAGCCCTGCTGGCACCCCTCACCATCCCTTTCATCGCAAAGGCATGGGGCTGGGAAATGGCTTTCATTGTCATCGGCGCCCTCGGATTCATATGGATGGGCTTCTGGGTGTTTATCTACCACAAACCGGAAAGAAACAAAAAGGTGAATGCCCTCGAGTTGGCCTATATCAACCAGGATGACGCGACCGACGCCACGGAGGGAAGAGTGAAAGCCGACGAGAATGCAGGCAGAAAGGTCTCTTTCAATAAAGCATTCAAATACAAACAAACCTGGTCGTTCGCCGTGGGTAAATTCCTTACCGATGGAGTATGGTGGTTCCTGCTATTCTGGATACCGGCGTACCTCAGTTCGGTCTACGGACTTGACTCCACTCAGAGCGCACCACACGCCTATTTCATGGAAAAGAAGAAGTTGGACCCTTACAGGGGGCGAATGCGCGCCATGCTGCTCTTCGCATTCTTCCCCCTGCTGATCCTGCTGGCACAGCCGCTGGGAGGATACTCGGTCTGGCTCCCGGTAATCATCATCGGTATCGCTGCCGCCGCACACCAGTCCTGGTCGGCAAACATCTTCACCACCGTGAGCGACATGTTCCCGAAACATGCGGTAGGAACCATCACCGGGATAGGTGGCATGGCAGGAGGAGTGGGCTCTTTCTTCATCAACAAGAGCTCGGGCGTGCTCTTCGACCACGCAGCCAACACCAACTTGAAATTCCTGGGCTATGAGGGAATCGAATCCGGATATTTCATCATCTTCATCTTCTGCGCAGTAGCCTACCTGCTGGGATGGACCATCATGAAGGCACTGGTGCCAAAATATCAGCTGATCACTGATATGTAACAAAATCACATTGACCCGTCACCTCAGGATGGCGGGTCTTTTTTTTTCCTTATTGTCTCTCCATATTTCCCCGCGTAAACGAGAAATAGATTCCCGCCAGGCTGATCAATGCAAAAGTAATGAAACCCCATTTCATGGCTGTCAAAAAAACAGTGTCGTCAACCCCGGTCACGGTGCTGTCTCCAAAATAGAAAGCAAAAAAGAACGTTACGACGGTCATTCCCGCAATCTGACCGAAAATGCGCATCGACGAGGCTGTTCCCGATGCCTGACCGTAACGGCTCTTATCCACTGAGCTCATAATAGTATTCATGTTTGGTGACGAGAAAAAAGCGAAGCCAAGCCCCTCCCAAACCAATATCAAAACAATGGACCATAACGGTGTTGTAGCGGTAAAAAAAGAGATGCCAAACAATCCAACCGAACACATGCCCATCCCCAACGTTGCGAAATAGCGTGGCTGAATTTTGTCGGAAAGGCGCCCCACTACAGGAGAAAACAGTGCCATCACAACGGGTTGAGCTATGATGACGGCTCCCGCATCACGGGGGGATAATCCCTGGATTTTTTGAAGGTAAAGGCTTAAGAAAAATACAATTCCTGAGGTAGCCGTATAGTTGATAAGAGCCGCTAGATTAGAAAAGCCAAAAAGCTTGTTGTGCGTAAAAAGACGCGTCTCCAACATCGGGTAAGTCACCCGGTTTTCAATTATCCAGAACAGGGTCAGCGTGATAACGCCAAAAACCATAAGGGTCCAACCGGAACTGGAAGGGATATGCGATGAACCGTAAACCAACGCAAATAAACCCAGCATAAACACAAACGTTCCCCGCAAATCAAATACTTTTTTACCTCCGTGAACAACAACATCTTTCTCCAGAAAAGCAAAAGCAACGACTGCGGACAATATTCCCAGAACCGCAGCCACATAGAACAACGAATGCCAGCCCATGGTCTGTGTCAAAAAACCTCCGATAAAGGGACCTGTTGCTAACCCGGTGTAAACCGATGCTACTGAAATACCTATCACTTGTCCGCGGTTTCGGGCAGGAAAATTAGCCACCAGGATAGCCTGTCCGGTGGTGTTGGTAAAAGCTGATCCTACTCCTTGTACAAAACGTGCAGCGATAAGCCAGGTTCCGGAAGGGGAAACAGCACACAATAGCGATGCCAACGTAAAGATAATCAGTCCCAGCTTGAAGAGTCGCGCGTTCCCCGAAATGTCGCCCAACCTGCCCACAGGCAGAAGGAACATGCCCGTGGCCACTAAAAAGGATGTTATGATCCAGCTGAGAGAAATGGCATTAAGTGTAAAGCTTTTCTCGATAGCTGGCAAAGCAATATTGATCGATGATATCAAAAAAGTTCCCATATATGAGGTAATGGAAACGATAAGCAGCGTGGACAGTTGTTTTTTTGACCAGGGCATGCGATCACAACTCTTTATACCACCCCGAATACATCAAATAATTGGCTGCGATCTTTTGATTCATCTCTTTCGATTGTTCAGGATCCACTTTTTTTACAAATTTTGCCGGGACACCGGCATAAATGCTTCCGGGCTCCACTTGCATACCGCTCAAGACAAGTGCACCGGCTGCAATAATGGCACCCTCACCTACTACGGCATGGTCAAGCACGATGGCTCCCATCCCGATCAGGGCTCCGTTTTCGATTGTTGCGCCATGAATGATGGCATTGTGTCCAACCGACACATCGTTGCCCAGGATAGAAACCGATTTTTCATAAAGCGTATGAATAACCGCACCATCCTGCACATTTACACGCTCACCAAGGCGAATGGAATTGACATCGCCCCGTAACACGGCTCCGTACCAGATACTGCAATCCTTGCCCATCACGACGTCACCGATAACAACCGCCGTTTCTGCTAAAAATGCATTGTCGCCAATTTCGGGAGTGAACCCACGAACTGATTTTATTATTGCCATAATAACGGGTTACGGGTTACGGATTACAAGTTAGGGAACCTATTAATAATTAAACTGTCTGACAAGATATGGTTAAACAGTTCAATTCTGAAACCCAAGACCAGGAACACGCAACCCGGATCAAAATTTAAATAGGTCTTGTTTTTTCTTTTAACCACTCTTTTTCTGTTTTATTCAAGTGCTTTTTCAACTTGTTGTATACCATTTCGTGGTATGTGTTAAGCCACTTGATCTCTTTTTTCGTCAGCAATTTTTTAACTATGGGTTTGGTGTCAATCGGACAGAGCGTGATGGTTTCAAAATTGTAGAATGTACCGAAATCGTCTGTTTGCTTATATTCCTGTGTAACGACAAGGTTCTCGATCCGGATCCCGTATTCGTTGGCGCGATAAATGCCCGGTTCGTTGGAAGTGACCATACCCACCCTAAATACCGTAGGATTCTCCTCGAGACGAATATTCTGAGGTCCTTCATGCACATTCAGAAAATGCCCGATGCCGTGTCCTGTCCCGTGCCAGTAGGCCTGGCAATTATCCCATAACGCTTTGCGGGCCAGCACATCCAGTTGTGAACCGCGTGTTCCTTCAGGATAAACGGCCGTTGCAATGCCGATGTGCCCTTTCAGTACGTTGGTGTAATCCTCCCTCATTTGCTTGGTGAGTTTACCCACGGCTACCGTACGGGTAATGTCGGTAGTACCGTCCATATATTGACCACCGGAATCAATCAGCAACAAGCCTTTTGACTCTACGTTGAGGCAGGTACCGGGTTGTGCCCGATAATGAATAACGGCTCCGTTTCCAGCATACCCCGCTATGGTTGAAAAGCTTTCGCCCACAAACAAATCTTGTTGCGAACGAAATTCACGCAACTTTTCATCCACCGTAATTTCCGTAACGTTTCCTTCAGACACCGCTTCCTCGAGCCACATAAAAAATTTTACCAGAGCCACTCCGTCTTTAACCATGGCATGGCGGAAACCGCTGAGTTCGGTTTCGTTCTTAACAGCTTTCATCATGTCCACCGGCGAGGGAACGTCGATGACTCTGCACGTTGCCGGGAGGGTCTGATACAACTTGTAATTGATTTTGTTGCCAGTAAGGCAAACGGCACTGTTTTCGGGTAAACTGGCGACATAGCTGAAAATCCGGTCGTAATCGTCAATTTTCACTCCTTGTTTCAAGAGGGTATTTTTGGTAAGGTCATCCAGTTTTTCTTCATCTGCAAAAAGGACACTTTCTTTTTTTGACACATAACCATAGGCCACAGCCACCGGATTAAAATCAACATCGCTGCCACGCATATTGAAGATCCAGGCTACAGCATCCAGGGTAACGGCAATAAGACCGTCGGCACCCAATCTGCCGAGTTCGACACGGATCCTTTCGATCTTGCTTTTGGCGGATTCACCGGTTATCTCTTCGGGTAAGAGGAAAACCTTATTTTTTGGAATTTCCGGACGGTCCTTCCACACTTCTGCAAAAGGGTCAAGCGTGGTTTCCAACCGTATTTCCCTGGAATCCAATGCCGCTTTCAATGCCTTCGCATCGGATGCGGCATAAACAAGCCCATCGATTCCCACTGTTCCTCCCCTACCCACTTGCTCAATGATCCATGCGTTCATTTCGGGTGTGCCGGGTTGTCCCATTTTAAACAAGTCAAAACCCGTACCCTCTAATTCGGCTGTTGCCTGGAGAAAATACCTTGAATCTGTCCAGACACCGGCTTTTTCCCTGGTCACAACAGCTGTTCCGGCAGAACCGGTAAATCCGCTTATCCACTTGCGCGACTCCCACCTTTTCGGTGGGTACTCGCTCAAATGAGCATCGGTACTGGGAATTATAAATGCATCCAGCTTGGCTGCTTGCATAAAATTTCTTATGGCGATTAATCGTTCAGAAATGGTTGATGTATTCATATTGGGTATTTTTTTCATTTTATAAACCACAAATTTAACAAATTGTTCTTACATTTGGCCTTATTAACAAGATGAATCATTTATGCAAACCTCCATCAAACTAAAAAACATGCGGTTTTACGCCAACCACGGCGTACTCCCGCAGGAGAAAATTACGGGAAATAATTTTGTGGTTAATGTAACGTTCACTGCCGATGTGTCCAGGTCCTTTGAGACCGGTGACGTGGCAGATACGGTCAATTACGCAGCGGTTTATGATCTGGTAAAAGCAGAGATGGCTGTGCCCAGCGAATTGATGGAGCATGTTGCCGGACGAATATTCTCTAAAATAAAAAGATCGTTTCCCGTGATCAACAAACTCGAAGTACGACTGGCCAAACTAAGTCCACCCGTAAGCGGAGAGATGGAAGCTTCGGAAATAATTATCACGGACTACGAGTAGACCACGGATGTAAAAAAGCCATAAATCCACCATCCGAAATCCCAAATCGTAAATGATTTATTATCTTTGTACAAATTTACGATAAGTAATGAGCGACGAGACGAGACAAGCCGAAATGCCTGACGGGCAATTAGTGCTACGTACCGAAAACCTGGTGAAAAAATACGGTAAAAGGACAGTGGTAAGCCACGTTTCCATCCATTTGAAACAGGGCGAGATTGTCGGCTTGCTCGGGCCTAATGGAGCCGGAAAGACCACCACGTTTTATATGACTGTCGGACTGATCGTTCCGAACGAAGGGAACATATACCTGGGCGATCAGAACATTACCAGGTATCCCGTTTACAGGCGGGCACAGCACGGAATCGGTTACCTGGCTCAGGAAGCATCTATTTTCAGGAAAATGACGGTGGAAGACAACATCAAATCAGTATTGGAATTTACCAATAAAACCCCTGAAGAAAGAAAGAAAAAACTGGAAGAGTTGATTGCAGAGTTTGGACTGGAAAAAGTACGGAAAAACCTGGGCGACCGTTTATCGGGAGGTGAGCGCCGTCGTTCCGAAATTGCCCGGTGCCTGGCTATTGATCCCAAGTTCATTATGCTCGACGAGCCTTTTGCAGGAGTTGATCCTATTGCCGTTCAAGACATTCAGTCGATTGTGGCGCAACTGAAATACAGAAACATCGGTATCCTGATCACCGACCACAATGTGGATGAAACACTGAGCATAACCGACCGGGCTTACCTGCTTTTCGAGGGCAGGGTATTGTTTCAGGGAACGGCGGAAGAACTGGCAGAAAATCCGGTGGTGAGGGAGAAGTACCTGGGTCGTGATTTTGAATTACGCCGCAAAAATTTTGAAATGTCGCCATGAGCAGGCTCCTCGCTATTGATTACGGAAAAAAAAGAACTGGTATTGCAGTCAGTGACCCGTTACAGCTTATAGCCAACGGGTTGACAACGGTGAATACCGCTCGGATTTTTGACTTTCTGCAGTCCTATTTTGAAAAAGAGAAGGTTGAAAAAGTAATTATTGGATTGCCCCGGCAGATGAACTATGAAGCGTCGGAAAACCTACCAGAAATAGAGCAGCTTGCCGATCAGCTAAGGAAATTATACCCCCATCTGGATGTTGTCTGTTTTGATGAACGGTTCACATCGAAAATGGCTCAACAAACAATGATTGACGGTGGTTTGAAGAAAAAGGACCGAAGAAACAAGGCATTGGTCGATGAGATCAGTGCCACCATAATCCTGCAGGGATATATGGAAAGCCGAATTTACAACACCTCAAAACCCATAACCCGATTATGATTTTACCCATATACATATACGGACACCCTGTTTTAAGAAAAAAAGCCAACAAGATTGATGCGACGACGTATCCCGACCTGAAGAAATTGATTGACAATATGTATGAAACGATGTACAACGCTGACGGTGTTGGACTTGCCGGCCCCCAGGTAGGGCTGGAAGACCGCATTTTTGTCGTTGATCTGGAGCCGTTGGCAGATAATGAGCATCCCGAATTCAAAGGATTCAAGAAAGCATTTATCAATGCCGAAATAACCGAAAAAAACGGCGAGTTGGAATGGGTGGAAGAAGGTTGTCTGAGCATTCCGGGCATTCATGAAAAAGTACCGCGCGAAGAAAGAATCCGCATTCAATATCTCGATGAGGACTTACAGCCACACGATGAAGAATATACCGGTTATGTGGCCCGGGTCATCCAGCACGAATACGATCATCTCGACGGCATCATGTTTACCGACCGGATCTCTCCATTACGCAAACGAATGATAAAAAGCAAGCTGGCAAACATGGAAAAAGGGAAAGTGAGTTGTCACTATCGGGTAAAAACGGTGTGATAACATTATTTTTCCAACAAGCATGCCGCTTCTTTATCCAGAAACCACACCAGATCCCTGGTCAGGGGGTTTACCTTGGCAGCCGGATAAACCGCAGCCACTTCTTTTCCCGACTCAATAACCTGTTTCACTTTTTCTGCTTTTGCGGCTCCGGTAACCAAAAATGCCACACGTTGAGCGTGATTGATCACTTTTCCCGACAAGCTTATCCGTTTTTGTCCGCTATCGGGATGCGTTCCTACCACACACAAATCCACACTTTCCCATAGATCTATTTCGTGTGGAAAAATGGAAGCCGTGTGTCCGTCATCGCCCAACCCCAGAATAACCAGGTCGAACGACGGAACGGCATCCGCCGTTTCTACCTCCATTTGCAGCAAGGTGGAATATCTTTGTGCTTCGGCGACAGGATCATTTTCTCCCTTGATGCGAAAAACATTTCTTTCCGGGATTGCCACATGATCGAGTAAATAATCCTTGGTCATCTTGTAATTACTTTGCTCATCGGTTGGCAATACACAACGTTCGTCTCCCCAGAAGAGAAAAATACTTTTCCAGTCGATATCTTTTTTGTGGTGTTGAGCCCAGTAATCAAACAATGATTTCGGAGTAGAACCTCCCGATAACGCCACTGTGACCCTTTCCCGGTCTTTTAATATCCCTTTCAGGTAATCTGTAAATGAACGGTTCAGTTCTTCTTTCGTGCTGAATATTTTTGTTTGCATTGATTCATAAATTTAAAGCTCACCCCGTCACAACTCACAATACACTCCATCATCTGCCAGGTTTTTACAGGGATAACGCCAGGTCTGGTTTACACCCTCAATCAGTTTATCTGCACTGTCCGGCCCCCAGGATCCGGAAGGGTATCCGTACAAAGGCGCATCGGGATCGCTTTCCCAATAATCGAGTATGGGTTGTACAAATCTCCACGTCAATTCCGCCCCCTCCCCCGACATGTACAGGGTATTGTCACCCGTCATGCAATCCAGGATCAACCGTTCGTATGCTTCAGGGATATAGTGATCTTTCAGATCGGAATAATGAAAATCCACATTTACCGATTTCACCTCGTAACCGTTTCCCGGAACTTTCATACCCGTTTTCAACAAGATTCCCTCATCGGGCTGAATACGCAGGATCAACTGGTTACCGGCTTCAATAGCTCCGTCAACCGATTTAAAAAGTTGTGTGGGAGACGGTTTAAAATGGATTACAATTTCCGAAACTCTTGTCGGCAGACGCTTTCCCGACCGGATATAAAACGGCACCCCGCTCCAACGCCAGTTATCGATAAAAAACTTCATCGCAAAATAAGTTTCTGTCCGCGAATTTTTATCCACACTTTCTTCATCGCGGTATCCGGTAAGGTATTTTCCTTTCACGTGCGACTCGGTATACTGTCCCCGGATTACATTGTTCCGCAAATCCTCTTCGTTTAACGGGCGTAATGAACGGAAAACTTTCAGTTTCTCGTGCCGGATCTCTTCTGAAGTCACTTTTGCAGGTGGCTCCATGGCTACCAGCGATGCCACCTGAAGCAAGTGATTCTGAACCATATCACGCATGGCGCCAGCAGTTTCGTAATATCCGCCGCGCCCCTCCACGCCGATGCTTTCGGAAGCAGTAATTTCCACGTGCTGTACATAGTTCCTGTTCCACAACGGTTCAAAAATTCCATTTGAAAAACGGGTAACCAGCAAGTTTTGAACGGTTTCCTTTCCCAGATAATGATCGATACGATAAATTTGTTCTTCGCTGAAAAAATCGGTCAGCGACTTATTCAACTCCATGGCTGATTTTAAATCGTGTCCGAAAGGTTTTTCAATAATAATCCGTCGGAATCCCTTTTGTTGTAACGTAAGCCCTTGCCCGTACAGATATTTGGGAATAATCGGATAAAGTTGTGGAGGTGTGGAAAGGTAAAAAATATAGTTGTGGCAGAGATCCAATTTCTTATTCAACTCCCTCAGTTTACTTTTCACCAGTTCATAATCTTCACTCTTTTGTGTATCGATGCTGATGTAAAACACTTTCTTTAAAAAGTGGTTTATCTTCTCCGCACCCGCATTTTTGAAGTGTGAAAACTCCTTGATCCCCTCTTTCATTTTTTTTCGAAACTCGGTATCGGTAAATTTTGAGCGACTGACGCCCAAAACGGCATAACCATTTGGAAGTGAATTATTCATATACAAATCGAAAACCGAAGGCATCAGTTTTCGATAGGTAAGATCGCCGGAGGCACCAAAAATAACCAGTGCCTGATTGTCCATCTTTTTCATTGTTAAATACTATTTGCTACAGAGTGTAAACAAATGATCGGCGGAAAAGTTGCTTTTTCAAAAGAGTCATTCTTTACTTTCTTTTACTGAAAAGCCACGCCATGAAATCATCTTCGTTAAACGCAGAGGTCCAACTGTCGTGATTTACACCCGGATATTCAATATATTCCACGTTTGCTCCGTTCCGTTTGAGAACCTTGTATGCTTCGCGGGAATAGGCGACAGGGACAACCGTGTCAGCATCACCGTGAAAAATACGTATTTTGGTTTTGGTTTTGATTTTCTCCAGTCTTTCGGAGCTCACTCCTCCACAGATGGGGATCGCGGCAGCAAAAAGATCAGGATATCGGCACAACATGTCAAATGTTCCCATCCCGCCCATCGATAGTCCGGCTATGTAAATCCTGTTTCTATCCACAGGATATTTCTCCACCGCCTCGTCCAGAACTTTTTTCACCAAACTCAACGCCTTAGACACAGGAGGATTCTGATTAAAAGGGTTTTCTCCTGCGGCCGCCGAACGGTTTCTTGGTGCCCAAAAATCTTCATTGGGACATTGAAACATATTTCCACCGTGACGCAGTTGTGCTTCGTTATCGTTTCCACGTTCTCCCGCACCATGAAGAAAAATAACCAAAGGATAGCTTTGGTTCAGTATCAATTTTTCAGGCACTAACTCCCTGTAGAGCAACGTATCGTTTTCGGAAGAAACATACGTCTTCTTCTGATACTCTTCTTGCTGCGCAAAAGCAGCGGAAGAGACCAATGTGAATACGAGAATAATAAGTAATTGTTTCATATTGACATTTAAATAATTTAAAACAAGCGCTGCAAGGCTATCCTGTCTTTTATCAGGATTTTTCGTCTATCCACGCCGATGAGCCCTTCATCCGCCATCTGCATCATAACATTTACCAATGCCGGTCGTGAAACACCGAATAAGCGCGACAACTCTTCTTTCGACATCTTCAATTGAAACTCCTGTTCACCCCTCGATTCTTTCAAAAGGTAATACCCCAGCTTGGCACGTATAGTCCGCAACGATGCAAGCCTTAACTTTTCCGATAAAAAAGCTACCTTGTTCGAAATATACGCTAAAAACGCTTTCATAAAATCCCGGTACTTGCTCATCAAAAGAAACACATTATCTTTGGGGATAAGGATTACCACACAATCTGTTTTTGCCAATGCGGTAACCGGAGAAATATTGTCGGTAGCAAACAAAAAACCGGTTGCCAGGGGATTGGGAGCCCTGATCAGTTCCATTTTTACGAACTCCCCTTTCTCATCAGACATCTCTGTGACGACTTCACCTTTTACAACGATGTAAAGCATCTCATAAACTGATCCTTGCGCTACCAGCATATCTCCTTTCCCGTATCGTTTTATGCTATAACGTACGTCGCGTAAAAAGTCGGCTCTTTCTTCCACAGGAATAGAATTGCACAGCGGGCATTGAAAAATAGTTTGAAAAAACTCTGAATGTTGAGGGTTCATAGGATTAATTGTAATTAGCGAATATAACTATTTTTTCTCAATTCGTAATAAATATTACATTCTTTTACAGTTAAATTCGCTTTTTTTGTATTGAAGTGGAGAAACTCTAGTTTCAAGCTAAATTATCATGGGAAAACTAACGCACATTTGGAACGAGATAAAACCCAGAGGAGGCTGGAAATACCCGGCAATCATCATCGTGGGAGCGTTTGCAGGGTTGTTTATCTATACCTTTTTCACCTCTCGCGCCTACAGTTATTTATCCGATAACCCCAGAACCTGTGTTAACTGTCACGTGATGAGTCCTTATTACGCCACTTGGACCCACAGTTCACACGCCCGGAACACCACCTGTAACGACTGCCATGTTCCGCACAACAATATCGTGAATAAGTATTTTTTTAAAGCCAAGGATGGGCTTCGTCACTCCGCCGTTTTTACACTGAGAGGCGAGAAGACAGCCCTGCAAACCATAGAAGCCAGTTCTGAGGTCATCATGGACAATTGCATCCGTTGTCACACACAGCTTAATCAGGAGTTTGTAAATACCGGAAGAATGGGCTATAAAGAGATGAAGGAAATGGGAGGAAATGCCTGCTGGGATTGCCACAGGGATGTTCCTCACACGAGAAGCCGCTCGGAAGTGTCCACTCCCCATTCACATGTACCGATGCCCGACACCCATGTGCCAGACTGGCTAAGTACAGCCATGAAAAAAAATCAGATAAAATAAAATAAATAACCCGCAAATTTATCCCTATGAGTAGTAATGATAACAGAAAGATGAAACCCTGGGTAGCCTGGCTTTTATTCTTCGTTACGGTTGGAATAGTCTTTTTATTGGGAATGCTTGCCGCATCCATCACTCAACGCAGGGCTGAAGTGGTAAGTATCCTAAACAACAAAAAAGTGAATATCACCGGCATTGAGTCGAGAAACGAAATTTTCGCAGAAAACTACCCGCGTGAATACGAATCCTGGATAAAAACCGCTGACACCACCTTTCAAAGTGAATTTAACGGAAGCAGCGTGGTGGACGTACTGGCGCAACGTCCCGAAATGGTGATTCTTTGGGCGGGGTATGCTTTCTCGAAAGACTACGGGACCCCCAGGGGACACATGCATGCCATAGAAGACCTCCATCACTCGTTGCGGACAGGCGCGCCCATGTCTTCCGATGAAGGGCCGCAGCCGTCAACCTGCTGGACCTGTAAAAGTCCCGATGTTCCCCGCCTGATGGATTCGCTAGGAATTGCCGAATATTACAAAGGCACGTGGGCCTCGTTGGGACACGAAGTGGTCAACCCCATCGGTTGTGCCGATTGTCACGAGGCTGAAACCATGAACCTTAAAATCAGCCGCCCGGGACTGATCGAAGGATTCAGAAACAGTGGCCAGGACATCCACAAGGTTTCGCAACAGGAAATGCGTTCGCTGGCTTGCGCCCAATGCCACGTGGAGTATTATTTCTCTCCCGAAGGGAAATACCTTATTTTCCCCTGGCACAATGGGTTGACCGTGGAAGGTGGTGAACAATATTACGACAGCATCCGGTTTGCCGACTATACCCATAAACTCAGCCGCGCCCCCATCATTAAAGCACAACATCCCGATTACGAGATATACAAAACCGGCATCCACGCCCAACGGGGTGTTTCGTGTGCCGATTGCCACATGCCTTACGTATCGGAAGGCGGTGTTAAATACACCAGTCACCACGTAAGAAGTCCGTTGGCAAGCATCAACAACACTTGCCAGGTTTGCCACCGTGAAAGCGAAGAGACCTTACGTACCGCAGTCTTCGAGCGTCAGCGCAGCGCCAACGAAATCCGAAACCGAGTTGAAAAGGAACTGGCAACCGCCCACATCGAAGCAAAATTTGCCTGGGAGAAAGGGGCTACAGAAGCACAAATGGAAGAGGTGCTGCAGCTTCTTCGTCAATCGCAATGGCGTTGGGATTATGCCGTGGCATCGCATGGCGGTTCTTTTCACTCTCCGGTTGAATTCCAGCGGATTCTCTCCATGAGTCTCGACCGTGCCCACAAAGCCCGTTTCGTCCTCTCTAAAGTATTGGCGCAACTCGGCTATATCGGCGATGTTCCCATGCCCGACATCTCCACCAAGGAGAAAGCACAAGCTTATATCGGTCTGGACATGCCGCAGGAAAGAGAAGCAAAAAAACAATTCATGAAAACGGTTGTCCCCAAATGGCTGGAAACAGCTAAAGCCAATAACCGGCTGGTGAGCAGAAGATAATGAACAAAGACGCTCGAAGAATTTGGGAGAAACCGTGGAGCTACACCGAGGGATTTATTGTTGCCGGAGGTATTGTACTGGCAGGACTCCTGCTGCAGCTCCTGCTCGACAATATCCGTCCCGCTGATTTCGGGTCTCCTGTAAATATCACCGTTGGAGCCCTGTTTGTTGCAGGGCTTCTTTGTTGCCACTTTCTACTGAGAGACAATCACGTTGTTCGCTGGTTGTCGGGCGTAAGGTCAACCGTTCCGGCTTTGCTTGTGATGCTGTTGTTTACCGTCATTCTGGGACTGACACCTCAATTCTCCGTATACGAACCGCAGGAACAACTGCCGAACAACATTTTCAGCCGGATGGGATGGTATCGGATGACCACATCGTGGGCATTCGTGTTTCTCAGTTTTTACATCCTGGTAATTCTAGGGCTCACTGTGCTGAGAAAAACCCGTAAATCGCAGTCGTGGAGGCTGATCGGATTCTACCTCAACCATGTGGGGTTGTTTTTTGCTCTGGGAGGCGGCCTGTTGGGAAGCGGCGACATGCAGCGGTACACCATGACGGTTGTGGAAGGTAACACAGAATGGCGAGCACACGATGCCCTCGGCAACCTTAAGGAGTTACCTGTCGCCATTGAACTGGATACGTTTATAATAGAAGAATATCCGCCAAAACTGGTCGTCATTGATAATCGCACGGGAAAAATCCTGCCTGTAAACCGTCCCGAATCGTACATGTTTGAAAGGTTGGGCAAATCAACCCAACTCAACGGAAATACTGTCGAAGTGCTCGCATATATCCCACAAGCGGCTGTTGTAAGGGACTCTTCCTTTACAAGTGTTGTGCCCATGCTTATGGACGGAGCAGCCACTGCCTTGAAAGTGCGGGTAACTAACCCCTCATTAAAAGCACCGGTTGAAGGCTGGGTAAGCAACGGAAGTTATTTGTTTCCCTATCAGGTATTGTACATCGATGAAACTTCCAGTGTGGCAATGCCCCTGCAGGAAGTGAAGAAATACACTTCACAGGTCACTGTTTTCACGGAAGCCGGACACAGGAAAAAAGCGAACATCGAAGTGAACAAACCTTTGTCAATAGAAGACTGGATCATTTACCAGTACGGTTACGACGAAAAAATGGGGAGATACTCCAAAACCAGTGTCTTCGAACTCGTTCGTGATCCTTGGTTGCCTTTAGTTTACACCGGTATTTTCATGTTGCTGGCCGGAGCACTGTTCCTGTTTATTGCAGGACCTAAAAAAAATCATAAATCATAAATTGAACATGACCTGGGACCATTTTATCTTTTTTGCCATACCGTCAGTTTTACTTTGGACAGTGGCATCGGCATGGGCACTAAGAAAGCCTAAAAAAGCGCTGCCTGCTTTGTTCTCGGTTTTGGGTCTGGGAGTGTTCTTCGCGTTTATCCTCGGCCTGTGGATATCCCTGGAACGGCCGCCGTTGCGCACGATGGGTGAAACCCGGTTGTGGTATTCCTTTTTTCTGCCGGTTGCCGGACTGATAACTTACCAGCTGGTTTTCATCGTCGTGAACCTCGTTAAGCCGGATATCCACAACAAGGTGTTGATGCCTGCCCTGCAAAGTCCGTGGTTTGCCCCGCACGTCATCATCTATATGTTTTCTTACGCCATTCTGGGAGCGGTAACGCTGGTAGCCCTGTACTACCTGTTCCGGGAGGAAAAGCTGCGGGACAAGGAACGCATCATGGATATGGCCGACAACCTGGTATATGTGGGTGTTGCTTTCGTCACGATGGGCATGCTGATGGGGGCGATCTGGGCAAAAGAAGCCTGGGGGCATTACTGGAGCTGGGATCCGAAAGAGACATGGGCAGCAGCCACCTGGCTTGGATACCTGACTTACATTCATTACCGGCTACTGAAAACATCGATGCTGGTACGGAGTCAATTACCTGCCATCGGCCCGGGGAAGAAGCGTACATGTTTACTCGGCTACCTGACCACCCAAATATCCTGAGGATATTGTATTTCGTGAAGAAACAGAGCGTGTCCGGGAGCAGAATCACCGGCAACCTGACGGTTTTTGGCTTCAATAATCCGTCGAAACCCCCGTTCATCCAGTTTTCCGCGACCTGCTTCCAACAGTGTGCCCACGATGGCGCGAACCATGTTACGAAGGAATCGGTCAGCCGTGATTGTAAAGGTGAAGCGGGTGTCTTCCCGTTCCCAATAGGCTTCCTGAATACGGCAATTATTGGTTTTCACATCGGTATGCAGCCTGCTAAAACTGGTAAAGTCTTCGTAATCTTTCAGCACCTCACACAAGGCATTCATGGCATCGATATCGGGCTGAAAAAATACCCGGTAGGTGAAATCGTGCAAGAACGGGTTCTTTTCCGTCGTGAGGTAATATTTATAGGTCCGGGATATGGCTGAAAAGCGGGCATGTGCGTCGGATTTTACCTCCCGGATCTCGCGGACGGATATATCGTAGGGCAGAAAGCTGTTGAGGTTTTTCACTAACCTCATTGAATCGAAACGCCCTCCCGAAAAATCAAGGTGCGCCACCATCTTCCGGGCATGTACACCCGCATCGGTTCTGCCTGCCCCCACCACTTCCACCGGTTCACGCAAAACGGTAGAAAGGGCATCCTGTAGCACCTGTTGCACACTGACTCCGTTAGGTTGTATTTGCCAGCCCACGTAGTTTTTCCCGTTGTACGAAAGTGTAATGAAAAAGCGCTTTATCATTTATCTGTCAATATGAGTTCTCTTCTACAATCTCACCTCCCGTCAAGGCTGCCACACCCACCAGCAGCACGACGGCTGTTGTCCACCCCAACACCTGTCCCGTGGCATTTGTTTCTGAAAAGTAATGGATATCTCCCCGTTGTTTTGCATAGCTCATCAAAAGATTGTTGGCAGAATTGACTTTATAGGCACGCGATATGAAAAACAGGTTTTCAAAAACGGTTTCCGATTGGTCGTTACCATTAACAACAGTCAGGTAGGTGCGAAACATAAGCGGTGAATTTTCGGGTGAGAAGACAACGCCTTTGACGGTACCTCCCCCGATACTGACTTTTTCATAGTGTTGCTTTGGCAGGCGCCTATCAGTAGAAATAAAAATGGATTCTTCATAACCAAATTATTAACAGATTACGAATAAATTTACTTTTCTCCTCTTGCCGTAATATGGAAACAAGCCTGCTTCCGCTCATGCTTCACATAACACCGATCTTGACTTTTTAAGTCGAAAAGCACCTGCGCCAACACAAGTTTCAACCGTTCCGGCGGGATCTGACGCATGGAATCGGGCGTCACCGGGTCGAAACGTTTCCACGATATGTCAAAAGTAGTTCCGTAACGATGAGTGGAGTTTTCACTGGCGTTGATGTTCCTTTTTGTCAACGTAGAAAGGTCTTCGTCGGTGCGAAGAATACTGGTCAGGTAAAGCCTGTAAAGAGGCAGGTCTTTGCTGTAAAGTGAATCCCTGAAATTCTGTGCAATGTCAACAAAAAGCTGCGCTGCTGAAGGAACCAGGAAAGGGATAGAATGGGTTAAATCGTACATTTTGTATAGTTCCAGCTCATCCGGCAACCGGAGAAGCTCCTCTTTCAGCTTCAACGTATCGTCGCGTAAAACCATGGGTGAAATTCCAAAGGCAGTGGCAGCCGACAAGTGGGCATCCTGCAGATCGTTGAACTCCTTGTTATAATTCCCCGAAAACCGTTTTTTCCGCTCCAGGGGAATCCCGCGTGCAGTCTTTACTGTCTCGGGAGTTTCGGTGGTCTCCGCTTTGCCTTTTCCACAGCACAAGATCAGAAGAGGAAGTGAAACCAAGAGCATCCATCGGAAATAATTCATAACAGCCGTATTAACCGTTCACTTCCCGAAGCCTGATTTTCGTAAGTACCTGTTTGGTATTCAGAGGAAAGTCACCATCCATCATCCACGAGTAGTAACTGGGTTCGTTGCGCAAAACCTGTACCACCGGCTTACCCTTGTGTTTACCGAAATTAAATACCTCAACTCCTTTTTCATCGAAAATAATCCGCCCGGCAAAATCCACGTTATTGTTAAAGCTGGAATACTCTTTGGATAAGAATGCAACATCGTTTTCCAGGTCGGGATAACGGTCGAGCTGTGACTTCAACACCTCGTATGTAGCGATGGTGTCGGCCTCTGCGGAGTGTGCGTTTTGCAACTCTTTGTCGCAATAAAATTTATAAGCTGCCTCCAGCGTTCGTTGTTCCTTTTTGTGGAAGATAATCTGAACATCCACAAACTTCCGTTTGCTCATGTCAAAATCCACCCCTGCCCGAAGAAATTCTTCAGAAAGCATCGGCACGTCGAAGCGGCTGGAATTGAAGCCCGCCAAATCGCAACCTTCCAACATATCGGCCAACGATTTTGCCACTTGTTTAAAGGTGGGACAATCTTTCACATCATTGTCGGTGATGCCGTGAATGGCTGTCGCCTGGGCAGGAATGGGCATCTCTGGGTTAATAAGCCGGGATTTTATTTCTTCTTTCCCGTTCGGATGGACTTTCAGTAACGAAATTTCTACAATCCTGTCTTTGGTAATATTTATCCCCGTGGTTTCCAGGTCAAAAAAGACCAGCGGGTTTTTGAGGTTTAGTTTCATTTATCAATCGTTTAACATCATCGGCATCAGCAGTGTGAGCATGTCTTCGTTTTCTTCGTTTTCGGCAGGAAACGCGAAGGATCAGAAAGTTCAATTTTCACGTCGGTGGATGGAATATTATTCAGTATATCAATCAGGAAAACAGCTTTAAAACCGATATTCATTACGTTTCCGTTATACTGGCAAGGAATCATTTCTTCTGCCGAAGTCAGAAAATCAATATCCTGTGCGGAAACAACAATTTTGTCTTCCGACAGTTGCAGTTTTACCAGACTGCTTGCCGGATTTGAAAATACGCTAACACGTTTTAAAGCATTCAGTAACGCAAGCCTGTCGAGGGTAACGTTGTTGGGGTTATTTTGTGGAATTACCGAATTGTAATTGGGATAGCGTCCTTCCACGAAACGACAGATCATCACAAAATTCGACATCGTAATGTAAGCATTGTTTTCGTCAAATTTCACTTCCACCGTTCCGTTTTCCTTGGGAAGGAGCGACCTCAACAGGTTGGCCGGTTTTTTGGGCAAGATAAACGATGATCGCCCATCCCCTTTGACGTCTTTATGAATTACACGCACAAGCTTGTGTCCGTCTGAAGCAACGAAAGTCAGATCATCTGCAGTGATATCGAAATAGATACCATTCATCACCGGGCGCAATTCATCGTCGGCCGTAGCAAAAACGGTTCTGTTGATGCCGCTGAAAAGTGTTTCGGCAGGAATATCGAGTCTTATTGCCGATTCTTTCAACTCTTTGGGCCTTGGATATTCATCGCCTTTTAAACCTACAAAATTGTACTTCCCGTTGTGGTAGTAAATGTAAATCTCAAGCGTTTCGTCGTTCACATCGAAAGTGAGCGGTTGGTCGGGAAGCTCTCTCAGCGGGTCCAACAGGTTTTTGGAATTAACAGCCAAACTGCCCGTTCCTTCCGAGCTGTTCACTTCTACTTTGGTTTCCAATCGGGTTTCGTTGTCGGCGGCTGTAATGGTCAACACGTTTCCGTCCAGTTCCAAGAGAAAACAATCCAAAATAGGCAACGAGTTTTTTGAATTGATAACTCTGCTGATTGCTTGCAGATGGCTCAACAATGTGGCACTTGATACTACAAATTTCATAGGGAGTGAATTTATTTAATGTTTGATGTTTTGATATAATTTAGCAAATATACAAAATTATCCGTTTTGAAAAGATTTGTCAGTCCAATTTTTCCAAGATTTGTCGATAAGAGCATTTGGTCATTTCTTATTCCGGGGATGATGTTCAATAATCTCCTGCCTCAGAAAACTTCGGTCCATGTGAGTATAAATTTCGGTGGTTGTTATTTTTTCATGCCCCAACATTTCTTGAATTACACGGATGTTCGCTCCTCTTTCCAACAGGTGTGTCGCAAATGAATGACGAAAGACATGCGGGCTGACCTCCTTGCCAATTCCAGCTGCCTCTGCATATTGCCTGATGTAATGAAAAACTGTGACGCGCGAAATAGCTGTTCCTCTTGAACTTAAAAAAACAACATCTTCACTTCCTTTTTTCACCCTTTGTTGATTACGGTGCAAGAGGTAATTTTTTATTTTTTGGATAGCCGTTTCCGATATGGGAACCAGCCGCTGCTTGCTGCCCTTCCCCTGTACGCGTATAAATCCCTCATCAAAGAACAAATCGGAAAACCTCAGGTTAGTCAGTTCAGACACACGCAGTCCACAACTGTATAGTGTTTCGATAATCGCATAATTTCGAGCACCTTCGGCAGTAGAGACATCGATTTTGTCTAACAAGGAATCGATTTCCTCAACAGACAGCACTACCGGCAGCTTCAACCCGATTTGGGGAGCTTCCAGTAACAGGCTGGGATTTTCCTCGATAAATCCGTCAAGGACAAGATAATGAAAAAAAGATTTAATCCCCGATATTATCCGTGCCACAGAACGAGCTTTTATACCGTTGTCGTGCAATTCGGCAAGAAACTCCTCCAAGTGTTGAAGCTTCATTTCAGTGAAGGAAAGGTTCCGGGTTTCGGCAAAATCGAGCAGCTTTTGCAAATCGGTCATGTAAGCATCAATGGTGTTTGACGACAGTCCTTTTTCCAGCAGCAGGTAGCGTTTGTATTTATCGACAGGCGAGTTTCGTTGCATCGGTCACCGTTTTTCCATTTCCGACACCCGTTTTTTTGCTTCGTCAATATAGCGGTCTATTTCTTCGGTTACCCTACTCTTTTCCTCTTCCCCGACGACCTTTCTGTAGTCTAATTTCAGCAGGATATCCGATAATTCCCCGTCGCCCATCATCTTGAAAAGCGGCAACATTTTGTGTGCAACTTGTGCAGCGTTTTCCATATCGTTCTTTTCAAAGCAGTTCTTCAACTCATTATTGGTCTTCCCGGTGTCGAGCACGAACGTTTTCAGTATCTCTAACGAACTTTCCCGATCGTCTTTAACAACGTCAATCAGTGCGGAGATACCTTTATGGTCTCCAATCGCTCCTTTTTCCACAGCCAGCTTGGTCTTCAGATACCTGTTAATCATCGTGAAAAGTTGTGCGGAAGTGAAAGGCTTGTTCAGAAAATCGGTAAAACCCAACTGTCTTAAATCGGCAGAAGACAAATCCGATTTCGCCGACAAGGCAATAACCGGTGTTGATTTCGATTGAAAGATGTCAGAGTCTAACATGCTTTTTACAAGTGTAAAACCATTTGTCCGTGGCATTTGAATATCCAGAAATATCAAATCAAAAATCTTGTTTTTTAGAATATTCAACACATTATCCGGATCAACTTCGGTAACAACATTTATCTTTTTCAATTTGAGCATTTCAGCCAGCATTGTCAGCTGAATCGGATCATCATCTACAGCCAGCACCGAAATATTTTCACAATCAAAATCGGGACAACCTTCACCTGAACTCCATGTTTCTGTCAACCGCGATGTTTCAAGCGGAAGATCAACAAAAAACTCGGAACCTTTGCCTCTCTCGGATCGCAGGTGTATTTTTCCACCCAACTCATCTACCAGCCCTTTTGTTATAGCCAGTCCGAGACCGCTTCCTTCTTCCTGCTGCTACAGAGAATTTCAAAATCGTTTTGCCTGTATCATTTACCGGCTCAACAAAAACCTCAACCGTCCCTTGTAAGGTGTACTTTATTGCGTTCGAAATCAAGTTGGAATAAATCTCCCGGATCATAAACGGGTCACCAAAAACAAGTAAATCTCCGGACACCTTGTTGGTTACATTGTATTCCAGTTGTTTTTTTTCGGCAAGGGGTTTAAAGCTGTTTACTGTATTTTCGACCAGTTCGTGCAAATTAAAATTCATCTCCTTGCGCAACCACGTACCTGATTCTATTTTCTGATAATCGAGCAGATTGGTGACCAGTTGCAACACGTGATTACTCGATTTTTTCATGTTTTTCAAGTATATTTTTCGGGTGTTTTCATCGGCTCCCGACTCCATCAATTCCACATATCCCAGAATAGAACTCATCGGAGCCTTTATATCGTGAGAAATGGATAACATCAGCTTTTCGCGTGACCGCAACAATTGGTTGATGCGGACGTTGGATTCTTCCAATCTTCTTCGATACTTCTGGCTTCGGTTAATACCCAACACCGTTTTTGAAGACCGGTTGAGTATGGCCTCTTTTTCTTCAATAAGCCGGATTGACTTGTTGATTTCCTCCTGTTCGATAGATTTTAATAAATCATCGATTCGTGCGGTCAGCAAATGATTGGTGTTAGTCATTGAGGATTGTCTTAGAAGCAACGCGGCCTGAAATTTTCGCTGACTATCCAGATTCAACCTTTCGGAATACCTCACCATATTAACCACCGTGTCGATTGCCAGCCTTATGTTATCGCGGGCAATATCGTCAGCGGAGGGACGGTTTTGAATGATCAGGGTTGAGTCCTGCTTACCCCTTATGGCATCTCCTATTCTTCTGAAAAGTCCTTTCTGTTCGCCTTTTACCACCGTGGTATCATTCTCTTCGACGGGTTTGCGGACAACGTTTTTCCGCTCCATGTATTGCTTAATTTGATCATTCAGGTTTCTGGGAACAAATGTACTGACTGTCTCACGGATTATACCCGGAGTTTTGTTGATGGAGTCCAACAAGACAGCTATTGCACGAAGGTTTTCTTCTTTTTCATCCAGCAACACTTCAATACTGTCGAGTTTAATTACCCGCAACGTATCTTTTGAAAGTTGTTTCAACGAGTTAATCTTAGCATTAATTTCTGGCCTTATCGAATGGTATCGGGCAAAGTAATCTGCCGCACTTTCGGGAGTGTACAGGTTTTGTGTGCTTTCAATTTCGTATAATTGATTGATAACATTACCTACAATAATCAGTTCAGACATATCTTCATTCCGGACCCTTGTCTCTGAGAACCTGACAAGATTCTGGTAAACAGCCAACAACCCCACAATCATGATTGCTACGACCAGGACATACCCGATAATTACCTCATATTTTATGGAAGAACGCGATCCGGATGATTCCATTCAATTGATTCAGGTGATTAATTTAATTCTACGTTGTAAAGTTTTATCTTGTTGTACAAGGTTTTTCTGTCAATATTAAGTATTGATGCTGCCACGGTTTTGTTTCCTTTGGCTATTTCTAGCGCTTCGATTATTTTCTCCTTTTCGTAATTTTCTTTTTTCAACCCTTCAATAACCTGTTTCCGTGGCTGAACGGACTCCATTCTTTCTTCCGTTTGTGTCCTGAACAGCAAGGGAAGAATCGTTCCGGAGACTCTGTTCCCTTCGGTCAACAGACAAGCTTTAAAAATTAAATTTTTCAGTTCTTTGATGTTTTCATCCCAGGAATATTTAAAGAAAGCTTCAAGAACTTCGCGATCAATCTTTGTTATTTTTTTGTTCAACTCCCTGTTTGCCACATCCAGAAAATGTTCAGCAAAAAACAAAATCACCTCTTCGTTTCCTTTCAAAGTAGGCAGTTCAATGTGTGATTTCAGAAGCAAATCGGCTAATTTCGGGAGCAACACCGAACTCAACTGTTCCTTTTTCTCTCCGGTCGTTAAGATGATTTGAACAAAATCATCGTCTTTTTTCTGCGCTGAGAGTGCCTTTAACAAGACCGTCTGGAAATTTATTCCGGTCTTCTGAAGATTTTTGATAAGCAGCAATCCTCCTTTTGCTTTTTCAAGTAAATCCATAAACCACGCTTCATAGTCTCCCCTTTCGCCATTCCGGTTTATCGTTTGCTGATTCAGGTCTACAGTAACGAATGGCCCCGAATCCATTCTGCCCCGACTATAAACGTAACGGGCAACAGAAGTTTTACCCGTTCCCTGATCACCGATAACCAACAAATGGGAGTCGTCATGTATAACTTCATTCACCCTGTTGAGAATCTCTGTGTACACATCTCCCGGAGGTCGGATCAGTGCATCCCTGAATTGTCCCGTAATTTTTTGATTCTCCTGGTACCTCAGGGCATCTGCAATCTTTTTGTACAAGACTTCCGCTTCAATGGGCTTTGCGATATAATCCACCGCTCCCAGCTTCATAGACTCCACTGCCGTTTCAATGTCAGCATAACCGGTCATCATTATTACCAAAATATCTGAGTCGAACTTTTTAATCCACGACAGGAAAGAAAAGCCATCGGCTTCGGGCATCCTGATATCTGAAAGGATCAAATCGTAAGCTAACACTTGTGGCCGTATCTGCCTGGTAATGCTGCTTCACCAACCAGGATTTCAGCATCAGGCAAATGGTCAAATTATCGTCTAAGATTAGGATTCTTTTCATGTTATAAGCTGAAGATTATTCATTTCCTCCCATTGAACCCTCTTTACGGAGCTCCCTGGAAATCATGACTCCCGAATAAAGCAAGAAAACGGCTCCAATCATCATCGACAACGCCCACAAATTGTTCTTCCTAAACATCAGGTAGGTGCCAACAATCATCAACACACACGCAATCACCTGAAAATTGAACAATCGCTTTCCGCGAACACTCTTACCCGGATAAGGTGAAAGAGCCGTAACTCCACTGAATGTCAGCACTGAAAGTGCCATAATCCACGGAGCGACCAACGGGGCGAAAAGATACAATACAGCAGATATTAAGATGACAATGCCGGAAATCTGATAAACGGTTTCTTTTGATTTATGCATTAATTTTTACTTTAAACTTCTGAACAATGATTTCTAATGTATTTAACATAAATATCCTACTCAACGATACCACAAATTTAATAAAATAAACTTATCAGGTGCTTCCTTTTCAGAAAACTTTCGTCGCGCTCAGGGTTTACTATTCAATCACGAAGATCTCTTCGTTTTCTTTCTTCATCAGATAGTTCTCCCGTGCATATTTTTCGAGGTTTTCCAAGCTTGACTGGAGTTCATTTAGTTTGGCCTTATCCGTTTCTGTTTGATTGCGGTAGTATTCAATTTGTGTTTTCAGGTCACGGATTTCATTCTCGTATTTGATTCGCTTTAGCAGGCTGCTGTCACTGAAAAAGAACAACATAGCTACAAGTGCTATCAATATGGCCAATTGATAGACTGACAAGCTCAACACCCTCTTTTTCGCAATTTTTCTGAAGTCCATAAAGCGTAGCTATTCTTGAGAAACTGTTTTGAATTCTGCAGTACAAAATTAAACGAAATTTCAAACTAATTCAAACGATTTCGCTGAATTAAGTGAAATATAACAGAGACGCCACGGGTTTTTCCCGGTTTTTGAAGTATCTTTACGTCTTGCAAACTTTAAAATTCACTATAAAAAAATGAAAAGATTCTTCTTCATCGCCGCTGTTATTTTCTTAACGGTGCGTACGATCTATCCCTGCACAAATCTCCTCGTAGGTAAAAAAGCATCGGTTGACGGTTCAACCCTCATCTCTTATTCTGCCGATTCCTACAACCTCTACGGGGAGCTTTATCATTGGGAATCTGCACAATACCACCCCGGCACGATGTTAAAAGTATACGAATGGGATACGGGAAAATACCTTGGCGAAATACCGCAGGCACTCAAGACCTACAACGTTATCGGCAATATGAACGAACATCAGGTAGCCATCGGGGAAACCACCTTTGGCGGACGTCCCGAGTTAAACGACTCCACCGGAATCATGGATTACGGAAGCTTGATTTATATTACCCTGCAACGGGCAAAAACTGCACGTGAAGCCATAAAAATCATGACCGGTCTGGTGGCTGAACACGGGTATTACAGTTCCGGCGAATCTTTCTCCATTGCTGATCCAAACGAAGTTTGGGTAATGGAAATGATTGGCAAAGGCGTTGGCAACAAAGGGGCTGTATGGGTGGCTGTCCGCATTCCTGATGATTGTGTATCGGCACATGCCAACCAGGCACGTATCCAGCAGTTTCCTTTAAACGATCCCGAAAACTGTCTCTACTCTCCCGATGTTGTTTCTTTTGCCAGGCAACAAGGATATTTCTCGGGCAAAGATGCCGATTTCAGTTTTGCTCAGGCTTATGCTCCCCTCGATTTTGGAGCGTTGCGTTTTTGTGAGGCGCGTGTATGGTCATTTTTTAATCGCGTGAATGAAGATATGGGAAAATATGTAACGTATGCGCAGGGTAAAACTACCGATCCGATGCCGTTGTACATCAAGCCGGGGAAAAAACTCAGTGTTCACGATATCCAGGGTATGATGCGCGATCATTACGAAGGAACCGAACTCGACTGGCGTTTTGATGTCGGCGCAGGCCCGTTCAACTCTCCCTATCGCTGGTCTCCCCTTACATTCGAAGTAGATTCGGTTGAATACTGCAACGAGCGTCCGATTGCCACCCAACAGACCGGATTCTCCTTTGTCGCGCAAATGCGTTCCTGGCTACCTGCTCCGATTGGAGGAGTTTTGTGGTTCGGCGTTGACGATGCTGCTCAAACGATTTATTATCCGGTTTACTGTGGACATACCGACGTGCCGGAAGAGATGGCGGTTGGTAACGGCGATTTGCTCACCTACTCCGAAACATCGGCTTTCTGGACGCACAACTGGGTATCGAACATGGTTTACACGCGATACAGCGATATGAGCATCGATATGCAGAAAGTGCAGTACAAACTGGAAAACAATTTCAGGAAAACACAACCCGAAATTGAAAAGAAAGCATTAAATTTGTACAAGCAATCTCCGCCGGAAGCTGTTCGTTTTCTCACCAACCACACCAATTCTTTGATTAGAGATGGCTTGCAAGAATGGAAGAAGCTCGGTCAGTATTTAATGGTGAAGTATGTGGATGGCGTGGTAAAGAAAGAAGAAAACGGGAAATTCAAACGAAACCCGCACGGACAACCCGCGTCACCGGAACGCCCAGGTTATTCGAATGAATTTTATAAAAAGGTTATCGATCAGACCGGAGAAAAATATAAGGTGCAAGAAGTTGAACAAAAGGTGGATTAACCATAATAGTTTATTATAAATCTATGGACAACGAAACATTATTAGCTCAAGTAACCGATAAGGCCCAATTATGGCTTAGTGGCAACTACGACGAAGAGACAAAAAAAGAAGTAAGGCAGATGCTGCAAAACGAAGATAAACGCCAACTGATTGATGCTTTTTACAAAGATCTTGAGTTTGGGACGGGGGGGCTTCGAGGCATTATGGGAGCAGGCAGCAACCGAATGAATATTTACACGGTTGGCGCGGCTACGCAAGGATTATCGAACTACCTTTTGCAGGAGTTTGCCGATTTGGAACAGATCAAGGTAGTCATCGGACACGATTGCCGGAACAACAGCCGTAAATTTGCCGAGATTTCTGCCGAAATTTTCACCGCCAACGGAATTAAAGTATTTCTTTTCGAGGACTTACGCCCGACACCGGAAGTTTCATACGCCATTCGCAAACTCGGCTGTCAGAGTGGGATTATGCTTACTGCATCGCACAATCCCAAAGAGTACAACGGATATAAGGCCTATTGGGAAGACGGCGCACAAGTGCTCGGGCCTCACGACAAAAATATTATTGCTGAAGTAAACAGGATTTCATCGATAGACGAGATTAAGTTCAATGGCAATAAGGAATTGATCGAGATTATCGGGAAAGATATGGACAAAGCCTTTATCGACAAGGTAAAAAGTTTTGTTCTTTCACCCCAAGCTATTGAAAATCAAAAAGAATTAAAGATTGTCTATACACCCATCCATGGAACCGGCATTAAGCTTATCCCCGATGCGCTGAAAGCCATTGGATTCACGAATATTATCAACGTTCCCGAGCAGGACGTGATAAGTGGAGATTTTCCGACGGTTGTCTCGCCCAACCCCGAAGAGCCTGCCGCACTTGACCTAGCCATAAAAAGAGGTGCCGAAACGGAAGCTGACGTTGTTTTAGCAACTGATCCCGATGCCGACAGAATCGGAGCAGCCATCCGCGATGACGATGGCAATTTTATGCTGGTCAATGGAAACCAGATCATGCTTATCCTTATTTATTACCTGATGACACGCCGCAAGGAGTACGGGCTACTGAACGGTAAAGAGTTTATCGTAAAAACCATTGTCACCACCGAGATGGTGAAAAAAATTGCTGATAAGATGGGCATTGAAATGTTCGACTGTTACACCGGATTCAAATGGATTGCCGACGTTATCCGCAAGAACGAGGGGGTGAAAAAATACATCGGTGGAGGAGAAGAAAGCTACGGATTCCTGGCAGACGATTTCGTGCGCGACAAAGATTCTGTCTCAGCCTGCACGCTGTTTGCAGAGGTTGCAGCCTGGGCAAAAGATAATGGAAAGACACTGTACCAACTGCTTCAGGATATCTATGTAGAATATGGGTATTCCAAAGAGGTAGGTATTTCATTGGTGCGCAAAGGGAAAGAGGGTGCCGACGAAATTGAAGCCATGATGAAAAACTTCAGGGCAAACCCCATGAAAGAATTAGCAGGCTCACCCGTTATTTTATCGAAGGATTTCGTGAAACTGGAAAGTGTGGATTATGTCAAAGAAGAGGTGACCACACTCGAGATGCCCACAACATCTAACGTATTACAATACTTTACAGAAGATGGCACAAAAGTATCTATTCGCCCTTCCGGAACTGAACCCAAGATAAAATTCTATATCGAGGTGCAAAGCTCTCCCATATCTTCGCGCGAAGAAATTCTACAAGCGGAGGCTCAGGCAGATGAAAAAATTAATGCTGTCAAAGAGTTCTTCGGAATTTAACTATCGAATAACTATTAAAATGAGAAAAAAACTGACCATTGCCTTGGTGGCCCATGATCACCGAAAAGCCGACATGGTTGACTGGGTAATCTTTAATTCCGATTTCCTATCCCACCATCACCTGGTCTGCACGGGCACGACCGGCGGACTGGTTCGCGATGCACTGAACGAAGAAGGAGTATTTCCCGAAATTACCTGCATGAATTCCGGCCCCATGGGTGGGGATGCCGAGATCGCAGCCATGGTGGTACGCAAAGAAATCGATCTCGCCGTGTTCCTGATCGACGACCTGAACGCACAGCCGCACGAAGCAACCGTTACAGCGCCGACCTGATGATCACCAGCAACCTGTGGGATGACCTGTCTTATGTCCCCATGGCACCGCGATACGAAAAATTTGAACGGTAATAACGAGCCTGTATATGTTCACGGAGCGACTCTGAAAGCCGCTCCGTTATTTTTTTACCGCGCTATCTTAAGTTCATTAATGATATGCGGCGCGTTCATGATCTTGTCAATCGTGTAAAGCACGTAGCGAATATCCACGCTGATAGTTCGTTGCATCCCGGATTCAAAGATGATGTCTCCGCTCAACGCTTCCCAGTTTCCGTCGAACGCCAATCCTACAAGTTCCGCCTTTCCATTAAAAACGGGACTTCCCGAATTACCTCCGGTAATGTCGTTATCGGAGAGAAAATTTACCCGCATGGTCCCGTCCTTGGCTGCATACCTACCAAAATCCTTTTTTTGGAGAGTATCTACGATATAGGGTTGTAAATGAAACTCAGGATCGTTTTCCTTGTATTTTTCCAACACTCCTTTTTCGGTAGTATAATAATCGTACCAGACCCCGTCGCGCGGCTTGTATCCTTTCACCGACCCGTAACTCATTCTTTGGGTAAACGTCGCATCGGAATAAAAATTCTTTCGGGAGTCCATTTCCATCAATGCAGCCATCAGTTCACGCTCACCTCGCATCATGTTTTCATATGCCGACATCATTTGTTCCGAGAATTCATAGCCCATATCTTTAGTCGATAACGCCAGCTCCATAGCCGGATCTTTGGTCAGCATTTCCGTATCCGCATCTTTCAACAGATTCATCAAATCGGTCAGGTTGGTAAATTGGGAATGGGCGAAAAGCCAATCGGCATACTTATCGTAATCCCCATCAAATTCGGTTTTGATTTTTCCGTAAATATCGGGAAGGTACTCTGCCGGCACACGCTGTTCGTAAAGCCGCATCAAGACCGGAAGGACTTTCCGGTCAAGTTTAGGCTCATAATTTTTATACGACTCAATGATCCTGTCGTTGATAAATTCAGCCTTGTCTTCTTCCGTCCCGTCCATATCAAACTGAAGGATGGTATTGGCAAAGCGGATCAGCTCAATCCCGTTGTTAAATATTTCGAGGAAATAGGTCGTGTAACGGGCCATATCGGTAGATCCGGCATACGTTTCTTCCAGCGTTTTCAGCAGATGACCGTATTTCGCTTTGTTCTTTTCGCTGTTGTTGATCCAGTTTGTCAACCGGCTTTCCAGCAGGCGTTTTTCCGCTAACACGTCAAGTTTAGCAAGTGCCTCATTCATTCCCATGGAGTTTTTCCAGTAGTTTGAACTTCCGGCATACTTGTTGGCATATTTCAACCGGATAGTGTCGTTTTTAGTCATGGCATCCCACCAGATATCCTGTTTGGCTCCACGCACCTCAATACGCGGTTTGTTCTCCGATTCCATTTGCTGCGCGATTCCAAACGACGAAAGATAGCGTTGCGTGCTTCCCGGATAACCGATGGTCATGGCATAATCGCCCTCTTTCACTCCTCCCAAGGAAACCGGAACCACATATTTAGGCTTGTACGGCACGTTATCGGCGTTGTGTTTAGCCGGTTTGTTGTTCCTGTCCGCATACACGCGGAAAACCGAAAAATCACCCGTGTGGCGGGGCCACATCCAGTTATCCGTATCGCCTCCGTATTTTCCTACCGACGATGGTGGGGTCACCACCAAACGGATATCACGAAAAACATCATAAACTACTTTGTAGTATTTGTTCCCTGAATAAAAAGGAATAATCCGTACCGAGGTAAAGGGATCGTCGTCGTATTGCTTGAGCAGTTCATCCGAGATAGAGTCGATGGCCAATTCGCGTTGTACTTCGCTTAACACGGAAGGCACCTTAGGCAAAATCTGCTGGGTAACTTCCTCCATACTGCGGAGAAAAGAAATAGTCAACCCATCAGCATATAATTCCTGTTGCAAATTATCGGCTTTGAAGCCATTTTTCAGGTAATCCGCTTCAACCGAACTTAGTTTTTGAATAGCACCGTACCCGCAATGGTGGTTGGTAAAAATCAACCCTTTATCGGATACGGCAACACCGGAACAACCGCCGCCGAAAATGACCACTGCATCTTTCAGCGAAGCATTTTTCTCATCGTATAGTTTGTTTACCGGAAAGGTGAATCCCAGTTCTTTCATTCGCTCCACACTCTCCCGATTAAGTTCTTTCAAAAGCCACATTCCTTCGTCGGCTTTGGTCAATAGTATTTTCCTCATGTGAAAAGTTTGTATAGTTTTTATGTAATTTGTTAATGTCTTCTTTGTAGGTTTTGAGGATTTTGACGACAACACCAAATATGGGTAATATAAATCATTTCAGACTCCAGAAAATAAATTACTTTAAATAATCCTTTTGCGACTAAAAGCGAACGGAATGTTTTGGTTTTATCGGTTAATAACGGCTCTACAAGTGCAATTTTTGGAAATCTCTCCAATATTTCTATTTCGTCCAAAATTGAATGATAAATTTTCGTTGCGGCCATAACACTCTTTTCAGCATAATACTTTTCACGCATCTCTGCGACAGTTTTTCCATATCCGGCTTCTGCATCACAAATACCTTGAGTTGCTCTTGCATTCAACTCTTCTACAGAATATTGGCAAGGCATTCTCTTTGTGGACAAAACGGACAACATCCATTCCAATTCTAAAAGTGTAGCCTCATCAAAACTTTCATCTAAGATCGCACGCGCGATACGAGCCTTTCTTTCCAATACAGTCATTTGAGTAATATAAATTTTATTTGAAAAACTTCCCAACAATAGGTATTTGTTGCAAAGGTAAATCTTTTTTTAGGACTATAATTACGTAAATTCCAATTAAAACAGTGTTTATAACCAATCTTAACCACATATTATCGATGTTTCTGAAAGCAAGCATTATTCCTGCAAATAGCAACATGGAAATAACAAAATAAAACCCTACCGACTTTAAATCATAATTGATGGGATAGTTTTTCTGACCCAAAAAGTATGAAAACATCATCATTACAAAATTTGCAAAAAATGCTGCCCAGGCGCATGCCATATAACTGAAATATGGAATAAATATTATGTTGATGAGAATGGTTATCGCAAAACCAATTATCGACATATATGCACCCCATTTGGTCTGATCGGTAAGTTTATACCAAAGCGAAAGATTAAAATAAACGCCAAAAAATAATTCTCCCAACAGTACAATCGGTACCACTTTTAAACCGATATGATATTCTTGTGGCAATAAATATTTAATGATATCAATGAATCCGGCAGTCATTAAAAAAATGAGCAGCCCGAAAATAATAAAATATTTAGTAGCATCTGAAAATGATTTCCGATCATCGGCGGCTTCCCTGTTACGAGCGAAAATAAACGGTTCAAAAGCATAACGAAATGCCTGAGTAAACATGACCATAATAATGGCAATCTTAAAATTTTGTCCATAAATACCTAATTCGGTATAAGCATTGTCTTTATCGGGGTAAATCCACGGAAATATAATTTTATCGGCAATCTGGTTCGAAATACCGGCAACTCCTAAAATAAGCAAGGGAAACGAATAACGAAGCATCCTGCCAAGCAGTTCTTTGTTAAAGACATACTTAACTTTCAATTCGGGAGTTAACATAAAAAACTGTATGATGGATGCAGCCAGATTCGAAAACAAAATATAATCAACACCCTTATTGATATCGAACCACGAGAATGTGTCGGGAAATTTTGTTTTCAGCCACGGACATAAAAGGAAAAAGAATAAATTGAACGCTATGGTTAAAACAACGTTAAGTATTTTAATGAAAGCAAACCATTTCGGGCGTTTCTTAAAACGAATATTGGCAAACGGAATGGCGCCCAGTACATCAAAACACAAAATTATTACCAACAACAAAAGATAGTGCGGTTTCATGGCTGTTCCACCCAGAGCAAACGCTATGGGCTTAAGAAAAACAAGAGTAAGCACGAAGAACAACAACGTCGTAACCGCTATGCTGATGAAAGTTGTAGAAAAAACAGTTGATGGATTTTTTTCTTTATTGGCAAACCTGAAAAAACCGGTTTCCATTCCGTAAGTTAGAACTACCTGAAGTAATGCTACCCATGCATAGAAATTTGTCAATACGCCGATATCAGAAACAAGCGGTAAAGCAAACGCCCAATAAAGCGACAAGAACCAACTCAATAATTTTGGAAGCACGCTGCCGATTCCGTAAAAGAGGGTCTCAGTCGCTAATGTTTTCATTCCTCCTGCCATACATTCAAATCTTTGAAATTAACGGCAAAAGTACATAAAATAGGCTTTTGTTTGCCAATTTGAGGCATAATTATACATCTTTTAAATAGCGTTAGGATGGAACTTTCGAAAAAAACCGTTTACTTTGTAGCTTTATTGAGGAATCCTGATTTATGGCACAAGAAGACGTTTTTAAAAAGATTGTATCGCACTGTAAAGAGTACGGATTTGTTTTTCCATCGAGCGAGATTTACGATGGTTTAGGCGCCGTTTACGATTACGGGCAAATGGGTGTTGAGCTGAAAAACAACATCAAAAAATACTGGTGGGACAGCATGACCTTACTGCACGAGAACGTTGTGGGGATTGATTCTGCCATTTTTATGCACCCGACTATATGGAAAGCTTCGGGGCACGTGGATGCTTTCAACGATCCGCTGATAGACAACAAAGACAGCAAAAAACGTTATCGGGCCGATGTATTGATTGAAGAATACCTGGCAAAGATTGACGAGAAAATAGAGAAGGAAGTTGAAAAGGCAGCCAAACGGTTCGGGAATAGCTTTGATGAAAAGATGTATCGCGAAACCAATCCGCGCGTACTGGAGAATCAACAAAAACGCGACGAGGTCCATGCCCGATTTGCAAAAGCATTGAATGACAGCAATCTTGACGACCTGCGTCAACTCATCGTTGATTGTGAAATAGCCTGTCCGGTAAGCGGATCCAGGAACTGGACGGAAGTACGCCAATTCAACCTGATGTTTGCAACGGAAATGGGCTCTACCGCCGACGGTGCCATGAAAGTATACCTTCGTCCCGAAACGGCACAGGGCATTTTCGTCAACTTCCTCAACGTGCAAAAAACCGGCCGCATGAAGGTTCCTTTCGGCATCGCACAGATCGGCAAAGCTTTCCGAAACGAAATTGTTGCCCGCCAGTTTATTTTCCGCATGCGTGAATTCGAACAGATGGAGATGCAGTTTTTTGTAGCTCCGGGCACAGAGTTGAATTGGTTTGAATACTGGAAGAAAGAACGATTAAAATGGCATCAGGCTCTCGGATTCGGCAATGAAAATTATCAATTTCACGATCACGACAAGTTAGCTCATTACGCCAATGCCGCTACGGACATTGAATTTCGTATGCCTTTCGGTTTTAAGGAAGTGGAAGGAATTCACTCCCGCACCGATTTTGATTTGAGCCAACACGAAAAATACTCGGGCAAGAAAATGCAGTATTTTGATCCGGAACTCAATAGTTCCTACGTTCCTTACGTAGTAGAAACTTCTATCGGAGTAGACCGGATGTTCCTTTCAGTCCTCACCGGATCCTATTGTGAAGAGAAGCTGGAAGGCGGAGAAATTCGCGTAGTGCTGAAAATCCCTGCTGCCATAGCCCCCGTGAAATTAGCCGTCCTCCCTCTCGTAAAAAAAGACGGATTGCCCGAAAAAGCAACCGAAATAATGGACGCATTAAAATTCAGTTTTGCTTGTCAGTACGACGAAAAAGACAGCATCGGCAGGCGCTATCGCCGACAGGATGCTATTGGCACGCCTTACTGCGTCACCGTTGACCACCAAACATTAAAAGACAATACCGTAACGGTTCGCGACCGGGATACGATGGAGCAAAAACGGGTTACCATCAACGAAATTGAGAAAGAAATTTTATTCAACACCGATATAAAACAGTTGCTGAAAAAACTTAGTAAATAAAAAGACGTCAGCTATCAGAAGCCTGAACACCGTTTTGGTTCTAAAAATCTTTAAAGAATATGAAAACAACATTATACACTTTCATCGTTACCTGCTTATCCCTGTTTCTTTTTTCCTGCGAGAAGACGGTTAGTTTTGACGATGAGTTCAAGATGGATAACGAGAAGCAATTTGCGAAAATTACCGCGAGTTCTCAATACACTAAAATTGAATCTCAGTCGGGAAACGGGCACATCATGTACAAAGAGATAACGAATGGTGACACAGGGAAGGTACCCTATTTTACGGACGAAGTTAATGTGCTGTACACCGGTTGGTTCAAAAGGTACTGGACCAAGGACGATACATTTATCGGCGATGACGGGAATCTTTTCAAGAATAAGGTGGTTTTTGATTCAACCGCAGACAGAAACAATATTCCCGGTAAATTTATCGTGGGGAGTGATCTAATTGACGGCTTCAGCACTGCTTTGCAACACATGGAGGTGGGTGACAAATGGGAAGTCTGGATCCCCTGGCAATTAGGTTATGGAGCAGTCGGGAGAGGAGATATAAAAGGCTATTCCACACTGGTTTTCGAAATTGAGTTGCTGGAAATTGTGAAATAAATACCGCAATAAATACTACAACGTCGACAAGAATTTCTCAATGGCACTCCTCACTTGCGGGCGGGTGCCATTGAACTTATTGACCATCACCGTGAAAGCATATTGTTTGTCTCCATCGATAAGATAGCCTGAATAGCACTGTACTCCCCCGATGCTACCACTTTTAGCCGATATTTTGTCCTCATATTTTGTGTTACGCATAAAACTGCGAAGTGTACCCTCTTTTCCGGCTTTGGGCAACGAATCGAAAAAAGCTCTCGAATTCTTGCTTTTCGTGTACATGTATGTCAGGATTCCGGTCAGGAATGCCGGACAGAACGCATTCTGAGGTGCAAGTCCGGACCCGTCGTATAACATAAGCGAGGTGGTAGAAACCCCTTGTTGTTCCCAGAATTTCTTTACATAATCGATTCCTGCCTGAAGGGCATCGCTGTATATATCGGCATTTTGTGTTCTTCCGATTATCCTGAGCAAGTGTTCCGCGTAATGGTTATTGCTCTTTACATTCACCTCCTGCACGATATCTTTCATCGGCCGTGAAGTTTGTGTGTGAACGATCTTTCCCGGTTTATACCGCACCGGATTTTTTTCCAGGTAATCTGTCCTTGCAGTTTCTACTTTACTTATTTTTATCCCCGAACGGATAAGATAATCGGCCAACGTTTCACCTAAAAAAAGACCCGGATCGGGAATATCCCCCTTGATGCTGAACTCAGCCTTTCCGACAGGAATATTTCCTTTTACAGTTCTCTCGTATGAAAACGGAACACCATAAATGTAGCCATTATCATTTCCCGTCGTATTGAGTGTAAGAAAATTAGAGAACCGGATCTTTTTCATATCCGGCTCCGTCCGAAGAATCCGGGGCGGTACGTTTCGATCGGAAGTGTTAAAGAAAAGTTTGTAGGTGTTATCAAAAACACTTATTCCATAACTTCCCGACGCATAGTAATTTCCGATATCAATCCAGGTCCACTCAGGTGAGATGCCATCGTATCCGAAAAGATTATCCACCACATAGATGCTGTATTCTTTATCCGGCCGCAATTCCTTTTTCAGTGCGTCGGTAGTATGGATGAAAAATGCAGCCGCATTGTCACCAAAAGCATCACTGCCAAGCGTGGGATCCCCCGAACCAATCACCAGGATTCTTTCCGGATCATTCTCATCCAAAATCACTTGTGTTATACATCTATACTCACTGCCCAACAGTTCCAAAGCAGTAGCAGAAGTAACAATTTTTGCAACCGATGCGGGCGTAAGCGATTTTTGCGGATCGTGCGATACAATTGTTTTTCCGGTATTCAGGTCCGTAACCTGGATACCTATCGATGCATGCTTCAATGCGGGATGGTTGAGAAATTGTTGTAATCCGGCCTGTGAATAGGATAACCAAACACAATACAGAGAAAGATATGAAAGAAGAAACCGCTTCATTCGTTTTTTTTAGTAGGGACAAAAATAAGAAAAAAAAAACACCGCCCCAAACCGGAGCGATGTTTCCATATTATCTTTAAATATATCCTGCTTAGAACTTGAATCCAACAGAGAGGTAGGCATTTTGATTCTTCATGTTTCCGTTGCTAAAATTGGCAACATTTACTAATCCCATATCCCAGCCAATATCTACCAGAAAACGTCCAAACTCTGCTCCCACTCCCAAGCCTAAACCGGCATCGAAAGGTTTTAACAAACCATTGTCTCCAAAAGTATCGCCTAATTCAGTATCGTTGCTAGAAATCTTTCCTCCAACGCCATATGCAACATAGGGACCGGCGTGAAAAACGATGCGTGTTCCGGGTGTAACGTCCTGTTTGTATGCAAAATGAACAGGAATCTGTAAATTCAAAGAATTGAGGGTGCCGTCTACTTTTCCAATGATAGGAAAATCATAAACAACTTTAGCCCCTTTCGTCGTAAAAAACAATCCGGTTTGCAGGGCCATGCTCGGAGCAAAGTCATAATCTGCAGCTAAACCGACATGAAAACCAATTTTCATATTTTTGTCGGTCAGTTCATCGCCATAAAAATTCGACATATTAACGCCGCCTTTAAGTCCCAGATTCAATTGTGCACTTGCTGCCGTTACTATAGCCAGCATGGCAACCACTAACGATAATCTTAATTTTTTCATAATTTAATTGTTTAATTAATCAATATAGCCTTTTCAAAAACAATGTTTATTGCACTTTCTAATACGCTTAATAAACAACCGTTCGGTTTTTTTGTTCGGTTTTGAATTTTTTAACGGATGCTTAACGAAAAGCATGCATCAAATGTAGTCCAGATTAAAATTGCCACAAAATGAGAATGGGAACTGTGTGGAATTTCTCAACAGGTTTTTAACAAAAATTCTGCCTGTTGACGTTTTTTTGATGTTTGTTAGGGATGAAGACTTCTCAAATCACACGTATTTCAACTGAGACAGTTGTTCCCGGAAGAACAATTTCTCTGCCAATTCCTGCAATTGTTCAGCTTTTATGGCATCTATTTTGGAAAAGACCTCTTCCAGGGTATGATAATGATTAAAATGGAGATAGCTTTTAGCCATTCTCAAGGAGATACTTTCGTTGTTTTCGGAAGCGATGCCCAGCTGACCTTTGTATTGTCTTTTTGCAGTTGCCAGTTGCCCGGAAGAGAGGGGAACCTCTACGAGTCTTTGCAACTCTTTGCCGATAAGTTTTAGACACCGTTCGACCTCTTTCTTATCGCAGGCAAAATAGATGGAAAACAGCCCCGTATCGGTGTATAACGTCATGTTCGATTCCACATTGTAGACCAGTCCGTTTTTTTCGCGCAACGAATTGTTCAACCGGCTGTTTGTAGCTCCACCGGCAACAATATGATTCAAGAGATAAAGGGTATACCTGTCCGGTTGAAACATATCGAAAGTGCGGGTTCCGAGGATAACATGCGTTTGGGCGGTACCTTTTCCAATCCGGCTCTTTTTTGCTGTTTCGGTTAGGGGACGTTCACGTTTTTTGGATGATAAAAATCGGGCATCTGAGAGGCCGAAGTACCTCTCAGTCAAATGCACCACTTTGGAAAAAGGGGTTTTCCCGAGTGAAAACAGAACCATGTTTGTGGGAGAGTACTGCCTGCTTACAAAATCTTCCACTTTTTTCTTATCAAAAGAGAGTAAGGATTCAGACGTTCCCAAAATATAATGTCCCATTTCGTGGTTGGCGAACAAGATATTTTCAAAATCATCAAATATCAATTCCGACGGTGAGTCAACATAACTGTTCATTTCATCTAAGATAACGTCTCTTTCTTTTTCTATCTGATGCTCTGGAAAAGTGGAATGAAAGACCATATCGCTCAACAATTCCACCGCCCGACCAAAGTGTTCGGATAAAAACGTGGCGTAAATAAACGTTTCTTCTTTTGTGGTATACGCGTTAAGTTCACCTCCTACGTTCTCCATACGGTTAATAACATGATGTGCCTGGCGCTTCTCAGTCCCTTTAAACAGCATATGTTCCACAAAATGAGCCATTCCCTGTTCGTCCGGAAATTCGTCACGGGAACCCGTATTGATGGCTATTCCACAATAGGATATTTCCGAGGGGAAGGGACGATGGATGATACGTAATCCGTTGGTTAAGTGATGGGTTTGAAACATGTTGAATAATGGGTACTAATTCCTGACTTCTCTCATCATGTATTTTTTTTTCTGCTCTGGCGATAACTTCTCAATGGCGTATCGCAGCATTGTCCGGGGCATCTCCGTATAATGTACTTCCAGAAAACCGGTTAGCGTTTTTTCATCGCGTTTACCGACTTCACGCAACATCCAGCCACAGGCCTTGTGCATTAAATCGTGACGATGGGTAAGAAACTTTTCAGCCAGTTTCAACGTATCTGTAAAATCTTTTTTTCGGATAAAGGCCAATGTGGAAATAACGGCTATCCGCTGTTCCCAGAGGTTTTCGCTGCAGGCCAGTTGATACAGGACCGCCCGATCTTTATCGAGGAGCCACTCTCCTGCAATACTGTATGCTGACACGTCTACCAGGTCCCAATTATTAACACCGTGAGTATGGTCAAGATAAAATTCAAAAATTTCTTTACGGCCCTTGTGACAAGCTTTTTTAAACTGCTCTATCAGAATGATCAAAGCACAAAAACGGCATTCGTGATAACCGTCGCTCAACAGTTTTTCAAGTTCGTCAAACGAAAGGTTTTTGTTGGCTTTAGCCACCTTCCTCGTTTCGGGGACAGTGCTTCCGATAAACCGGTCTCCTTCGCCGTACTGACCTTTTCCGGTCTTGAAAAAACAGTTGGAATGCTTTGCTTTCTGTGGATTTCCAAAAGATAACAACTGCTCCTTTACACTTTCTGCCGTCATGTTAATTAGCTTTTAATATGGGGTTTTGTGCCCAAAACTCTACGCCTGTCAATTTACCCGGGATACCTCGTACTTGCCTTCGTAAAACCCGATAATATTATGTACCATCTCCTCAGCCATCCGATGGCGGTCCTCGATAGTCTTGGTTCCAGCGTGAGGCGTAAGTACCACATTTTCCAACACCAGCAATTCAGGAGATATTTTTGGTTCGTGCTCGTATACATCCAACCCGGCAGCCCATATTTTCTCTTCTTTCAGCGCTTGAGCCAATGCTTTTTCATCCACCATATTTCCACGGGCTGTATTAATAAATACCGCTGTAGGTTTCATTTTTAAAAACTCTTTTTCTCCGATTAGCTTTATGGTCTCGGGGGTAGAAGGCGCATTAAGCGAAATATAATCAGCGGTTCGCAGTAACTCATCGAAAGAAACGTAAGTTGCGCCGTACCGTTCTTCTATCTCCCGACTCAATCGGGTCCTGTTGTGATAAATTACATTCATCCCGGAGGCTACCGCTCGGCGGGCCAGGGCTTGTCCAATTCTCCCCATTCCAATTATTCCCAGGGTTTTTCCAAAAACAGGCAATCCGGTATCTCCGTATACCCCCCAATCAATGGCCCGGTGTTCACGAAGCTTTCGATCGTAATAACCAATTCTTCTTCCTGCGGCAAGCAACAAGGCAAATGCCAATTCAGCCGTCGGCTCACACGTCGTTCTGGGAATGTTGGTTACCACAATCCCTTTGCAGGTGGCATACTCCACATCGATATTGTTGTAACCTACACCGTAGTTCGAAATCAACTCCAAATTCACTCCCCTGTTTATTATTTCCTTATCGGTAGAAAAGCTGAAGTTTGGAATTAAAACCTCATAATCGGAAATCATTTCCAGTACCTGGTCACGTTTCATGTCTTTATCCTGCGGCATAAAAACTTCGAACTTCCCAAAGAGTTCGGCAAGAGGTTCTCTGTTCAGAGCAGTTGTTATAAGAATTTTTTTCATGATCGGATCATTTCTCATTAAACGGGCGTTGCGTAAAATTGTTTCGGGGCATCCTGAAAATTCTCGGACGCAGTAAAAGAAAAAAAGCGAGCATTGCTACTCACTCTCTTTTTGCTCTTCAGGCTGGACTTGAACCAGCGACCCTCTGATTAACAGTCAGATGCTCTAACCGACTGAGCTACTGAAGAATTTTTATTTCTCTTTTCCCAACGTCACTTTTTGCTCTTCAGGCTGGACTTGAACCAGCGACCCTCTGATTAACAGTCAGATGCTCTAACCGACTGAGCTACTGAAGAATTTTACGCCTCTTTTCAGAAAAGTGATGCAAAAGTACTACAAATTTTCAAATATTCCAACAGCTTTGTAATAAAATTATCCGATATGTTTTCAACACAAGTTTTTGTAGATAAATCACCTTTTATTTAAAAAAGTTTTTATTACCTTTGAAAGCAAATAAACGAGTATTAAAACGCTTTTTTATGATTTTCAGATTCGTAATCATATCGGATGAAGTAGAAAACTTCAAAAGAGAAATAAAAATAGATGCCGACCATACTTTTTTGGATTTGTTCAAAGCGATTGTCGACTGCACCGGCTTTAACGAAAACGAGATGGCTTCTTTCTTTATTTGTGACGAAAACTGGCGCAAAGAGCAGGAAATCACTCTTGTAGAGATGGACACCTACTCAGATGAAGACCCTTATACGATGGCTGAATGTGTGCTGAATGACTATTTAGAAGATGAAAAACAAAAAATACTTTTCGTATTTGACTACCTTACCGAGAGAGCGTTGTTTATTGAGCTCTCGGAGATTATTACCGGTAAAAGCCTGAAAAAACCGATATGCACTCTTTCCGTAGGAGAAGCACCCAAGCAATTCCTTAATTTCGATGAGGTTGCAAGCACCTCTGCTTCGCTGGACGTAGATGAAACGTTTTTCGGGGATGAAAGTTTCGATTTGAACGAACTCGACAAAGAAGGTTTCGACGGGTTAGACGATATTGAGATATCGGCAGAAGAAAGCGACCTCTATTGACTTCACTTGTTTTGACGAAATAAGCATCTTTTTAAACCGCAACAAACCACTTGTTTTATGAACACTTTGCTCGTGCTTGTGGGACCAACCGGCGTGGGCAAGACGGAAGTAAGCCTCCAGCTAGCCGAACGGTTAAAAAGCCCCGTTGTGTCCTCAGATTCCAGGCAAATTTACAAACAGATGGCCATCGGTACGGCAGCGCCGACCGACGAACAATTAAGACGAATCACCCATTACTTTGTAGGGATGCTCGATCCCGAAAACTACTATAGCGCCAGTCAGTTTGAGGAAGATGCTATTCCGCTTATCGAGGCCTTGTTGGAAACCCATTCGTTTGTGGTGATGTCAGGAGGTTCAATGCTGTACATTGATGCTGTTTGCAGAGGGATTGATGTAATTCCGACCATCGACAAGATGTTACGAAAAGAAATTCATGACCTTTACCAGAGAGAAGGGTTTGACGCCATTCGTTCCCGCCTAAAAATGCTGGATCCGGTTTTTTACAACCAGGTTGACTTGAAAAATCCCAAGCGGGTAATCCACGCGCTCGAAGTATGCCTTATGGCCGGAAAACCTTATTCATCCCTGCGCACAAATCCCAGGAAAGAGAGAAGCTTCAATATTGTAAAAATCGGACTCACCCGGAATCGGGAAGAACTTTACCTCCGGATCAATCAGCGTGTGGACAAAATGATTGAAGAGGGATTGATTGAAGAAGCCCGGAATCTTTATCCGAAACGACACCTGAACTCTTTAAATACCGTAGGTTACAAAGAACTTTTTGATTATTTCGACGGGAATTGCACCCTTGATTTTGCCATCGAAAAAATAAAACAACATTCTCGAAACTATGCCCGCAAACAAATGACGTGGTTCAAAAGGGACAAGGACATTAAATGGATTGACCTTTCTGATAACACATTGGATGCAGTAGAAAAAAGCATCCTCCTGATTACCCAACGCGGTCAAACGGAGAAAAGAGCCGGCAGGTAATCGCCTTTTGTGAAATCCAATGAACTCAAACCCATGCTGTACTGTTTAATCCATGAAAGGAGAATTAAGAAATGAAACAGACAGCCTATACTCCCATTGATCCCGATTTTATCGATCTCTTCCTGCAAGAAATAAAAAAAGACTCGGTAAGGGTGATCTATTTCGACGCGGATCAGTATCCGCACCTGAAAGAGTCAAACGGAAAGGTGACGGCGGTTCTTGATAGAAGAGGGTCGGGACAGTTCATGATTTTCGCGAACGGAGATGAAGTACGAACCGACCGGATTATTGTTTACAACGGTAAGCCCGGTCCCGCTTACGATGAATACGACGCTTACGCTCTCGCTCCACTCACCTGCAAAGCGGGATATGACGATAACGATTGCTAGATCTCCACTCAACGGCATTGACAAAAAAATAGTTAAGTTGAACAACAAAAAAGGTAATTTAGCTATCTTTGTTTTCTCAAAACAGGATTAGAAGTCATTTATGGCACTCAGGCAACAACAGGAACTCAAACAGACTCAAAAATTATCGCCACTGCAAATGCAGGTGATAAAACTGGTTGAATTAAATTCTGTCGAGCTAGAAGACAAAATAAAGCAGGAGTTGGAAGACAATCCTGCTTTGGAAGAAGGGAACGAAGAGCTTAATTCGGAAAGTTCCGATGAGTTTCCGGAAAGTGAGGATAACTTGTCGCAAGAGGATATTGTGCTGGGTGATTATTTTTCCGAAGAAGATGTCCCTGATTACCAGTTAAGTAAATCCTACAGAAAAAACGAACCCGATTTTATCGAAGCAACTTACTCCGATGATAAAAGCCTCAATGAAGTTTTGCTGGAACAAATTGGTTTGCGTCAACTAAACGCTCAGGATCAAAAGATTGCCGAGTACATTATCGGCAACCTTGATGAGAACGGATACCTTCAACGAAGCCTGCAAGCCATATCCGACGACCTGCTATTTCAACAAAACCTGGATATTCCCGAAACGAAACTGCAATGCATCCTGGAAATCATTCAGGATCTCGACCCCGCAGGCGTTGGAGCAAGCGATTTGCAGGAATGCCTCAAGCTTCAGCTACAACGGAACGAACCAACGAGGGAAAATAAGCTGGCGTTGGAAATTATTTCCAATTATTTCGAAGAGTTTTCACGTAAACATTACGAGAAAATCATGCGCCAATTGAATGTTTCTCAAGACGTTTTACGCGATGCCATAAATGAGATTGTATCCCTCAACCCCAAACCTGGGAGCACCCTGGGCGATTCAATAGAGGTTGCCATGAGCAATATTACTCCCGACTTTATCGTAGAATCCTATAACGGCGAAATCAGCATGTACCTGAACAATAAAAATATCCCGGAATTGAAAATAAACCGCGATTTTTCCGAGATGCTGCAGGGGTACGCTCAAAACAAAGAGAGTATGAGCAACGATGCCAAACAAGCCGTTCTGTTTATGAAACAAAAGGTAGATTCGGCAAAATGGTTTATCGATGCCGTCCGGCAACGGCAAAACACACTCCAAAGAACCATGGAGGCCATTGTAAATTTCCAGTACGATTTTTTCGTCACAGAAGACGAAACAATGCTTAAACCCATGATCCTTAAGGATATTGCTCAAAAGACAGGGTTTGATATATCCACCATATCCCGGGTAAGCAGCAGCAAATACGTTCAAACCAATAACGGTGTTTATCCACTGAAGTTTTTCTTTTCCGAAGCGATGCAAAACGAAGCAGGGGAGGATGTATCGTCGCGCGAAGTAAAATCTCTCCTGAAAGGGTGCATTGAAAATGAAAATCCCGCCAAACCGCTTACCGACGAGCAACTGACCACGTTGTTGAACAATAAAGGTTACATTATTGCCCGACGTACAGTCGCAAAATATCGTGAACAGTTAAATATTCCTGTGGCACGTTTAAGAAAAAAAATTTAACTTTGCCGTTTCAAAAGCATAACCCCGCAATGAACCAATTTGCCCGTATCATATCGTCAGTTTTTCAGCCGTTATTAATGCCGGTGTACAGTATTTTACTGCTTTTTGTTTACACACACTTCAAGTTATTGTTCGCCCATCAGTTCTGGACGATAATGGTACCCGTGATTCTTTTTTCATTTGCGGTTCCCGGTATCCTTATTTACGTGGTGTACAAGTTAAAATTGATTTCCGACCTGTCACTCAAGATCAGAAAAGAGCGTTTTATCCCCTATTCCATCGTGTTGATTTCTTCCGGGGTGGTTTCTTATGCTCGTCTCATCTTCCATTGCTGTTATCCTCATCGCCATATTCATTACCATTTGGTGGAAGATCAGCGCCCACATGTTCGGTATCGGCGGTTTGCTGGGGGGGGTAATGTCGGTAAGCTACTTCATTGAAAAATCCAATCCTTTTTACCTGTTCATGGCGCTTTTCACTGTAGCCGGATTGGTTGGCGTATCAAGATTAATATTACGAAGGCATACTTTCGGACAAGTTGTCGGAGGGTTTCTCCTCGGGTTCATCATTTCCTTCCTCTTCGTGTGGATCGGGACATGAAAAATTTTGCAATAAAGAAAATATATAGTATTTTTACCCTACAAATAAAACCACTTACATTAAAAATTAACTTCTATGAATTTTCCTGAAAATTTAAAGTATTCCAGCGACCATGAATGGGTGAAAGTTGACGGAAACGAAGCCTACATTGGAATTTCCGATTTCGCACAAAGCGAACTCGGAGAAATTGTTTTCGTTGATATCACAACAGAAGGGGAAAAGGTTGACAAGGGAGCCGTTTTCGGTAGTATTGAAGCTGTAAAAACCGTTTCCGATCTTTTGATGCCGGTAACCGGTGAGGTGCTTGAAGTAAATCCGAAACTGGATGACCAGCCCGAACTGGTAAACCAGGATCCTTACGGTGAGGGATGGATCGTAAAAGTAACAATCGAAGAGGAAGCCGATCTCAATGAGCTTCTCTCCAGTGATGCGTACAAAGCTCTCATAGGACAGTAGACAGATGGATCCACTCATAAGCATAATAATGGGCAGCACTTCCGACTTACCCGTGATGGAAAAGGCTGCCCGTTTTTTCGACGAAATGGAAGTTCCGTTCGAAATAAACGCTCTTTCTGCACATCGTACACCCGAAGCCGTCGAGCATTTTGCCAAGAATGCCGGAAAGCGGGGAATAAAGGTTGTTATAGCAGCAGCCGGAATGGCAGCCCATTTGCCGGGTGTAATTGCTTCAATGACCACGTTGCCCGTTATTGGCGTTCCCATAAATGCGTCTCTGGACGGTATGGATGCACTGCTTGCCATCGTACAAATGCCACCGGGAATCCCTGTTGCTACTGTCGGCATTAACGGATCGCTTAACGCCGCTATTCTTGCTCTGCAGATGATCGCAACCGGAGATGAATCACTCCGGCACAAATTAGTATCTTATAAAGAAGACCTGAAGAGTAAAATCACTCAGGCCAACGAAGAACTGGCGGGCATCAAATTTAAATTCAAAACAAATTAAATACGCAATCAGATAAAAACAATTCCAGCAACTTGGCGACTTGTTGGAAATTTTTTTTTTGACTGAATTCTAAAACAAGGAAGTGGAAATTGACTTTGTAATAACGTGGGTAGACATGAATGACCCGGAGTGGCAAAGAGATTTTGCCAACTATTCAGGGAAAATTGACAACACGGTAAATGAACTGTCTGAAGCCCGATTCAGGGATTATGGGTTACTGAAATACTGGTTTAGGGGAGTAGAAAAATTTACCCCCTGGGTGCGTAAAATTCATTTTGTCACCTGTGGACAAAAACCGGACTGGCTGGATGAAAATCACCCAAAACTACACTTAGTCAGCCACAAAGATTTTATTCCAGAACAATACCTGCCGGTCTTCAATTCAAATTTGATTGAAATTTATTTGCACAAAATACCCGATCTGGCGGAACAGTTTGTCTATTTCAACGATGATTTTTTTGTCGTAAACCACACCCCTGCCACTCGTTTCTTCGAAAACGGTCTCCCTAAAGACATTGCCACTTTCCGCACCAACTTTGGGCGTTCACAATTTGGCAAAATGCTGAAAAACAACATCAAACTAATCAACAGGTTTTTCGACAAAAAAGAGGTTTTAAAAAGAGATCACGACAAGTGGTTTCATGAATCGTACGGGAAAAGGAGAAGACTGACCTATCTGCTTAAACCATACGATAAGTTTGTAACCTTACGGACTCCTCACAACGCGCAGCCTTTTTTAAAATCAACGTTTCATGATGTGTGGGATAAGTGCGGGAAAGAATTGACCGAAATGTCGAAAAACCGCTTCAGAAGCTCTTCCGACCTCACTCCTGAATTGTTCAAGACCTGGCAAATTTGCACTTCAAAATTCCTGCCCTACAACACCTATCAGGACACAAAGATGTTCCCCCTAATTTTGAGATCCAAACAGGCTATTCTGGCTGTCCGCGAACAAAGGTACAAACTGGTCTGCCTAAATGACAACATACATATTAGGAACTTCGACTCAATGCTCAAAGAACTAAAAGCGTCTTTTGAAAATATTCTCCCGGAAAAATCGGGTTTCGAATTGTGATGTTGTATTTATCCTAGAGTTCATAACCGGACTTTTCCGGAAAGAGAGCTTCCAAAAAGGGTTTAACCCTCTCACGATCTTTATCTGTTGCCCGATGGGTATCGTTCAGACAAAAAAGCACTGGATCATATGACGTGATGTATTTCATAAAGTCATGCTTTTGCAACCGGATGCGACAAGATTCTTTTCGGCTGACGTAACGGAGTTTTCCCCTTTTTTTTGCTAAGGCATAGTATAAGTAAACGATCCGTTGGATATCGTGTTCGCTTCTGAGGTGATTTGTCAGTGTCGAAAAAATTTCATCCCGGAAATCTTTTTCCACCGCATTCCTGTAATCTGTTTTCCGATACGAATCGATATTGTGGTGTGGCGTGCCTGAATAATACTTTCCAAATTTTTCTTGAATTAATACAGCAGCCCTGTCAATGGTTTTCCGATAGATATTGGTAGGGATATTGAATACTTTCCTTATTCGATTCATCCATTTTGATAAAAATGCACGTTGTAACCGCACAATTGGCATTCCGTCGGAATTAAAAAAGAATTCGGGACCTATGTCAGCATTAAAAAACATATCGTCGTTTGCGTAGAGAAAATGCTCAGATAAGCCGGGAATTTTATATAAAAAGTGCTCAATGATAACCGAGTTGTAGCACGGTAAAGCTTCCTCCGGAATAATTTCACGGATATCAACAATTTCCACCTTTTCGTTTTCCAAATTAAGCCATTTAGGCTTTTGCTCATCAGTAACTATAAAAATTTTACGGATCCAGGGGGCATGTTTCTCTGCAGAACGAAGTGAATATTTCAATTCATCATTGTCGGCGATACGTGCCTTTGAAGTGGCTTCGATATTTAACCCGGTTTTGTTCTCTAAATATTTTCTTTTCTTGACCAACCATTCAGGGTCATTGCCATCGACCCATAGATAAACCAGATCTATATCATACGTGCTCATATAGCTTTTCATATTCTTCAAAATGGGTGTTCGTCGAAAATGATTCCGCGTATTGTTTCTCTTTCCAGACCCGTTCCCTTTCGTTATAAAATCTCTCCAAATTAGCATCTATCAAAGACTTCATGTGGTATGGCTCAAAATCATCCCAGAAATAAGCGAACTGTCCGCCAATTTCTTTCAGGCTTGTTTCTGCTGAAGAGAATACCGGTTTTCCGAGTTGCATGGCTTCAATAACCGGTAATCCGAAACCTTCAAACAACGAAGGAAAAAGAAAAGCCTCGCAGTTTTTATACATCCATATTTTCTCCTCATGCAGAATCCCTCCAAGCAAGGTAACATTCGTTATTCTTTCATTTTTGATGCGTTCTTTTATCATTAAGGCGTATGCATTTTTTTTCTTGTTTCTGACCTCAGTTCCAGCAATATACAAGTGTTTTTCAGGGTATAACTTCATTAGATCAAGCAAAACGTGGAAGTTTTTCTTTTTACGCAATGCACCGATAGAGAAGAAAAAAGGCATTTTAATATCGATACTCGGTTTAGAAGCCAGACATTCATCAAAAGGCTCCACGTAATTGTAAATCACATTGCATTTCTTTCTGTTGAGGTTCAGATTTCTCTCTATTTCTTCTTTGGTAAAGTGAGAAATACAAACCAGTTGATCCGCCCGGTTTATTTTCCCTTGGAGTTGACGATGTTTTCTGTATCGGCTAAATCCCTTTCTTTCGTACAGATAGTTCAGGTCGTGAAATGTCAGTATCTGCTTTGTTCCAGAATAAAAGGGCCTGAATTTACTTAACTGGTGTGTCGAGTGCCAAACATCAAACTTTGGAAACAAAAAGGGAAACCGTCTTTTAAGCCGATTGGAGGATGACAGGTAGTTGACCTCATTGCCAAACTTGCCGATCATATCATCAGGAACGAGCAACGTCAGGGAATAATGAGCACTCTCTTTTCTGTAATTATTTTGAAAGTATCTACCGTAAGTCAATGCTACCTGTCCAAATCCGCTATATACATTTTTCAGGGCTGATAAATCAACCAATACTTTTCTCATTTGTTTTTGCTAAAATTATCACCCATTACTCACGATCGATTTAAATGGTAACTGCCCAATCCAACAATATCAACTCATAAAAAGGTCGGATACACATTTTCAGTAGGAGTAATTATGCTCTATCCCTTTGAAAATATCGCCCCAAAGATAATAAAAAGTAACGATAATATCGATTTTTGTCTGATAACTATAACATGCGTGACGTTGTTTTTCCAAATAAGAAACAGAAAAACCTGCATTGGCTGACGTAGATCTTGCAAGAATTTTACTATTTTTGTCAAATACTACAAAACCCTGTATGCTATGAAAGAAAATGACGGAAAACAAAAAATTTCGCGAAGAACAGCTTTGAAATACATGGGATTGGGTGCTGCGGTTATTCCGGCAAGCCTAT